>DAICZP010000007.1 GCA_027311065.1 Thiomonas sp. | reverse complement strand
GGCCAACCGCATCGACGCTGCCTCGGCCGGGCTGGGGGCGGGGGCGGGCAACACGCCGATGGAAGTGCTGGTGGCGGTGCTCGACCGCATGGGCGTGCACACGGGCGTGGACGTGTGGAAGATCCAGGACGTGGCCGAAGACCTGGTGGTGCCGATGATGGACTTCCCCATCCGCATCGACCGCGACGCGCTGACGCTGGGGTACGCGGGGGTATACGGCTCGTTCCTGCTGTTCGCCAAGCGCGCGGCGGCGAAGTACGGGGTGCCCGCGCGCGACATCCTGGTGGAGCTGGGGCGCCGCGGCATGGTGGGCGGTCAGGAGGACATGATCGAGGACACCGCCATGACCATGGCGCGCGAGCGCGCCGCGGGCAAGGAGGCGAACAAGGAGGCGAACAAGGCCGCGGCGTGATGGAGTTCGCGTGATGTGGTTCGCGTGAGGGTGTTCGGCCGAGGGGCGGTGCGTGAAGACTGCGGGCGCGGCCAGGGGCATCATCGGCCGTGCGTGCCCGCGCCGTCCTCGATCTCCTGCGCCAGGCGGAACAGCCACGCCTTGTCGTACGCGGCGGCGCCGCGCGGCCGACGCACGTCGTCGAGCACCATCAGGGTGAAGTCGGTTCCGTCGTCGGTCCAGTCGAGCACCGAGCGCACACGCCCGGATGGTGCGCGCTGCACCGTGAACACCGCAGGCCACGGGCCGACCCAGTCATGGATGAGTTCGCGCACCATCACGGCGGCACCGCTGCCTTGCAGGGCGTTTTCCGTGAGTGAGAGGATCACGCCGTCAGGGCGTTCGAATTGGCGCGTCACGGTCATGACGGGTTCACCCGGGTTCGCGGTGTCGTCCTCCAGGCCGAGGAATCGGTATGTCCCAAGCTCGGTGCGTGAAACGTCCCTGGGCTGGATGATGAGGCGGCCCTGGTTCATGCTCGCGTGATCGGGATACAGCCCCTCGGGGGGCGCGGGCCATTCCCAGTCATCGTCGTCCACGCGCTCGTCGTTCTGGTCCGTGGTCACCGCGGTGGCTTGACGTTCGATTGCAACGCGGGCGTCCTTGCGCATCCATGGTGGAAGTTCGTCGAGGCCAAAAACGTTGAGCTTTCCCGTCTTCACGCAAGGCGGGCCTGAGGCCCCGGGCAACGGAATGCAGGCGACACCGGGCTGGCTCACAAGGGCAGCGAGCATCACGCAAGCCGGGGCGATGAGGCGCGTGGTGTTACGCCAAGTAAGGGTTCTCATGTTTACCACTCCGTCAGGTTGCAGTCCTCGGCGTCGGACATCCACATCAGGTATTTCTGGCCGGTGTATTGCTTCAATCCCCAATGACGCCCTGTGACGTGACCCGTCCAGAATTCGCCAAAATCTCCGGCCCGGCCGCGTCGGCCAAAGTGCCAGCCGGGCCCTTTGGGTCCATCGGTTGGTGTCTCGACGGTATGCACCCAGCGCAGGTGGTCCTGGTCGTCGGGCCTGTAGTGCTCCGACTGCACATAGAGCCAACGAGACAGCGCAAAGGCATAGGTGATGGACTCCTGTGCTCCGGCTCCGATGACGCAGGTGATGCAAGGTTCTGCATGCGTGGAGTCAGTTCGGCGACGACAAGTTCCCGATGCGTGGGCCCGCGATGACGGCGCAGCGCGAATCCAGGCGTGAACCTAAGATGGAGCACATGGTGCAGAGACCGATGCGCACGAGGATGTTGGCCGCGGGAGGCGCGTCCCGCCGCGGGACGGCGGGGAGGGCGCGCGCATGACCGGGCCGCGCAGCGGCCCTCGCCGCGGTGTTCCGAGGCTGCTCCATCTGGCCCGCGCCGAGCTCGCGCGCCTGGCGGCCGTTCACCCCACCGACCGTCCGTGGACCATGCCGGTGGCGGCGGCATGTGCCTCGGGCTTGCCCTTGTTCACCGGGGCGTACTTCGGACACATCGGCGACGGGCTCATTTCCTCGCTCGGGGGCATGACCTTCCTCTACCTGCCCGACACGCCGCTGCAGCACCGCATGTTGTGGCTGATGTCCTGCGCCAGCGCCATGGTGCTGTGTTACGCCCTGGGCCTGGCGAGCCATTTCGCCGCCGTGCTGCAGTTTCCCGCGCTGACCTTCATGGCGGTGCTGACCATGATGACCCTGCGGGCCTACCGCGTCGGGCCGCCGGGCGGGGTGTTCTTCATCATGTCCGCGGCCATTGGCGCCTACACGCCCATGCCGCACGTCGAGCAGCTGCCCTACAACGTGGGCCTGTTCGCGCTCGGCACCCTCACGGCCTGCGGCGTGGCCTTCGTCTACAGCCTCCACACCCTTCGGCGCTGCAAGCCCATGCCCGTGCCGCCCATTCCCGAGCCCACCTTCGACGTGGTGGTCTACGACGCGGTGATCATTGGCGGGGCGGTGGGCGTGTCGCTGGGGGTGGCGCAGTTGCTGGGCATGCAGCGGCCCTACTGGGTTCCGGTGAGCTGTCTGGCGGTCATTCAGGCGGCGTCACTGCGCGCGGTGTGGACCAAGCAGTTGCAGCGCATTGTCGGCACGGTGGCCGGCGTGGGCTTGGCCTGGGTGCTGCTGCGGTTGCCGCTCGGCCCGTGGGGCATTGCGTCGTCGGTGCTGGTGCTCACCACTCTGGTCGAGACCCTGGTGGTGCGCAATTACGGCGTCGCCGCCATGTTCATCACGCCGCTGACCATCCTGCTCGCCGACGCCGCGCACCTTGGCGGCGGCGAGGTCGTTGCGCTGTTGCACGCCCGCCTGCTCGATACCGTGGTGGGCTCGCTCATCGGCCTGCTCGGCGGGGTGCTGCTCCACCATGGAGCCCTGCGCGACCGCCTGAGTGGCGGGCTGCGCCGGCTGGCCCCGTGGCTGGTTCTCCGGCCGCCCGCGTGACGGCGTACGGTCTTGGTATATAGTCTCCGACACCATGCTGCGCTTCCGCATCATCTTTCTCGTGGTCCTCGGCGGCCTGATCATGCTCGACGTCCTCGCCATCTGGATCGGCTGGGTCCGGTGAATGACGAAGGGCCTTCCGGCCCCGGCCGACGCAACGCCCGCCTGAGCCAGAGCCCGTGCCGATGCCTGGATTTTGCCTGCGCGTGGTCGCCGCGCTCCTCGCCTTCACCCTGGCGTGGTGGAAGCTCGCCGACTGGGTGTGCGCACCCGCCCTGCATCTCGCGGCCTCGGTGCTACAAAACCATGCTTATGGCTGGTTGGCCCAGGTGTTTACCGAGCCCAACACCCTCAAGGCCATCACCTATCCGTTGCCAGCGCCGCCGCGGCCATTCGCGGAGCCCTTGCTCATCGTCGAGCATGCCACCGACAACACCAACGGTTTACCGTTGTTCCTCGCCTTGCTGGTGGGCTCCAAGGCGCGGCGTGCGTAGCTGTATGCCCCGGTGGGATATGTGGTGCTCACCGGAGCGCAAGCGTTCTTCCTGATCCTCGCGACCCTGCGAGATCTTCTGCGCGTGGGCCCGGCCGCCATCGAGGCCATGCGCAACGCCTCGGGGGAGCCTGTCCTTGAGCGCATCCCCAAGGGCGAAGCTGGACACGTTCCAGACGTGCAGTTGCAGACCGAGCCGCACGAGCAGCATCCGTTGCGCTTTGACCGCGTGCCGGGGCGCGTGCAGTTGTTCGACAGCGCCGAGATCAAGCGCATGCGCGAATCCGGTGCGGCAGACATGGCCGACCGCGCCCAGGCCGCGCGCAAGCCCTTGCAGATCGACCCGATTTTGTTGGTTGGCGGGCCGGGCATCGGCAAGAGCTACTTCGCAACCGAGGTTAGCGCCGCGCTCGGGCTTCCGAGCCACCGGCTGCAAATGGACAACGCGCAAAGCGGCGGTCAGCTTGCGGGCAGTGCGGCGATGTGGTCGAACACGAAGACGGGCATCGTGTTCGATGCGCTGGCCTTCGGCGATCACGTCTCGCCCGTAATCGTGCTCGATGAAATCGAAAAGGCCCCGCGCAATCAGCATCAAGATCCCGTGGCCGCGCTCCACGGCTTGCTTGAGCCGATAACGGCCAAGACCTTCCAGGACGCATCATTCCCGCTCACGCTCGATGCGCGGTTTATCGTGTGGGTTCCCGATGTTTCGCGCGCCGCGCATCGAGCGCGCACCCGACCAACGCGCGCCGTTTGTTTTGTTGATCGTGGACGGCGTGCCCGGTGCATGGAGCGAGGCCGAGCGCGAAGCGCTTGCAGCAAAGCTGTTCGACTGCCTCGGCATCCGGTTCGAGATCCGTGTGGATTGATGTAGTCCCAACGGGACTACAATTCAAACGCCTAAGCCTCTCGGAAACTCGCCATGACTGCCGACACCTACGTTCGCGCCCGCATCGACACCAACACCAAGGAGCGCGCAGCCGTCGCGCTCGAAGCAATGGGGCTGTCGATCTCCGACGCGATCCGCTTGCTGATGCTGCGAATCGCCGACGAGCACCGCCTGCCCTTCGATGTAAAGGTGCCCAACGCCACCACCAAGAAAGCCATTGCCGAGCTGGAAGCAGGCAAGGGGCAGAGGTTTGCAAGCGTGGATGACCTGATGGCCGATCTGCATGAGAACGATTGATCGCGCCTCGGCCTTTAAGCGCGACTACAAGCGAGAGGCCAAGGGACAGCACCGCGCCACGCTCGATGATGTGCTCAAGCCGGTGTTGATCGCACTGGCGACCGATCAAGTCCTCGATGCACGCTACCGCGATCACGACCTTTCCGGCGATTGGGCAGGCTACCGCGAATGCCACCTCAAGCCCGATCTCCTTCTGGTCTACCGAAAATCCGACGCCGACACGCTGCGACTGGCGCGGCTCGGCTCGCACAGCGAGCTTTTCGGCTGATTCGCAAAAACGAAGGTTTTTGAGCGCACCACCAGGGCGCGCGAGGCAGCGCGGCAACTCAACGACTTGGCGTTCTCGAAAACCGTTCTTGCAATCGCTTTCGCGATTGCCTATGCTTGCAACGAGTTTTGAGAAGGACAACGAATGCTGATCGGCTACGCCCGCGTTTCCACGCAAGACCAAAATCTCGCGCTCCAGCTCGACGCGCTCGCCAGTGCCGGATGCGAGCGTGTTTTCGAGGACAAGGCAAGCGGCGCACGCGCCGACCGCGCGGGCTTGGCCGAGGCATTGGCGATGCTGCGAAGCGGCGACACGCTCATTGTCTGGAAGCTCGACCGCCTGGGGCGCAGCGTCAAGCAGCTTGTGGATCTCGTGGGCGTGCTCCAGTCGCGCGGCGCGCAGTTCAGGAGCCTCACCGACGCTATCGACACCGGCACGCCCGCAGGCCGCTTCTTCTTCCACGTTATGGCGTCGCTCGCGGAGATGGAGCGAGAGCTAACAGCCGAGCGCACACGCGCAGGGCTTGAGGCCGCGCGCAAGCTCGGGCGAACAGGCGGACGCAGGCCGAAAATGACCGGCAGCAAGATCGCCGCCGCCCGCAAGCTGCTGGACAGCGGCACACCGCCGAAGGACGTTGCGCGCAACCTCGGCGTGTCGGTGGCGACACTCTATCGTTGGTTGCCAGCGGGTGCGGCGTGAGGTGTTCGACCAGGCGGCGACCTGGTGGCGATCTGGTGGAGTGCGGTAGGAGTGCAGGCGCACAACGCAACCCCATCGCCAGAATTCCCTTACAAACAAAGGGAAAAACGGAAAAAACAAGCCCGATCAAGCAGTTACGCCTGATCGGGCTGTTGACTTCGCATCGAGCCGGGCAGACAATTGCCGCATTCCGGTCGTTGTTGTAGATCGGCGAATTACGTACCGCCGTCCTGTTTGAGCTACCAACTCGCGAGGACGGTCCATTGGAATGGAATGGACATGACGAATTTTAGCGATTCGGCCTGCCCGTGCAACCCCCAGGGGATGACACCGTGGCAGCGCAACAGCAATTAAGCCTCGATCTGCACGAGGACGCGCACGCTCTCCACGGGCGTTCGGCGCTCACGCAAAGTCGCTTCTGCATCGCCCAACGCGAAGGGCGAGGCGGAAGGTTTACGCCAGAATTTTTCCCGGTTGCCCAGCTGGACTACGTGCTTCGCGCCGTCAGTAGTTCGCCAAAATTTTATCTAACCGACACATGGATCTCACAGGCCACGCTTCGCCCGGGTGTCAACCGCCGTCGCACGCAAGAAACCAGTTTCGACGGCGGCGGCGGGCGCGGCGCCCTTCGTTACACATGGAACGAAGGCGTCATGGGCTTTACCAAAATGCGCGATCTTTCCTTCGAGAGCTACATGGAGGAAACACGCAGACGGCAAGAAGAAGCGGGCAGGCGCAGCACCAAGCTACGCGTTGAGTCGAAGCTCAAGCCTGCACGCTCCAAGGCCGGGATCGCATCGGGGCAGGCCAGAGCACAGGCGCAACAAGAAAAACGCGCACAGGCGCGTTTGATGCGCGCGCAGGGCGGTGGATCGTGCTGGTCTTCAGCCTGCTCATCTCGGGCATGGTCCTCGTCGCCCTCCACACCGCGCTTCAGGGCAATGCGCACGCATCGCATCCCGAGTTGCTGCTGGCGGCACTCAGCGTCGTCCTGAGCTGGCTGTTCTTCGGCATGGTGTTCGCACAGGCATGCGCGCACGCTGACCTGCTCGCGCGCCGGGCTGGCGAGCCGGCGCTGCTCTACCCCGGATCGCAGGCGCCTGACTATTGGGACTACGTGTACTTTTCGCTCATTCTCAGCATGACATTCCAGACCTCGGACGTGTCGATCGCCGACCCACGCACGCGCCGCATGGCCCTGATGCAGAGCGTGGTGGCGTTTTTCTTCAACGTTTTCATCATTGCTCAGACAGTCAACGCGATTGGCGGCGCTTTTTGAGCCCGCGCGATCTGACCGAGCAATTGCGGTCGCCGGTGCTTATCACCGGTGGCGCCTGCTGCAACGACTTCAGCAATCGGCCGAATATGCCTGACTCCCAACGCTCTGAAATCCAATGATCGTCCGACCACGCATGTCCTGGCTTCGCATGCTGTTCGTGGTTCGGGGCTCGGTGCTGCCTCAAATCTGGATGCAGCTCGCAATCGTTGCGGCCCTTGCCGGGGTGGTGACGTTCACGCGCGGCGATCTGTTTGGATGGCGGGTCGGCTTGACCTATGTGCCGTTCACATCGATCGGTGTCGCGCTCGCCATCTTTCTGGGCTTTCGCAACACGGCGAGCTATGAGCGGTACTGGGAAGCCAGAAAACTCTGGGGTTCCATGCTCAACGCATCGCGATCCCTGTCGCGCCAGTACATTGCATGGGTTGACGATCGCGAGGCGGCGGGCTCCTTCGTTTACCGCCTGATTGGTTTCGCGCATGCGCTGCGACACCATTTGCGCGGAACGGATCCGCTTCCCGAACTGGCCAATGTCGTCGACGCGCCCTTGCATGCCGCGCTTCGCGCCGCGCATTGCCGGCCGATGCTGATCTTGCAATCGCTCGGAAACACCGTTGCAGATGCCGCCCGGCGCGAGGGCCTGCATCCGCAAATCGCGGCAGTGATGGAGCAGGGGCTGACGGAACTGGCCACTGTTCTGGGGGGGTGCGAGCGCATTGCGAATACGCCGATTCCCTTCGCTTATTCAGTCATCATTCACCGGACCGTTTCCATCTACTGTCTGTTGCTGCCGTTTGGATTGCTCAGCAATGCAGGCATTCTTACCCCCTTCATGGTGACGTTCGTGGCCTACACGTTCCTGGCCCTGGATGCGCTCAACGAGGAACTCGAAGATCCGTTTGGTTCGATGCCGAACGACCTTCCGCTGGTGGCACTGTCGACCGGGATCGAAATCACGCTGCGGGAGCTCCTGGGGGAGCGCGAGCTTCCTCGCGCAACGCCGGCAGAACATTTCGTTCTGCCTTAGTCGCGGCCGCGGCATGCGCGTCAAGCAGCACCGCGAGTGTCGGCTGGGGGTCGAGCTGCTCCATGGTTAGTTTGATTAATATGCCATTCTCGGCGGCTTCGACGATCGCTTTTTTCTCCAGCAAAACGCGTTGACACCCTGTTTCTCGACCGGAACAATCGTCACCCTATTGATCGATGTCCAGTTAGCTGAACCAATGACGGCGCATGCGGTCAATCCCGTGTGCTGTGTGAGTTGTGGAGAGACGCATGAATCTTGAAGACCCGAGTTTGCTTCGCCAGCTTTGTTACGTCGACGGCGCCTGGGTGCCTGCCGACAGTGGCGGGACGATTGCCGTGCGCAATCCAGCCACCGGGGAACATCTGGCCGATGTTCCCGCCATGGGGGCAGTGGAAACGCGACGTGCCATCGTTGCGGCACACGCGGCACAGATTGCATGGCGCGACCGCACTGGAAAGCAGCGTGCGGCGATTCTGCGCCAGTGGGCCGATCTGATGATGGCCAATGTCGAGGATCTGGCGCACATCATGACCAGTGAGCAGGGCAAGCCACTGGCCGAGTCACGTGGCGAGATCGCCTATGCGGCGTCGTTCCTCGAATGGTTCGGCGAAGAAGCCAAGCGGGTCTATGGCGACACCATCCCGGGATTCACACCCGACCGCCGGATCGTCGTCATCAAACAGCCGGTTGGCGTGACAGCCGCGATCACGCCATGGAATTTTCCGGCGGCGATGATCACCCGCAAGGTGGGTCCGGCGCTTGCCGCAGGCTGCACGATGGTGGTCAAACCGGCCCCGCAGACGCCGCTGTCGGCGTTTGCGCTGGCCGCGTTGGCCGAACGTGCCGGAGTTCCTCCCGGGGTATTCAGCGTGCTCACCGGCGATGCGGGTGAAATCGGCGGTGAAATCACGGCGAACCCACTTGTGCGCAAGCTTTCGTTCACCGGATCCACGGCCACGGGCCGCAAGCTGATCGCCCAGTGTGCTGGCACGGTCAAGAGAGTGTCGATGGAACTCGGGGGCAACGCCCCATTTGTCGTGTTCGACGACGCCGACCTCGATGCCGCAGTCGAGGGCGCGATGGCCTCCAAGTATCGCAACACAGGGCAGACGTGCGTCTGTGCCAACCGCCTGCTGGTGCAAGACGGCATTTACGACGCCTTTGCGGAAAAGCTTGGCGCTGCCGTTCGCCGGCTCAAGGTTGGTAACGGGCTGGATGACGATGTCACGCAAGGGCCGCTGATTGACGACCGGGCGCTGATCAAGGTTGAAGAGCACATCGCCGATGCGTTGGCCAAGGGAGCGAGGGTGGTGACGGGTGGGCAGCGGCACGCCCTTGGCGGCTCGTACTACGAACCGACCGTTCTGGCGGACGTCATTCCCGGAATGCTGATCGCCCGCGAGGAGACGTTCGGGCCTGTGGCGCCGCTGTTTCGTTTTCATGCGGAGCACGAGGCGATTGCATTGGCGAACGATACCGAATTCGGCCTTGCCGGCTATTTTTATTCCCGCGACATGAACCGCATCTGGCGCGTGGCAGAGGCGATGGAGTGCGGCATGGTTGGCATCAACACGGGCCTGATCTCCAGTGAAGTGGCGCCGTTCGGTGGTGTCAAGCAGTCGGGCATCGGACGTGAGGGATCCAGGTATGGCATCGACGAGTATCTGGAAGTCAAATATCTTTGTTTCGGCGGATTGACACCATAGCCAGAATGGTCCCCGAATTTTGCCAGCCGGCGCCGCCGCAAGCTTCGCCGCGCGTGGGTGGGGCCGCCAACATCGGCCTGCATGGACGTGAAGGTCCAGCCTGCGCACCTTCTGGCGGATTCAAAGGGGGCCTTCGCGTCCGGCGATTGCGTCGCGTATGCCGCGCAGGGCCATGCGCAGGAATTGCCAGCGCTGGGGATGAAACAGGCTCATGTACACGAGGATCTGCAACAAGCGTACGGCGTCGACACGGATCCAGGCACGGGGCATATAAGACCGGCGGTACAGGGCGAGGCTGTTGCGAAAGATGTAGTAGTAGCGAAAAGGCTTGTGGATCGGCGTGTCTCGCCAGCGCAGCAGCCAGATGCGTCGCCTGAATTCGCCCAGTTCGTGCTCCATGCATGCATCGCAGGCACCGTAGGCGCGCAGGCCGAGCGCGCGTGCGCGCAGGATCCACTCTGTGTCCACGTGGTCGATGAATAAGGTTTCATCCATCTGACCGACCAGGTCGACCGTCTTGAGTTCGATCAACGAACCCGATGAGATCAGGTAATCCACCTCGACTGCGTCTTCTGACGCGCCGCATTCGATCCGCCCCACATGCCAGCGCGCAAAACGCACATGCTGGGAAAGCCGGCCGGACGTGGCGTCGGCAAACCGCGGGCCGATCGCTGCCAGGCGGACGCCGCGGCGGTTGAGCGCGCTGGCATGCGCCAACAGGCGCGTCAGCATGCCTGGGCGAGGAACGCTGTCCTGATCCATGAGCAGGACATGGGTGGCTCCAATGGTTCGCGCGATGGCGATTCCGGCATTGAGCGCAGCGCCAATGCCGACATTGCGTTCCATACGCTGAAAGTACGGGATCGCACCGTCGGCGCCGACGTCGCGCGGATCGACGTTGCCACCGTTGTCGACCAGCACGATGCTGCAGCCTTGCTGCTGCAGCGCCTGTACGGCGCGCGCGAGGCGCGCCGCATCGGGGTGAAAGGTCACGATCACCGCCGCAACGTGCGGTGTCGCCGGGGGACAGTGCGCCGTCACGGTCAGCGCAGGTTGCCAAGCAGGCGCCGGCCCTCGCGCCAGGCCCGGCGAGGCAGCCGGACGCACAGCAGATAGGGAAGCGAAACGACAAACATTGCTTCTGCCATGGTTCTGTTCAATCGATGCATGCCACCCTCCACGCGCTGCGCCGCGTCGGTGATCGATTCCGACAACAGTGCGTTGCTGTGCGTGTTGCGCCGCGGGGTCTGAAGCGACGCGTTGGACTCACGTGCGATGGACTGCAGCAGTGGCTCGCGCTCGCGGTGCGCGCGCAGGCCGGCACCGCACAGCATGGCGATGTCCAGGCGAAGCACAGTCGAAGTGGGGAATGCGCTGTCACCTCGCAGAACCGCAACCCAGCCAAGCGGTCCGCGGTACAGGTCGAAGCCGTGAATGCTGCCTCGGAACAGCGTGCTCCGGATGCGATCCTCACCCAGCAGTGCGCTCCATAGCGTCATGAACCGGGCCTCGAAGCGCGAAGCAGCGATACGGCGACGCACGCCGCGCGGAGCGACTTCCCCGGCGCGCGCGTGGATGGCATCAATGACGCGCACCGCGGGCAGGTAGGAAGGATCCAGCCCCAGTACGAGGTCGCGCCAGTGGGCATAGTCTTCCGCGCCGACCGTCTCGACACCTCCGTATCTGAAGTGCGACAACACCTGCTTGCATCCGTAGAGCACCAAACTGTCGAGCAGACGGGAGTGGCGGCCGTCATTGGTGAGGTCGAAGGCACGGCACACGACATCGGTGGGCAGCACCCCCTCGTTCAGCGCGTGCCCGATCAGCCGCGCAAGGCCGAAGCTCCAATAGGTGTAACGGCCGACACCGGTGCGTTGTTGCAGCTTGAGAAACCGCAGCAGATCGGCGTCAGGCGCCAGCGTCGTGTATTTCAGCAGGGGCATACCAAGCACGCGCACCGGGCAGCCTCGGAACGCGGCGAGCAGCCAGAACACATGGGCGTATACGGTCTGGATGGCAAGATAAGACTGTCCGTCGACCGCACGCACGCGCGACGTGCGCATCACCAGGCGTGATATTCCCGCCATCAGCGCCAGCATGCCGGTGGCAGCAACGAGTTCCTCGGTGCCGAGGTCCACGCTTGCGCACTCCAGGTGCACGATACTGTCGTTGAGCACGACCCCGCGCTCGTCGATTGATGCGGTGTTGGAGACGAGCAGATCAGGGGTTCCGGTGCGCAGGTGCTCCAGGAGCTGTTCGAAAGCGTCAACGTTCGGGTAATCGTCATCGCCGAGGAACCATGTGTATTCGCCCGAACAGTATTCGAGCGATCCGAGCATGTTTTCCTCGGCCGTGGGCAGGAATTGCACACGGTCGATGACGCGCAATCCCTCGCGCACGTGCCGGGCAAGCAGCCTCGAGGTATCGTCGGTGGAGCAGTTGTTGACCACCAGCAGTTCCACGTCGTTGCCGTGGGCGGGCAGCAGGCTGCGGCGCAGGTACAGCAGCAGAGCATCAACCTGAATGGCACGGTTGTAGGTCAGAACGCAGATTGTCAGAAGCGGCTTCATCGTGGGGGATGGATGTGCAGGCCCGAGGCTGACGTCGCGTCAGGGCAGGGTAAAGCCCTTGCGCCGCAGGCGCGAGCTGATACTCAGCAGCGTTGCGACCGTGCCGCGCGCGCGCAGCATGGCACGGGTGAGTTCCCAGGTCGCCACCAGTCTGGCCAGGCGTCCGGGGTGGCGCAGGTGCGGCACTTCCAGCATCCGCGCGTAGGTGGATACGGCGGCACGCGCCTGGGTCACAGCAATGAAGCGTCTCAATTGCGCTTCGAAGCGCGGGAAACATGCGAGGTAGTTGGCGCGACCTTGTTCCACCGTGGCCCTGGCACGCGCGATCTCCGCCGGGTCAGCACCCCACGCGATACCGTCGCGTCCGATCTCCGCTTCACCGATGGACTGGTCCAGGTAAGGGTTGGGGAGCATTACCACGGGGCAGCCGCACAACAGCGCTTCGATGATGAGCGCAGAATTTTCGTAACAATAGAACAGTTCGCTGGATCGGAACAGGCTCGCAATCGCTTCCGGTGTCTGCGAATCCGGCCGCAACCTGGTGATCTCGACGCTGTCGCGGGTGATCTCGAATAACTGGCCGTGGTGAACTTCCTGGTATTTCGCGGCGTAGAAGCAGGTTCCAGCGCGTGCCTGGCGCGGCTCCAGCGTGAACAAGGCCGGATCCGATGCAGGCAGAAACAGCGTCGACGCCACGTCAGGGACGGCATCGGCGATGCGCTCCGAATAGGCAACGCAGATTTCCTCAGGCGGGAAGCTGGTGGTGCCCCCGAGAAGGCCAGGGAAATTCAGCAGGTAGCGTGCAACCAGCGGCGCACCGAAGGGGTTGCCGTGCACTGTTTCCGGGTACACGGTGATGGGGCAGACGCCATCATCGTAATGTTGCTGCAGCCGTGCCGCGTCCAGCAGCGGGGTCAGCAGGTAGGGATGTGTGGCCCGATCCGGGCGCGGGTAGAAGGGATGAATCACCATGTAGGCGGTCTCGCCAGCGCGGTTCAGCGCGTGGCAGAGCATGTGCAGGGCCTTGATGCCGGCCGAGGCGCGGATGTAATTGGGGGCGACGACGTAATAGGGGGAGCGCTGGCGCGGCAGCAGGCGGTCCGCCGCAGCTTGCGCGTCTGGTTGCGTCGATGATGCCGGGCTCATGGAAAGCGACGTTCCAGATCGGCGGCGGTGTTGACGATCTGCCGCGCCAGTGCTTGTGGCGTGATGCCCGCCTCTGCGAGCAAAGCCGCGTAGGCGGCGCCCTCGCCCACGTAGCGGTCGATGCCGACCGGGTCGCGCGGTGGCCGCTCGATTCCGCTCGTGCTGCCGAGCGTTTGCCGCACGAGTTGCGCCAGGTCACCGATCTCGATCTCGGTCTCGCCCGCGGTGTCGAAGCGCCAGGCTCCGGACTGGTTCCGGCTCAACCGCCACAACGCGGTCGCGAGCAGATCGGCGACTGCGGTGTAGGAGCGCACGACCGTATGCGCCGCGCGAATGCGCATGTGCTCACCGCGTTGCGTGGCGCGTATCAGGGTCGCCAGCGCATACGTATCCAGCTTGTTGATGTAGGGGCCCGAAAGGTTGAACAGGCGCGGCAGCACCAGCGCGGCACCAGTGTCCTCTGCCCAGCGCGAGAAGCGGATTTCGTCTTCCAGCTTGAGGGCGCCGTAAGGGTTGGTCGGAAAATCGGTCACCAGACCGCCGTCGCGGGTGTAGACGGCGCCCGAGGACAGCACCAGTGCAGCCGTCACCCCGAGGCTGCGAGCGCAAGACTCGACCAGGTCCGAGATGGCGCGGTTGCGGCTCACATAGTCTTCCAACGGCATGCCGGCGACGCGGTCGCGCGTGAGAAATGCGTAATGCAGCAGCATGGTGGGCGCCGGCGCGAGGACTTGCAGGTCTGCCAGCGGTCGCTGCTGGACACGCGTGCCGTTGCGCAGAGCGAGTACGCGTGGGGCAGAGCCGAAGGCGATGACCCTTTGCGCCGCATCTGCTCCCAGCGCGCTGAACAACATCTCCAGCGTTGCCATGCCGATCCAGCCCGAGGCGCCCGTGACGAGGAAGCGCAACCCGCAGGCGCGCAGTCGCTCCTCCAGCGCTCGAGGCAGTCGCAGCGCATCAGCGGTCAGCATGGACGGGGTGGATGGCATGCGGGCGCGGGTCTTACTTCTCGCCTGACAGAACGTGCCAGCGGCTCTCGAGCATTTCAATGCGCTTGGCGTCTTCTGCGTGAATCACACCGTAGTAGTCGCGCTTGTTGAGCAGCCACAACAGTTCAAAATGCACGGCCTGCAGCAAGCCATGCTCCATGTTCGGACGTTTCAGGGCCTCGCTGCTGAAGATGACCTTGCGGGTCTCGAAGCGGGTGAGGTGGATTTCGGCGATCTGGCGAAGCGCTGGCAAGGCATCCATCGACACGCCGCCGCCGACCACGAGGTCCAGCGCGTCACGCTTGCACACTTCGGCCGTACGCTTGCAGAAATCGGTGACTTCCTGGGTATTGATGGCGTCGCGAGACCAGCCGTTCGACATCGAGAAATCAACTCTTCCGAACACGATCCCGGCCACCCCCCGCGGCGCTCGCGCCGTTTCAGCCATGCCTTCCAGGTTGCCAAAGCCGCCAATGGTCTCGAGATTGAACAGAAACTCGGTGTCTCGCGCCTCGTCGTCGTTGTAGACCTTGTTCTTGGCATCGATGAACTTGCTCAGGGCGTACGGGGTCTCGATCATCGGCGCGACGATATATTCGACCCCGATGAGTTTGCTCTCGAGCAGGTCGCGCATGGCCTCGCAGCCTCCGATCTTGAGCGCGAATTTGAGATCGGCACGGCGAGCCAGCTCGATCAGGCGCAGCAGTTCGTCGGTGCGTGTGCCTTCGGCCTCAAATTCCGCCTTGACCGCTACGCAGCCAAACTCGGCGCGGCAGCGCTTGAGAATGTCAAGCATCTGGCGTTCACGTGAATTCATGATGATCTTCCTAGGTAAGGTCAGAAAATGAATGAAGGGCGGGTGAGGTCAATCCGGCAGATACAAACCAATGCGACCGAGCAATTCGGCATCGAGTTCCGGCGTCATGCGGTGAAGCGGGTTTGATTCCATGGCACCGCCGGCTGTGATGCGGCTGGCGATTTTCGGCAGATAGGTCTGCGCGGGATCGATGCTGACCACGAACGCGGCCGGTCCCGGAGCGTTGAAGCACGCGTGAAAGACTGCTTGCTGCTCGAAGCCCGGGCCGAGACGCAGCATCGGCACGTTCCAGACCGCGAACAGCTTGTCCCAGTCGGGCAGACCGAGGCCTGTGCTGCGGTCGCAGCCGACGTAGCGGCCCTGAAAATAGGTGCGTTGGGTCATCCGAATGGAAGCGTATCCCGCGTCATCGAAGATGAACATCTTCAAGTTCAGGTTGTTGATCGCCGCGGTGCCGATTTCCTGCAGGTTCTGCGCAAACCCGCCGTCGCCCTCGATCAGCACCACCCGGCGGTCCGGGTGGGCAAACGCGGCGCCAATGGCGCCTGACAGGCCGTAGCCCATTGCAGCGAGGCCCTTGTTCGTGACGATGATCTGACCTGACTTCTGGCGGAAAGTCTGCATCATCACGGTGAAAGCTCCACCGCTGCTGCACGGAATCACAACATCGTTCGCACAGCACAGATCGGACAGGTGCTCGGCGAACACATAGGGGGATATGTAGCCCTCGCCGGTCCTGTTCACATCCTCGACCGCTGGGATCGCGGCCCGCACGTTGCGCGCGTAGGCCAGCCATGCGCGGTGATCGCCGAGGTCGGCTCCGAGCAGGCGCGCGAGCATGTCGTCAGCGTCGCCGCAGAGCGCCAGGTCGACGCGGGGGTGTCCCTTGGTCAGCTCCGCCGGGTCGATGTCCACCTGCACCACCTTGCCGTTGGAGACGAAGGCCTGCCAGTTGAAACCCGTCTGCTGCATGCCCAATCGCGTCCCCAGCGCGATCAGCAGGTCGGCTTGCTGAAGCACGAGATTGGCGCTGCGCTGTCCCCATGTGTTGGGGCGGCCGACGTAACAGGGGCTGGAGGCATCGACGCGGTCGGCCGCGTTCCAGGTCGTGGCGACGGGCAGACCGCTGGCGGTAAGCCGCGCTGCGAGGTTTCGTGCCACCTGACGCGACACGCCGCCGCCCAGCAGCAACAACGGTCGCCGCGCCGCGCGCGCCATCGCGGCGACGCGGGTCAGATCGGGCTCGGCGACGCGCGTGGGTGCTGACCACGTCACCGGCTCGTCGACAAAATCGACATCGCGAGCCTGCACGTCGAGCGGGATCTCGAGAAACACAGGGCCCTTGCGCGGTTCGCCGGCGCTGTGCACCAGGGCTGCGAACGCGGCGAACGGCAGCGGAGTGTCGACAAGCACCGAGGCCTTGCACAGTGGCTTGGCCACAGCCACACCGTCGATTTCCTGAATGCCGCGCTGGCGCAGCGTGCCGCGCGACAGATCGGTGGTCTTGACCTGGCCACCGATCAGCAGCAATTCGCGGCTCTCCAGCCACGCGCCTCCGAGCGCCGTGACAACATTGGTCAGACCCGGGCCGGCGGTGACCAGGGCCAGCGCCTTGCCCCCGTGACCGCTTTCATTGAAGTATTCGGCGGCGATACCGGCGGCCACCTCGTGAATCACGGCGCGGCAGTCCAGGCGCCTGCTCAGGCTTTCCAGCAGGTGCATGATGTTGCCGCCACCGACGTAGAAGCAATGCGTGTAGCCGAGCTCCACCAGCCAGTCGGCAATGCGGTCGCTGTATTTCATTGGAGGGAGTCCTTCAGTTGCGCGAACGTTGCCTCGAGCTGTGTCACGGTGGCGTGGTCGCGGGGCAGGAGGTGGCGCACGAGGTGACCGTCGGCACCGATCAGGATCAACGCATAGGCGTCGCTGCGGTGTTTCTTGTCGACATTGAAGGCGCGCATGGCGGCGTTCACGTCAAATGTGGCCAGCGCGGCGGGCAGATCGGGGACCTGGGACAGCAGGGCGAGCATGTGCCGCGCCAGCAGTCGCGCACGGTCGGGCACGTTGCTGAACAGACCGATGCGGGTCGAAAGGTCCAGCGCCGCCAGGGTGCCGATCCCGACCGCGACGCCATGGCTGATGGCGAATCCGCTTGCAGCCTCCAGCGCGTGACCGAAAGTGTGGCCGAAGTTCAGCAGCAGGCGCACGCCGCGGTCAAATTCGTCATCCTCGACGAAGGTCTGCTTGGTGCGCAGACTCAGTTCGATCACCGCCCCCAGGCGCGCCGTGTCGTCGAGCGCGCCAGCGTCCGGAACCAGTTCGAGGTAGCGCGCGAAGGCGTCGGTACGGGCGGCGAAGCAGATCTTGGCGGCCTCACACAGCCCCGCGATACGCTGCGTGGACGGCAGGCTGGCGCAGAACGCGGTGTCGATCACGATCTCCCAGGGCGGAAAATAGTTGCCCGCGATGTTCTTGAACCGGCCGACGTTGATCGAGGATTTCCCGCCGAGGCAGGAGTCGACCATCCCCAGCAGCGTCGTCGGCAGATAGCTCCAGTGAATGCCACGCATGTAGGTCGAGGCGACGAAGGTGGCCACGTCCTGCACGATGCCACCGCCGATGGCCACCAGGGTGCTCTGCCGGTTGGCGCCGAGCTCACGCAGGCGCTCGATCACTTCGGCAACCGTGGTCAGGGTCTTGCGCGATTCATCCGCCTCGATGGTGATGCAGCGTTCGGTTCTCAACGCCGGTTGCGCCGCCGCAATGCGCGCATCGCAAAGGAGGAAGGCGTCGCGCTGCGCCGCCAGGTGGGTACGCAGCGTGCCGTGGCCGATGCGCACACCGTAGCTGCGCAAGCTTGAACGAATATCAAACGATACGGACATCTGAGTAGCCCAAATCGACTTTGATGAATTGCCCGGTGACGCCGGTATTGGCGGCCGAACACAGGAAATGCACGGTCGAGGCGACGTCGCCAAGCCCGGCAAGGTGCCCGAACTGGGTGCCAGCAACCAGTCTGCCGAGTTGCGTCGGGGAAAGATTGGCATGGGTCATTGGGGTATCCAGTGCGCCGGGCAGCACAGCGTTGACCAGATGGCCGTCCCGCGCGAGGTCGTTGGCGGCCGACAGCACCAGCCCGCGCAGCGCCGCCTTGGTCATGCCATAGGACAGCTTGGACTGACGCGCGATGTCCTGCCAGATCGAACTGATCACGCACAGCCGTGCCGGGCGTGCGAGAAGCCCGCCGTCAAGCAGCGCGCGCAACGCGGCGACGATGAACAGGCAGTTGGCGCGGTACAGATCCAGATGCGCATCGAGATCGACGTCGTACACACTGTCGTTGCGGTTGGCACCCTGGGCCCAGCACACGGCATCAAACGGGCCCTTCGCTGCCACCTCCGCGGGGGCCTGGGGTTGGGTCAGCGGATCCCAGCGCGACTGCTCTTCGCTGCGTGGGGCGCCACGTGTGGCGACAACGACGTTCCAGCTTTCGGCGGCGAAGCGCGCCGCGATGGCACTCCCGATCGCGCCGGTGCCGCCGAACAGCAGCAGTCGCTGGGGGCGAACGGATGCGTTCATTCGAAACGGACCCCGAGAAAGGTTTCGATGCAGTCGGCGGCATGGTCGAGCATGGCGCCATCCAGCCCCGGGTATACACCGATCCAGAAAGTCCGGTTCATCACGATGTCAGTGTTTGCCAGTTCAGATGCCACGCGAACGTTGCGCCCCCGCATGTAGGGTTGGCGCAACAAATTACCTGCAAACAGCAGACGCGTGCCGACCTTTTTTTGATCGAGATAAGTCAGCAGATCAACGCGCGATACGGGCGCGTCGGCGCGCAGCGTGATTGGAAAACCGAACCACGATGGTTTGGACTGCGCGGTGGCCTCGGGCAGGATCAGGAATTCCTCGCAGCTCGCAAGGCGTTCATGCAGGTGATCGAAGTTGGCGCGTCGCGCCGCGATGAACGCATCCAGTCGGTCCATCTGCGCCAGTGCGCAGGCAGCCTGCATGTCGGATATTTTCAGATTATAACCAAGATGGGAATATGTATATTTGTGGTCGTAGCCGTAGGGAAGGTCGCCGAGTTGCCAGCAGAAGCGTTTATTGCATGTATTATCTTTTCCAGGGGCGCAATAACAGTCCCGGCCCCAGTCACGGAACGAGTCCATGATGACCTTGAGTTCGTCATTGTTGGTGAATACTGCGCCGCCTTCGCCCATCGTGATATGGTGCGCCGGATAGAAACTCAACGTTCCTATATCTCCGAACGTTCCGACCTTGCGTCCCTGGTAGGTCGCGCCGAGAGCGTCGCAACAGTCCTCGATCAGCCAGAGATCATGTTTTTTACAAAGCGCAGCGACAACCTCCAGGTTGTAGGGGTTGCCCAACGTGTGGGCCAGCATGATGGCGCGGGTTTTCGGCGAGATTGCCGCTTCGATCAAATCTGCCTGCACGTTGTAGGTGCCGAGTTCGACGTCGACGAAAACAGGTACGGCGCCGAATTGAATGATCGGGTTGACTGTCGTCGGAAAACCGGCGGCGACGCCGATCACCTCGTCACCGGGTTTGATTGCTCGCGCGCCAAGTCTTGGCGAGGTCAGTGCCGAGAACGCCACCAGATTGGCGGATGAGCCCGAGTTCACGGTCGACACATGTTTGACGCCAAGAAAGTCGGCCAGACGAGCCTCGAACATTGTGTTGAAGCGGCCGGCAGTCAGCCATCCATCAAGCGACGCTTCCACCATGTTGCGCAACTCAGCCGCGCCCAGCACCTTGCCCGAGGGTGGCACGGCGTCATGGCCGGGCTTGAACTCCCGAGGCGCAAATTCCAGCTTTGCGTAGCGATCGACCAACTCCAGGATCTGCGTGCGCAGACGCTGCTTGTCCGATGCATTGCCGTCCATCGCGATTGCTTGGCTCATTGTGCATAGTCCTCGATTTGTTTGAGCGTGAAGGCGCGCATGTCGGCGCCCGTGCTTTCGGCCTTGTGCCATTCAACGATGCGTTGCAGGGCCGTGGCAAGCGTCCATCTGGGCTGCCAGTTGAGCGCGCTGCGGGCTTTGGCGCAGTCGAGCTTGAGGTGATGCGCCTCATGCAATTGCGGCAGTGCGTCGCGTGCCCAGGCCGCACCTTGACCCCAGAGTTCAACCAGGCGTTGCGCGATCCATTGCACCTGCCGCGCGTCTTCTTCGGCCGGCCCGAAGTTCCAGCCTCCGGCGTACTGGGCAGGGGCGTGGTAGAGCCGTTCAGCCAGCTGCAGGTAGCCGCTGATGGGCTCCAGCACGTGCTGCCAGGGGCGGATCGCCTGTGGGTTGCGGATGTGTGCGGGCCGTGACGCACCGAAGGCGCGGATCATGTCTGGAATCAGGCGCTCAGCGGCCCAGTCGCCACCGCCGATGACGTTGCCAGCTCGCGCCGAGGCAACGCCGACCTCAGGCGCAAGATACGAGCGCCGCCACGCGGAAGTGACAAGTTCGGCGCAAGCCTTGCTGCTGCTGTAAGGATCGAACCCACCCATGGCCTCGTCTTCACGGTAGCCCCAGACCCACTCGCGATTCTCGTAGCATTTGTCGCTGGTCACGACAACCACGGCACGTACCGTCGGCGTGGCACGCACCGCCTCGAGCAGGTGCACCGTACCCATGACGTTCGTGGCATAGGTCAGCACCGGGTCGCGGTAGGACGCACGGACCAGTGGCTGTGCCGCCATGTGGATGACGACCTCCGGTTCGGCGGCGGCCAGGTGCGCGCTGAGCGTTTCCGCGTCGCGGACATCGGCGATGTGCGATGTGATGCCTTGCGCCACACTCGCACGTTCGAACAGACTGGGCCGGGTTGGCGGCTCCAGTGCATAGCCGGTGATCGAGGCGCCGAGCGACTGCAGCCACAGCGTCATCCAACTGCCCTTGAATCCGGTGTGTCCGGTGAGGAACACGCGGCGCCCATGCCAGAAACCCGAGGTCATGGCCAGACCTTCCAGGGCGCAGTGCCCTCGGCCCACAAGGATTCAAGATGCTTTTTATCTCTCAGTGTGTCCATTGGCTGCCAGAAACCCTTGTGAAAAAAGGCTTCCAGCTGCCCCGCCGCAGCCAGTCGCTCCAGCGGTGTGCGCTCCCAGGGTGTGTCGTCACCGTCGATGAGTTCGATCACCTTCGGGGAAAGAACGAAGAAGCCGCCATTGATCCAACCGCCATCGCCATGCGGTTTCTCCAGGAATCTGGAAACGGCCGTGCCATGCAGTTCAATGGCACCGAAGCGTCCTGGGGGCTGGGTGGCCGTCATCGTGGCGTGTCGCCCATGGGCTTGGTGGAACGCCAGCAGTGCGGTGATGTCAATGTTGCCGACCCCGTCGCCATAGGTCATGCAGAAGTCTGCGTCACCCAGGTAGGGAGCGACGCGCTTGAGACGACCTCCTGTCTGCGTCAGTTCCCCGGTGTCAACCAGGGTCACGCGCCAATTCTCAGCCTTGCGCTGCAGCACTTCCATCCGGTTCGACGCCAGATCGAATGTCACGTCCGATGTGTGCAGGAAGTAGTTTGCGAAGTACTCCTTGATCACATAACCCTTATAACCGCAGCAAACCACGAAATCATTGATTCCATGCGCTGCGTAGATTTTCATGATATGCCAGATGATCGGATTTCCGCCAATTTCCACCATTGGCTTCGGTCGTTGATCAGTTTCCTCGGCTAAACGGGTTCCGAGTCCACCCGCAAGAATAACGGCTTTCAATTCGAATCCTTTACATTTGGCTTTCGTCGTCTGGGTGGCAGGCAGGTTCAATACACCATGATCAAATGCCGGAAAAACTGAGCACGCAGGCGCCAACCTGACGACTGGACATCACTGCACCCCGTCTGGCGCCAGCGCGCTGGCGTTTGTCGCACCATCGTATGCCTCCAGCACCTCGTCCACACCCCCGAACATCCGCATCCGGCCCCGCTCCATCCACAGTGCCTTGTTGCACGTCCTGCGGATGGCTTCGCTGGAGTGGATCGCAAGCACGACGATTTCGGCGCGATCATGAAGCCCTTGCAGTCGCCGGTTTGCTTTTTCCTGGAAGCTGGCGTCGCCGACTCCGAGCACTTCGTCGAGCAACAGGATCTCTGCTTCGACGGCTGTCGAAATCGCGAACGCCAGCCTTACACGCATACCGCTCGAATAGGTGCGTAGCGGCAAGTCGAGGTAGTCGCCCAGTTCCGTGAACTCGGCGATTTCTTCGGCCTTGCGGCGAATTTCGGCGTCTGTCATGCCGAGCAGCAAGCCGCGCAACCGGATGTTTTGCCGCCCGGTCGACTGGTCATCCATGCCAAGTGCGATGTCGAGCAGCGGAACCGCTTTGCCTCGGACCTCGATCGCCCCCGCGGTTGGTGGATAGATGCCTGCCATGACGCGCAGCAAGGTGCTTTTGCCCGCACCATTGTGGCCAATCAGCCCGAGGCGGTCGCCGCTCTCAAGCTTGAGCGTGAGGTCGTCGATGGCCTTGACGATCACGACCCCGGTGTTGTCTTCCGCGATGCGGTTGCGCCGGCCTAGCCGCATGACGCGTTTTTTGAGCGATTGTGCGGACACATCGAAAATTGGCAGATCGAGGTGAACATTGGTCAGGGTGACGCTGGCGGACATCGGCAGTGGGCCTCTTGGCAGTATTGGCGTCAGACCCAATAGGGGATGCGCTTGTGATAGCGCCCGGTCACCGCCAGGGCGAGCAGCCAGCCCGCCGCGGCCATCCCCGCGCTCACGCCCCAGGTCGTCGTCGACGGGCTGAGACCGAGGAGCGGCTCGCGCACGACGTCGATGAGGTATGCCAGAGGATTGAACTCGACGATCCAGTGGTGCTTGCCGCTCAGCATCTGGCCACTGAAGAGGATGGGTGTGACATAAAAGGAAACTTGCAACAATGCTTCGACAATCTGTGGGAGGTCACGAAAACGTGCCGCAAGCAAGCCCACGAACGCCGCGATCCACAGCGCATTCAGCATCAATAGCACGAGGCCGGGAATGAACAGCGGGAACGCGGCCCAGGACTTGACGCCGAAGATGGCCAGAACGACGACGACGATCACGAAGTTGTGCGCGAAAATCACTCCATTGCGCCACCCCACCTGGAGGATGTAGAGCAGCCGTGGCGTGCGGACCTGACGGATGTAGTTGGCACTGGAAATGTAGGCACGACCGCCTTCGCTGACCGTCGTGGAGAACAGAGTCCAGATCACAAGTCCCGTCGCGATCAGTGGCAGGTAATTGCCAAGTTTTTGCCCGAACAGGGTGCCGTACACCAAGCCCAGCGTTCCGACCATAACCCCCATGCTGATGGTCAGCCATAACGGTCCCAGCTTGGAGCGGGAGTAGCGCTGGCGGATCTCGAGCCAGCCGAGCAGCGACCACAGGCGCCAGGCTTGCAGACTCTCCAGCAAATCAGCAACGGCGCAACTCAGCGAAGACAAGGTGTTCGGACCCGAGGCAGGAATGGCCGCGATCATAGCAAAACCACAAGCGTGCTCCCATAAATCCGGTCACTGAATTGACATGGAGTAGGTAAGGCTCCAGATGGTGCGTTACATGGAGCGAAAGCAGGCGATGTATCGCAGTAGCAAAAAATTTCAATGGATAATGAAATGCATCTTAATTTTTTGCAGCCGATCCTTCGAAAAACAGTTTTTTGATGGTCGTTGAACGAAGTGTTGCGCATATACGTAGAAAAGTTGTGACGCGCGGCGCGGCGAGCACGCATGCAAGGTTTTCCGCGCGCGAGCTCTCAGCGGCACGGCGCAGCTGAACAACGAAGGTGCCTGACCACCTGCCGAGCAAGCGCGTATTTTCAAGCGCTGCGTTCCGGTCTGTTGTTCAGCGTCATGCCCTCGCCCGCGGATCCGATCGTCGCCGCCACTGGCCGCTCGCCAGGCCGGTTCCCGCCAGGATGATGGCGCAACTTGCCAGCATGGCGCCAGTGATGGCTTCGTGCAGGAACAGCGCCCCCCAGAGCATGCCAAAAGCCGGGATGAGAAATGTGACCGAAGCCGCATGGGCTGCCCCCACACGTGCCACGAGGCGAAAGTACATGACGTAGGCCAGGCCGGTGCACAGCACGCCGAGCGCCAGCACGGCGGCCCAGATGCCACCGTGGATCGCGTGCGCGGGCCACGCGAGTGCTGCCGGCAAGGCCAGCAGCACGGCGGCGGTCAACTGGCTGCCGAGGGCGGTGATGACGGGATCGACACCGACGAGGTGGCGGCGGGCGTAATGCGCGGCATAGCCATAAGACATGGGAGCCAGCATTGCAGCGGCGACAGCCCAGTGGTCGGCGTTGAGCGAAAGGCCAGGCTGCTTGTCCACGAGAACGATGACGCCAAGCAGGCCGACGCTGAGCCCCACGATCTGTGCCCGACGAATCGAGGCGCCGAACAATGTCACACCCAGTACTGCTGCCCACAGTGGAGTCGTGGCATTGATGATGGCTTCGAAGCCGGCGCCCAGTTGGAGCGCTGCCGCGGCAAACAAGGTGAATGGCAACGCGGAGTTGGTGATTCCGACCACCAGCAGCGGCCAGAGATGGCGACGAAACTCGGAGCGCGCCGCGGTGGTGCGCAGGATCGGGAGCAACACCAGTGAGGCGACGCCTACGCGGAGCGCGATCAGGGGTACCGGCCCGAAGTCGGGGACGGCGAGGCGCAGGAACAAAAAGGACGCCCCCCAGATGGCGGCAAGAAAAAGCAGTTCGAGGAATGGCATGGGCTGATGGTTGGGAAGCGCGGCGTCGATCGCACCGCCGGTGACCTGCACGTGCTTCTCGGCGTCCAGACCCAATCTGTCGGGTGCGGGGCAGTCTGAGACTGCCGCGTCTTACGGCGCTGCGCCGCGGTCAGCGCGGGTCTGGTCGCTCTTTGGTGCTGCCTGCGGTGCGCACAAATTCCGCGAATTGCGTATCGAACCCCTGGATATGCCCGACCAGATAGTCGCGCAGGAATGCCAGCGTCGACAAGGAAATCGATGCATCGGGTTTGACTCGATGCTGATCGCGAATCGCGCCCAGACGATCCCGGAGCAAGTCATGCTCCGCGCGATGCTGTCTCGCCAACGGATAGCGCGTACGCTGGAACAATTTATCTTCATGTGCAAAATGCACGTTGTAAGCATCGACCAATCGATCGATCAGCGGGCCGAGGACATCTTGCCCGCGATGGTCCTGAATCGCGTCATACAACAAGTTCATGATGTCGAGCAATCCCTTGTGATCGGCATCCAGCTTGCCGACGCCGATTTCCATGGTGTCGCGCCAGTTTGTGAACGGCATCAAATACCTCGTCATCCCGATTTGCCACCGAGAGCCACGAACGGGCTGAAAACCGTGACGGCGGCAGCTGGCGGGCGCTGCACAGGTAGCGACGCAGCGCGGCCTATGTTACAGCAGGGCATTCCAACCGGCCCACAACATCTCCAGCCAACGATTGAAAATCTTCATTGCTACGGCATGCCGGCGCGTACGCGCGAATCGGGACGCCGGCGCCAAACGCCTCAGCCAGGCGAATGTCCATACGAATGGGCGGGAGCATGCGGGCCGCGCCGAACTCACGGGCAACCTGCACCGACATCGCACGATGCTGCCGTACATGCTCGGCCGCCATGACAGGCAGAAAACCTAGAATCTTCAGCGATGCGTTGTCGCGGGAGATCACCGAGAACAACAATTTCGCCAGTTGTCGTATCCCGTGGAATGATAATGGGTGAGGTACAAATGGAATAAGAAGACGGTCGGCTGCAGTCAGTCCGTTGATCAACAGTGAGTCGAGCGACGGCGGAGTATCGATGAAAACAAAATCGAAGCGATTGCCGAGCATGGCGGAAAGCATGGCGCGCCGCAGGGCCTGCGCATCGCCGCCGAGTCGTCCGTGCTCAAATTGAGGATCCGCGGCCGCCAACCAGAGGTTCTGCTGCGGCGTCGGCCTGATCGCGTCATCGAGATTGCCGCCAGTTGCGAGGACGTGGTGAATGGTCGACCATTCCGCGGACGCCGCTATGCCGAGGCCGACGGCGCAATGGCCCTGAGAATCCAGATCGATCAGCAATACGCGATGGCCGCGCGCCGCCAGTTCGCTCGCAAGATTCACGCAAACGGTGGTCTTGCCAGTTCCACCCTTTCGGTTTGAGACGGCGATCACGTGCATTGGAAAACTCAGAACAGCTCGATGTCCGGCAGGTTTTCGTCATCCTTGACGTCAGCCCCCATCGCTAAATCGTGCGCGGAATGCTGGCTTTGCATCACATAGCCGTCACGGAGGCCATCGATACGATCTTGCAACTGCGGCAAACGCTCTCCCTGGCTGCGACCATCGAGCGTGGATTTGACGGCACCGAAATAGGTGGTCAATCCATCCAGCCCGCGAATCACCTGTTCGATCTGCTGACGTGACACGTCCTGGTATTGCATGTTCGAAAGCGCCGTGAGGATGTCCGCATGCACGCCTTCACCCATCTGCCTGGAGCGCGCCGTGGTATCGTTGAGATAACTGCTCAGGGCGTTGAATGCGGCGCTCATGGATTCGAAGTCCTGCGCGATCTCGCGCAGCATCGTCCCTTCCGCCTCGGCGCGGGCCCCTTGCGCCATCCCGGCAAGATTGACGGAAACGTGTTCAGCGATCGCCGTGATTTTCCGGTCAATTTCCGTCGTGACTTCTTCAGTCGCCTTGGCGAGCTTGCGCACCTCGTCGGCGACGACCGCAAACCCACGCCCCGCACTGCCAGCGCGCGCGGCTTCGATTGCGGCATTGAGTGCAAGCATGTTTGTTTGCTTGGCGATATTCAGAATCAGACTGGTCAGGCCGCTGAGGCCTTTGACGTGGTTGACCGTCGTCTTGATCCGCTCGGATTCGTCATAGGTGATGGCCATGCGTTCCGCGGCATAGGCAATCAGCTTGTTGATGACGCTTTCATTGTGGACCAGACGGTTTGCCTGCGCGATCGAGATCGCCTCCGCCTGACCGCGCTGATCCTGCAGGCTGTCCAGGAGCTCCTGGCTACCCTGACGGATTTTGCGGAGTGCCCCGATGATTTCCAGAGAGCCTGCTTCGGTGCTGGAATTGGCGTCCGTCAGGTGCAGCTTCAGAATTTCGACCAGCTTTGGAATGCGGTCGAGATCGCCGATCAATTGTGCGCGTTCGTCGTCGGACAGTGCGCGCGAAGCCGGCATTGCCACAAGACTGGCATGCGCGTCGCCTGCGCGTTCGCTGTCGCTGCCGTTGTCGGCGGTCCAGTTTGCCATGTCAGGCTCCGGGCAGCACTTGCTTGATCACACGCAACAAGTCCGGCCCGGAGATGGGCTTGACCAGCCACCCGGTGGCGCCCAGCTTCTTGGCTTCGTCGCGCTTGCTGGTCTGGCTTTCTGTCGTCAAGGCCAGAATCGGTGTGAAACGCAGAATCGTGCGGGCATGCTTGATGAGGTCCAGGCCATTCATGTTGGGCATGTTGATATCGGTAATCACGAGATCAGGTCGCAGTCCGCCTTGCAACGCGGCCAGCGCCTCAACGCCGTCCTTCGCGGTGTGGACGACGAACTTTGCAATTTCCAGGGTCTCCTTGACGCTCATCAGCATCACGGCGGAGTCGTCAACGATGAGGATGACTTTCGACATGCAACCTTCTCCTCAGGCAGGGTTGGTGAATTGCAGCGATGTTTTCACCCAGTTTCCGAATGCCTGGTCAGCCGGCCAGGCGGTGACGGCAGGCCTGAATGCCAGCATGATCAGCAGTTCGGCGCAATGAAGATGCGTACATTCCGACAAGTCGATCTTGGGTGTCTTGTGTCCCTGAATCCAGGCAAGCATGGATTCAGCTTCATCCACCGTCACCACGCCCTGCAATCGCGCGACATTGCGTTTGTATTCGATGCTCATTTGAACAGCTCCTTCGCATTCAGGACCATCAGCACCGAGCCATCACCAAGCAGCGCGGAGCCGGCGTAGACCCCCAGTTTGGAGAGATCCCCCGGCAGCGGCTTGAGGATGACGTCAGAGACGCCACGAAAGCCGTCCACCAGCAGTCCGATCGTGCTGCCACCGATGCGAACGAGCAGCGCCGCGAGCTCGCCATCATCGTTGGCAAGGGGAGGAGAGTCCAGTTCGAGCAGACGGTTCAATGCAAACAGTGGCACGACGCGATCACGCAGCACGATGGTTTGACGCGACTTGATGACCCGTATGCGGTCTCGCGCGATGCGCACCGTCTCGACCACAGCATCCATGGGAATGCCGAAAATCTGGCGATCCGATTCGACGATCATGACGTTGGATACAGCCATGGACAATGGCAGCGAGAGGCGCACCGTGCTCCCCTGTCCGGGTGTACTGCGCAACTCAACCGTACCACCAACCTTCTCCATGGCGCTACGCACCACGTCCATGCCAACACCTCGCCCGGAGAGATCACTCACAGTCTCCATGGTCGAAAAGCCGGCCGCGAACACCAGGTTGATGGCGTCCTGATCGCTGAGTTTTTCCAACTCCGCTTCGTCGATCAGTCCTTTGCTGTACGCCTTGCGCTTGATGACCAGAGGGTCGATGCCACGTCCGTCGTCACTGACCTCGATGACCACGCGATCCGATTCCTGGGTCGCCGCAATGGTCAGTTTGCCAGCTGCCGGCTTGCCTGCGGCAAGTCGGGTGGCGGGGTCCTCGATGCCATGGTCGAGGCTGTTCCGGACCAGGTGAATCAGCGGATCGGCGAGTGCCTCGACGACGTTCTTGTCGGCCTCGGTGTGATCGCCCATGAGTTGCAGGTGGATGTCTTTGCCCAGCTTGTGCGCAATGTCGCGCACCAGACGGGGAAACCGCTGGAATACCACCGAGACCGGCATCATCCGCACCTGCATGATGGCGTCCTGCATTTCTTCCGCGATGCGGTTGATGACTGCGTATTGGGCCTTGATCTCGCGCGCAAGATCGCGACCGCCACCCTGGCGTTCGGCCCGGTTGGCAAGAAATGGAAGCGCATTCTTGGCGACAACCATCTCGCCAATCAGATTCATCAGATAGTCGACCTTGACCTGGTCGACCTTGAGAATCTTGCTGCTCATCGCGTCGTCGCTGCGCCGACCCATGAGTTTCGCCTCGCTCTCGGAGGCGGCGGCCGGCGTTGGCGCCGCATTGGCCTGTCGCGGCGATGCTGCTTTCAGCGCCGCCGCGGATGCCGGGCTGGCGTCGACACGCAACAGACCGGACGCATCGAGCCACGTCCGTAGTGGGCCGGCGGTGCTGGTACGGAGTGATTCCTCCAGTGCCGCGTCCAGCCCTGCGGACGCTGCTGCGTCCAGGTGGCCGCAAGCGCGAAGCGTCGCGGCGCAACTCTTGAGGCGGCCACGCAACCATGGTGCACCGTCGGCGAGGTCGAGAATCTCACGCTGGGCGCGCATGATCGTCTCGGCGAGGCTGTTCCCGTCGGCGACGTCACCGCTGCGAGGAGCGAGCGCTGGCTCCACTGCGTCGGGCGTGTCATCCGCTGTCGGCGTGGCGTCGGCCGCGGTCCAGGTTGGTGGTTGCTGCAGCCGCAGTGCATGCAGCAGGCTGCGCAGGTCATCATCGCGGGTATGGGGATCATCCAGCAGCGCCAGCAGCCAACGCAAGGCCGAAGCCTGCCACAAGTCAGGAGCGGACCACTCGAGCAGGGTCTGCGCTGCCGCCACCATCGCCCCCCGATCATGTCGATCGAGGGTGCGCAGCGCTTCCTCGACGAAATCGCCATAGACCGGAACGTCGTGACGCTCGCCTTGCGGGATCACCAATTCCAGGCTGTCGACGCGTCGCACAACCACCTGCTCGGGAACATAGCGAAAATGCTCCTCCAGCGCAGCGGGTTCAGCAATCACCAGCGCCTGGAAATCGATCAGGCATCGATAGCAATCAAAATCCTGTTGCTCTGCGGGTGTTTGCCGTGAAACCGCGCGTCCCCAGACGATGCCGGGGATGAGGCGCGCTTGATAAAATGGATCCTCGCCCTTGAAGAAGCACGCATCTTCCGGCTGGTAAAGCACCTGGAACACGGGGGTGCCGTCGCGCCTGGCGCGGGTATGGGCGTCGAGCCGGATCGCATCCGGCACATCGGCCAGTGCGAACAATGGCGTGGCATCAGGTCGAGACTGCGAGGGCATGGGCGGTGCGGGCGCGGCGACGGGTACCGTGTCACCAATCCAGCTGCGCAGTGTCGCGGCCAGGGCCGTTGCCTCCGGGGTGTGGTCCTGGTCCAGCGCGCCGGTCTGCTCGATCTCATCGAGCAGGCGGCCCACGAAGTCCATTGCCTCGAGCAAGGCGTCGGCAAGATCCCGCGAATAGGCCACACGCAGGGCGCGCACGGCATCCATCAGGTCCTCGCTGGCGTGCAGAACGCGCGTCATCGCGGGAAACTCAAACAACCCGCTGTTACCTTTGAGGGTATGAACGATGCGAAAAAGCTCGTTCATCAGATCGGTATCGTCGGGCCGATCTTCCATGGCGATCAACTTGTCGCCGATGCCGTCTAGAAAATCGCGCGCTTCGAGAATGAACTGTTGCAGCAAGGCGTTCATGGCTTCGGCTCCAGCCCCAACAGGCATCGGCAGCAGGCGATCAGTGCGTCTGGCTTGATCGGCTTGATCAAATAGAAATTGGCGCCGGCCTCGAGAGCGCGCGCGCGATCGCTGCTCTGCGCCTCGGTCGAGACCATCACGGCCGGCGCCTGGACGATGTCGAACTCGCGCAATTGCTGCAGGAAGCCGTACCCATCCAGCTTTGGCATATTAACGTCGACGATATACAAATCGAATGCCTGTTCGCCGAGGACTTTCTCCAGTGCCTCCATGCCGTTCACCGCCTCATCCACGCGCCAGCCCTGCGCTTCCAGCAATGTGCGATTGAACAGTCTGACGGTCGCTGCGTCGTCGACGATAAGAATTCGTTTTTCGCTCATGTCTCCTCCGGCTTCTGGTAGGCGATGGTGTCAGGGAACTTGCGGATTTTGAATATCGGCACGATCCTGCTCATCGACTCGGAATGCCCAAGGCAGATGTAGCCCCCCGGGTTCAATGCGTCAAAGAACATTTCTGCTGCCTGCCTTCGCGACAGGTCGTCGAAGTAGATCAGAAGGTTTCGACAAAAAATGATGTCAAAGCCGCGATATGGTCGTGTCTCCTCGCGATCGACGATATTGACACGCGTAAAGTCGACGGCATGACGTACGTCGTCGCACAGCTGATATTCGTCAGTATCCGATTTGCTGAAATACTTGCTCAAAACCGCCGCCGGCAAATTGCTCACCGAGCGCTTCGAAAATTTTCCACTGGCTGCCGAGGCCAGCACATCGGTATCGATGTCCGATGCCGTGATCTCGACGTCCCATCGATCGAGGTCGGGCCAACTCTCGAGCAGGTAGAGGGCGATCGAGTAGGGCTCTTCGCCAGACGAGGAGGGAACGCACCAGATGCGAATCGGCGAGCCCAGTGCCTTTCGCTTCACGATTTCCGGAAGCATCGAGCGCACAAGACATTTGAACTGATATTCCTCCCGGAAAAAGTAGGTCTCGTTGACCGTCATCACGTTGGTCAATTTCTGCAGTTCCTCGCCACCAGCCTGGAACCTGACAAACCAGAAGTATCGACGGAAATTCGTCGTGTCGGTGTCCCTGATGCGATCGATGAGGCGCCGATCGACAAAATATCGCTTGCTTTCATCGAAATAGATTCCCGTCTTCCGGTAGAAAAATTCCTGGAACTGACGGAAATCCTCGACGGTGATGACCGGATCGCCCACGGCTCAGTCCTCTCGGATTCTCTTGAGGGCCAGATCGGCCGCGAACGCGATATAGGGTTCATCCGGAAACCGCGACTTCAGATTTTCCAATGCCTGCGCCGACGCCATCGTCCCGACTTCGCTGAGCAGGTCAACGGCGGTCGCGCAGGCATTGACGCCGGGATCCCTGCTGATGACGTTGATCAACCACTGCTCGACGTCGGGATGCCGTAACGATTCCAGGATGTTGACGGCAAAGATCCGCATATCCTGATCAGCATCTGCCAGCATCGCCGGCATGAATTCGGCCAGCGCCGCCGGCATGCTTTTCAACGCTTCAACCGATTCATTGCGCAAATTCGCATCTTCACTGCGCAGGCAGGCAATCAATCCCTGTACCGCGACCGGGTTTCCGATCAGGACCAGACTGGTCAGCAGCGCTTCGCGCACGCTGCGGTCGGGTTCAGTGGCGAGTTGACGCAGCAGGTCGGGCGCTGCGTCAGCATGTGTCGCGAGGTCACGCGCGGCCCAGCGCCGGACGGTGGCGCTTGGATCGGCAAGCGCGGCGAGCAAGCCGGGCAATTCGCGTGCGTAGGTGCGGGCGCCGTCGTGCCGGGCCGCGTGCGCGGGTTTTTTTGTCAGTCCCATGGCCTTTCCTTATGCTGCCTCGCCAACCCAGTCGATCAACTGTCCGGCGATGCGGTGACTCGGCAGAACGACCTGCGCGCCACCTCGGGCAATCAATTCCTTGGGCATGCCGAACACCACGGCGGATTCCTCCGATTCGGCGATCGTGCGGCCGCCACGGCGGGCAATTTCGGTGAATGCATCCGCGCCGTCATGCCCCATGCCGGTCAGCATGACCGCAATCAGGCCGGTTGCATCGCAGTGCTCGAGTGCCGACAATCCAAGCAATTCGACCGAGGGATGCCAGAGGTGCTGCTTGGATTCGGGCTTGGGCAGTACAACGTGCCTGCCGTTGCGTTCCGCGACAATCACATCGGCGCCGCCCTTGCCAATGTAGACCGTACCTCCCTCGAGCGGGGATGGCCGTGTGACTTCCAGGACCTGCAGTTCGCACAGGCCGTTCAGGCGCTGCGCGAATGGACCGGTAAAAGATCCTGGCATGTGCTGGGCGACGATGATTGGCAGTCGAAAATCGACCGGTAACCCGAGCAAGATCTCTTCAAGGGTCGAAGGTCCGCCGGTTGATACGCCCACCAGCACCAGCTCCGGGCTCGCACGCCGCCGCGGCGGCACCGCGGGCCGGATGCGCTCCTCGCGAGCCCGCGGCAACGCCCGGGCCCGGGCATGTGGCTTTGCGCGCAAGGCGGCGCGAACCTTGCGGACCAGTTCCGCGCTGATGGCCTCGATCGAGAGGGAAATGGTGCCGTCTGGCTTGGCGACATAATCCACGGCCCCGAGCGCCAGCGCTTCAAACGTCGTCAGTGCGCCACGCTCGGTCAGTGACGAGACCATGACGACGGGCACCGGCCGTGTGGCCATGATCTGCGCCAGCGCACCGAGCCCGTCAAGCACCGGCATGTTGATGTCCAGGGTCACGACATCAGGCTCGAATTCCAGGTTCTCCTCCACAGCTTCCTGGCCATTCCGGGCAAGCCGGATCTGAAAATCCCCCTCGGCGGTGAAGGTGCGCGTCAGGTGCCCCCGCATGAGTGCCGAATCGTCGACGATGAGGAGCTTGTTGCGCATGACGGAGACGGCCTCAGCCTTCCAGCTTGGCCAGATCGGAGCGGTCTTTCTCGTCGATGAGGTGGTCCGGATCAATCAGTTGAATCATGCGCTTGGCTTTTTCGAGGTTGGCGACTCTTCCCAACAATCGCGCTTGCTCACCTGACAGACGCGGCGCCGGCTCGATCTGACGCTGGTGGAGCTTGAGCACCTCGGTCACAGCATCGACGATGAAGCCGGTACGGACGCCGTCGAGCAGGAAGACCATGATGCGCTGTCGGTCATTGCGCGCGATGTCGGGCAGGCCAAGGCGCTTGCGCTGATCAATCACCGGTAGCACAGATCCACGCAGGTTGATGACGCCCTCGACGAAGTCTGGCGTTTTCGGAACACGGGATAGCTGGTCTGGAATCCGCACGATCTCCTGCACACTGCTGATCGGCACGCCGAACTCTCCATCGGCGAGGCGAAACACGACAACCTGTTCCTCTTCGTCGTTGACATCGCTGTCATCGACTGCGTCAACTTGCGCTTCATTCATGGTGGACACCTCATGGAGAACATCAGAGACGGCCGCGCGGCTGGCCAGGCTGTCCGGCGCAATGATGGAGACCAGGCGCTTTCCCCCATCCAGCCGGCAGATCTGGGTGATGTCGGCCATGTCCTTGTCACGTGCCAACATCGGGGGCATGGCATCGACCGACTCCTTGGGTACCCGCAAGACCTCGGACACGCTATCCGTCACCAAGCCGACTGCGGCTGCCCCCAGGGTAATCACCACGACCCGGCTGCGCTCATCGAGGGCGCGTGCCGGCAAATGGAAAAGACTGCGCAGCGAGACCAGCGGAAGCAGGCGTTCGCGCAACGTCATGAGCCCGAGAACCTGCTCGGGCGCATTGGGGACATGCGCAATCGTCGCGGGAATCTGAACGATTTCCTGAACGCTGGCGATGTCGATCGCGTACTCCTGGCTCTCCACCGAGAAGCTGACCAACTGCAACTCGCCTGAATCTTCGGCGTCCTCGCTGACAGTGTCTGCTCGCGTATCCGCGATGTGCTGGCCGCCGCGCACCAGGGAGGCGATTTCAGCGAACTCGATGGCGATGAGTCGCTCGAAATCCAGCACCATCACCATCGAGAAGCCACCGACGTCTTTCAAAACTCCGCTCAGCAATTTGCTGTCAATCGCCGCCCGCACCCCCGCCACGCTCTCGATCTTGCCAGGCTCGACACTGATGACACTGGCGATGCGGTCGACCACGAACCCCAGAGGCTGCCCGATATCGATGACCAGTGCTCGCGTCGACTCGTTGTTCGGCTCATCAGCGATGTTGAAAATGCGCCGCAGCGAAATGATCGGCAGGACGCGTCCGCGAAGATTTGCCAGGCCATTCAGCGAACGCGGTGCCAGCGGTACGCGAACGATGTCGGGCATGCGGATGATTTCCTGCACCGGGGCCATGCTGACACCGAAGACTTCGTCGCCGACGATGAACGTGACGAACTGCTGGGTCTCGACCCGGCTGTCAGTCGCCACGCTGTCGCCGGCGCGACGTGTTTCCTCGATTTCTGTGCTCATCGCGATCTCCCGGGTCAAGCGCTTTGGAGTTCGTCTGCCAGCGCCGCGATCTCCTCGATGGCGGTAGACAGTTCTTCAGCGCCACGCGACTGCTGTTCGGCCGCCGTCGAGGCCTGGCTTGCGGCTGCCTCGGCCTCAAGGGTCGCGTTCGCGATTTGCTCGACACCGTTTTTGACCTTGAGAATCGCTTCGGTCACGATATCCGCGCCGGTCACGATTTCTGCGGCGGCGGCGCGCACCCCTTCGACTTCGACCTCGGATGTTTCGATGTGCTTGAGAATGCCCTTGGCTTTTTCGGTCTCGGCGGTCGCACCGGAGATGATTTCGCGCAGGTCCGAACCCACCATCAGGATCTGATCCTGGATCGACTTCACCATGTCTCGAATACGGTCTGCGTTTTGTGCCGAGTCGTGCGAAAGATTCCGGATATCGGTCGACACGACGATGAAGCCCTTGCCGAACTCTCCAGCGCGCGCGGCTTCGATCGCACCATTCACAGCCAGCATGTTGGTTTGCACCGACACCATGGCGATCGCCTCGACAATCTTGTCAACGTCGCGTGCGACGTTCTGCAAGTCACCCACCTGGCGTGCACAAGTCTGTGTGATCTCGATCGCCTTCAAGGTGCCAGCCAGCATGGCTTCGATCGTGGACTTGATCTCGCCGATCACGCGCTTGCCGAATTCAGCTTTTTCAAGCCCGAGGTTGCCGCCCTTCTTTGAATCCAGGACGTTGATTTCCACCTGTTTGATGGTCGCGATGGCCACATTACTGGCTTCGGTCTGATCCTTCGCTCCACGTCGGATCTCGTTGATTGCTGACAAGATCTGCGTCGATGCGCGCGTGATTTCCTTGACCGCGGTTGAGAGTTCCTCCGCCGAGGCCGCAACTTCTTCTGCGCTTTTCGACACGTCCGTCGAGTTCTTCAAGTCCTCGGCTGTTTCACTTAGTTCCCGCGCAATCTGCTCGCAAGCGTTCAGCGCCACCGCCTGCTCGGCGATGGTCTTGTTCGACTCTTCGGCGGCGGCAGCCTGCTCGGCGGCCGCGGCCGCGATGGTCTCGGACACCTTGGTCATTCTCTGGGTCGCCTGCGTGGCTTCACGCGCCACACCGACCACGATCTTCGATGCTTCGACCACTTCGGTGGACGCCGATCCGATGCGCGCCAAGGATTCGTTCACCGCTTCGCCCTTGTCGGCTTCAGCTTGTACCGTACGCGTGGATTCGTTGACACCGCTTGCGACGGACTTGACGTCGGTCTGGATTTTCGTGATCAGGTCGGAAATCTGCTTGGCACTCTTCTCCGAGGTCTCCGCGAGTGAGCGGACTTCATCGGCGACCACGGCAAAGCCTTTCCCGTGCTTGCCGGCCCTGGCCGCTTCGATCGCGGCATTGAGCGCGAGGAGGTTCGTCTGATCGGCAATGCGCGCAACCGCCTTGACGATGTCACCGATATCGGAGGCCTGTTTTTCCAGACCGGTCACCATCTTGACTGAATCGACCTGGCGCCGTGCCGCTTGAATCACGTTGTTCACCATTTGCGAGACCTCTTCGGTCACGCGTTGTGCTGCGGCGATCAGCGTTCCGCCTTTTTGCAAGGTGATGTTCGCGTTGTGATCAACCTTGTCGACGCCGACAACCATGTCCTTGATGCTTGTCGCCGCTTCCTGGGCGGCATTGGCTGCCTGTTCCGACCCCGCCGCGATCTGTTCGGCCGCCCGCTTCAGCTCCTCGGCGGCAGAGGCCGACTCGCTGATACCAGCCGACAGTTGGCCGGTGGCAGCAGCGATCCGCTCCGCGGCTTGCTGCTGCTTCGCCAACGTCCGGGCCCGCTTGCGCTGCGCTTCGACGTCGCGCGTGGTCGGGGCGATCGCCTTCCCGGCAGTTGCAGGAAGACTCGAGGGTGCCGCTTTCTTCACCAGTGCCATGTCCAGACTCCTTAGTTCGCCTATCCAAAGTGCCGATCGCAGCGCCAGCATGAACACACATGGTGCATGCCGGGCTCCGGCTTGCTGCGCTACCAGCCCCGCATGCTTCCGGCAGGACCGGCAGGCTCGATTGCCATGTCGGCGGCGCCAGACGACGTGGCGTATGCACTATCCGAGCCCGTCGGTTTTTTCAAATTGATCCAGGTCAACCGACAGCACCTGGGCAAAATTGTTCCGCACGGTATGCCAACTTATTCACAGAACCTGCGCGCTTGCACGGTAGAAAAGATAGGGTCGGCACGCACTCCAGACGCTTGATGCAGACTTCAAAGCGCACAGTGTCCCTGCTCTTTTGACGACACTTTTGCCACTAACTTGATGGGCAAGCCTGATTCCATCCGAGTCCCGACACTGCGTCGCGGGCGCGAGCCGATGTCGAGCGGGCAGGGGGCTATGCTTGGCGCGATACCGGCGGCGGCCGGGGCTGTTGGAGATGAGACACGGCATGAAGCAGACCACCCTGGAGATTCACTGGCTGGATGCACCGGAGGAGCACAACTACCCGGCGGCGTTGTCCTATCTGAGCCTGCTGCTCGACGACGCGACCGCGGCGGCGCGTGTCAGCGAGCTCAGGCGCGCGGCGATGATGCGTTTCAAGGCCAAGGATATTTTTCGCGCCTCCGCGCTCTCGCTACTTGGCGTCAGCAATGGGCATGTCGAACGGGACCGTGGGAAAATCACCAAAGGCACGGCACTGTCACCGATTCTGCTGGTGCGCGACCCGGTGCATGGCAAGGTTGTTATCGCAGACGGCTACCACCGCCTGTGCGCCGTCTATTCCTTCGATGAGGACGCGCTCGTGCCCTGCAAGCTCGTCTGAGCGCGTCCGGATCCGGGCAGCGTGCAGCGCTGTCCTACCCGCCGCCTCGGCTTCCATGCTTCCCAGCCTCCATGCTCCTGATTGCTCTTGCTGTTCTATGCAGCGTCTCGGTCGCAGTTCTGCTGAAGCTCGCGCTGCGCGCTGGCCTCGATCTGGGCGCGATGATCCTTTGGAATTATGTTGCCGCGGGCGCACTATGCCTGCTGGTTCTGCGCCCATCCCTGAATCCTGCCAATGTGCATCCGCTCGCCCTCGCTCTGGGGGTGTTGTTACCAGGATTGTTCCTTGCCACCGGGCGGGCCGTCGGCGGCGCCGGCATCGTGCGCGCGGACATCGCGCAGCGCTTGTCGCTGGTGCTGTCGTCGCTGGCCGCGTTCTGGTTGTTTCATGACCGACCGACTGTTTGGAAACTTGTGGGGTTGTCGCTGGGTCTGGTGGCGATGGCCGGCATCCTGGCGCGGCCGCGGGGGGCGCGTGGCTCCGGTGGTGGCGTGGGCTGGCTGGCAGCGCTGTGGGTGGGCTACGCAGCGGTCGATGTATTGCTCAAGCAACTGGCCATCGAAGGCGCGAATTTTCCAACAACGCTGCAGTTCTCGTTCGCTGTGGCGCTGTTGTGCATGCTGCTGGCACAGATGCGCCGCAAGGATCGCGCGGTGGCGCGGCGCGTGCCCGATGCGACGGCCGGGTTGGCGCTGGGATTGTTGAACTTTGGCAACATCGACTTCTATATCCGCGCGCACCAGACTTTGGCGGGCAGTCCGGCGATGGTGTTCGCGACCATGAACATCGGCGTGGTGGTGCTGGCGGCGCTGGTCGGCATCGGCGTTTTCGGCGAGCGCACGACCGCGGGCAATCGCGCGTCGATCGCGTTGGCCTGCGTGGCGATCGTGGTGCTGGCACGCGCGTCGTTCTAGCCTTGGCTTGCGGGGTTTCATCGCAAACGATTGATCGATATTAGTGATCGATTAAAGAGCAATAAACCGTTTTTCTGGGTTTGTAAAAGTACCTATCCTGTTCTCTCGCGCACATGCCGAACAGGAGCTTTCCATGGATCGTCTGATCCCGCTGCGCCATCTGGCGCATCCTCGCGAACTCGTGAGACAGTTCACGCCCAACTGGTTCACGGTCAACATGGGCACGGGCATCGTGTTCCTCATGCTCATGCAGTTCCCCTATCCGATCGAAGGGATCAGGACGGTGGCCGAGGTCCTGTTCTGGGTCGACGCTCTGATTTTCCTGGCGTTCCTGGCGTTGTTCGCCTCGCGGTGGATTTTCTTTTTCGAGGATGCGATGCCGTTATTGCGCCATCCGGTGCAATCGATGTTCATTGGCGCCCTGCCGATGGCCATGATTCCTCTGGTCAACGGCTTGGTCGTGTTTTATCCGCACAGCCCCCAGGCGGTCGCTCTGGCTGCGGGGCTTTGGTGGGTCGACGTCGCGCTGTCGCTCATCTCAGGATGGCTCGTTCCATGGCAGCAGTTCCTGAATCAGGAGCACGATCTGGCACGGATGTCCGGAGTATGGTTACTGCCGATCGTTCCCGCCGAGGTTGCCGCCTCGAGCGGCGGAATCCTGGCGCTTCATCTGCCCGCTGCCGACGCGCAGACCATGGTCATTGCGGGCTACTGTCTTTGGGGGGTTTCCGTCCCCATTGCGCTGGGACTGCTGACGATCCTTTACCTTCGGCTGGCGGTGCACAAGCTTCCGCCCAAGGAGCTCGGGGTCTCGACCTGGCTCAGCCTGGGGCCGATCGGGACCGGCGCCTTCGCGTTGCAGACCCTCGGGGCCGCGGCTCCGCATGCGCTGATCAATGGCCCGTTGCATGCGCTGGCCGGGATTGCCGCTCCGATTGGCACGCTGGGTGCCCTCATTCTGTGGGGGCTCGGCTTGTGGTGGATGGTCACTGCGCTGGCATTGACCGTGCGCCAGGCACGCAACGAGCTTCCTTTCAACCTCGGGTGGTGGGGGTTCACCTTCCCGCTGGGTGTTTACATCGCCGCGACCCTGGCTTTGGGGCGCAACACCGGATTGGAGTTTTTCACCACATTCGGCGCAATGCTGGTGGTCTTTCTCGTCGGCGCCTGGGCTTACGTGCTCATACGAAGTGCGCACGGGCTGTGGCACGGACACATGGTCAGCGCACCATGCCTGACCGGAGTTCCGCGGCAAGCCGTCGCGCGCTCCACCGCGCGCCAGCGCCTACCCTCCAAGTAGGACCGCGCTGCCCGCCCCGGTAAAACTACGCGGCGCCTGCACCGACCAAGCGGCCTGCCGGGCGCGGCGACGCGACGCCGCGGTCGAGGGCGAGATCCTCAGCTTCGATGTCCGTGCGCCGGCCGAGCAACTGGTCGGCAACCAGCTTTGCTGACCCGCACGCCATGGTCCAGCCGAGCGTTCCATGGCCCGTGTTGAGGGTCAGATTGGGATGCCGTGTCGGCCCCACGATCGGGGTCCCATCCGGCGTCATGGGGCGCAGACCGGTCCAGAATTCGGCGGCGGGGAGGTCACCACCGGGAAACAGGTCGCGGGTTACCATTTCGAGGGTGGCGCGTCGGCGCGGATCGAGTCGCAGATCGTACCCCCGCAACTCGGCCATGCCCCCAACCCGGATCCGGTCATCGAATCGGGTCAAGGCAATTTTGTAGGTCTCGTCCAGCACCGTGGAGCGGGGCGCCAGCGTGGCGTCGACGATGGGAGCGGTCAGGGAGTAGCCCTTGACCGGATAAACCGGGAGGTCAATGCCAAGGGGGAGCAGAAGATCACGCGAATAACTACCGCAGGCGACGACGTAACGGTCGGCTGTCAGAACGCCTGATGCGGTCCGCACGCCGGCGATCGAACCTCGGGCGCCCTTGACAAACCCCTGAATGGTTTCATCCATCCGGAAGCGGGCCCCGATGTTCGCTGCCAATGTCGCAAGTCGGGAGGTGAAGAGCTGGCAATCGCCCGTCTCGTCGTTGGGGAGACGCAGGCCCCCGCACAAGCGGTCGCGCGCGCGATCCAGGGCGGGCTCGACCGAGGCGAGTTCGTCCGCACGCAGCAGTTCGTAGGCAACACCGCATTTCTCCAGCACCTCGATGTCGCGCCGTGCGGCATCGAACTGGGCCTGACTGCGGAAGACCTGCAGCGTCCCTGCGCTGCGATGCTCATAGGTCAGTGCGGTGTCGGCGCGCAAGTCGCGGAGGCAGTCGCGGCTGTACTCCGCCAAACGCATCATCCGCTCTTTGTTGCGTGCATAGCGGTCCTGGGTGCAGTTGCGCAGCATGCCTGCCATCCAGCGAAGCTGCCACAGCGTTGCATCCGGGCGAATGGACAGCGGTGCGTGGCGCTGAAACATCCATTTCAATGCCTTGAACGGGATTCCCGGTGCCGCCCACGGTGTGGCATAGCCGGGGGATACTTGCCCCGCGTTCGCGAAGCTGGTTTCCTGCCCGGGCTGGCTCTGGCGGTCGATGACGGTGACATCCACGCCTGACTTGGCGAGATAGTAGGCGGTCGTCGTGCCGATGACCCCAGCGCCCAAGACAATGGCTTTCATTGGAAAACACCCGGTTATGTTTGTATAATTTGAAATATAGGCGGTTTTTTGAAGTAAATTTCACCAAAAATTGGGTAGATCGGAGTGAAAGATGTCAAAGAAAATCGGCGGTGAGGGCCTCGGCAGTGGAAACCCCTGAGCTCGACCGCATGGATCGGCGCATCCTCGACGTGTTGCAGCGCGAGGGACGCATTTCGATGACCGAGCTCGCACAGCGGGTGGGCCTGTCGGCATCGCCCTGTACCGAACGGGTCAAGCGCATGGAGCGTGCGGGCATCATCACCGGCTATCACGCGCGCCTGGCCCCGGAAACAATTGGACGCGAACTGGTCGTGTTCGTCGAAATCACCCTTTCGACCAAGTCGGACGAGGTGTTCGACGCCATACGCGATGAGTTGCAAAACATGCCCGAGGTCCTCGAGTGTCACCTCGTCTCTGGCGGGTTCGACTATCTCGTGAAATTTCGTCTGCGTGGTATGGCGGAATATCGGCACCAGCTCGGCGAGGTGCTCAAGCGCCTGCCCGTGCCCGCAGCATCGCAAAGCTATGTCGTCATGGAGGTCATCAAGGACGGCATGGAGTTGCCTCTCGATCGTTGAGGTTCCAGCAGAGGTCCAGCATCACCATGCGCCGCCATCGACCTTGGCGCGCGCGGCCTTGACGTCCGAGCGTTCGGCCTTGCCCCTGCGTCGCCGCAATCGGGACGCGTGCGTGGGCTTCGTGGCCCGACGCGCCTTGGGGGCGCGGGCCACCGAATGCACAAGCTCTTCCAGGCGCCGCATCGCATCGCCGCGATTTTTTTCCTGACTGCGGTGCGACTGGGCCTTGATGACCACCACGCCCTCGTCGGTGATGCGATGATCCGCCAATGCCCGCAGCCGATCCTTGACCGCTTCGGGCAGTGACGAGGCCACCACGTCAAAACGCAACTGGATTGCACTGGAGAGTTTGTTGACGTTCTGCCCCCCCGGACCCTGGGCGCGAATCGCCTTGAACTCCACTTCTTCGGGGACAATGGTGAACAACGCAGGCATGCGCAGAATCGTACGTCCGACGCGACTGTTTTGCGCGAATGCCTCCCGGTAAGGTGCGATGGTTGCACTCCAGCATCGGCAACAATGTGTCGTTGAGTGCTTGGGAACCGGGATGCGATGCATCCACTGGACATGGCCAGACGGCGGGAGGGAGACCGGCATGCGCAAGCTCACGCTTCTGGCGTCGTTGATGGTGATCGTGATTGCCGGTCATCAGATGTCCCTTTGGGGCGGACTGGCGTTGTGGTGCGGGTGCGGGGCGCTGTTCGAGACCGCCACCGATACGTCATCGGCGGCGATCGCGGCATGGTGCTCTGCGGTGGTGGCACTGCTCGTCGTGCTTTGATCGCGCCAGCAGGGGCTTGCACGGGCGAGAGCCGTGGTCGCTACGCGCCTGCATTCTTGTGGGTGGAACTTCCAAAGTTGGTGGGGCGAATCGCGGCAGACCTCGCACTGGGCGCATGAGGCGGCGGACCATCAGGTTGGACAAAAAGCGTGGATTCAACGCGCCAGCCACTGTTCGACCTGGGCGCGGCTCGGCACACCTCCTGCGTGCACCACGCTTCCGTCGATGACGACTCCCGGGGTGCTCATCACCCCAAACCCCATGATCGAGGCAATGTCCTCGATCTTCTCCACCGTGGCCTGCAGGCCACGTGCCGCGACGACGTCTTCGAACAGCTTTTGTGTCGACTTGCAGTTGGCACACCCGGTGCCGAGGATTTTCACGTTGATCATGTCGATGCTTCCTTCTCGTTACATCACAGCGTTGAAGACATATCCGACGACGACGATCCCCACCGCAACCACACCTGCGAACAGGGCGATCAGCCGTGGCTTCATCACCTTTTTCAGAATCATGAACTCGGGCGCCGACAATGCGGTGACCGACATCATGAATGCCAGGGTGGTTCCGAGTGCCGCACCCTTGCCGAGCAGCGCCTGGACCACGGGAATGATGCCGGCGGCGTTGGAGTACATGGGCACGCCGATGAACACGGCCAGCGGCACCGACCACCAGGCGCTCTTGCCCATGAGGTGGGCCATGAAATCCTGCGGAACATAGCCGTGAATCCAGGCGCCGACGCCGACGCCTGCGACGATGTAGGGCATGACCTTCAGCACGATGTCACGCACGTGGTGCCAGCCCTGGGCGAAACGGGCCTCCCAATCGAGTCGCTGCGCGACCCCACTGACAGCCGGGATGTCGAACACCCATGGCTCGACCAGGTGCACCGCGTTCATGCGACCGATCACCATGCCGGCACTGATGGCCACCAGCAGTCCCATGCCCGTGTAGAGCAGCGCGACTTTCCATCCGAACATACCGTAGAGCAGCGCCAGGGCAACCTCGTTGACCATGGGCGCTGACACCAGGAAGGAGAAAGTCACCCCCAGCGGCACGCCGGCGGTCAGGAAGCCGATGAACAGGGGCACTGCCGAGCATGAGCAGAACGGCGTGACGATGCCGAGGCTGGCGGCGAGCACGTTGCCAACGCCCTGGCGTTTGCCGGCGAGGATGGCCCGTGTTTTCTCGGGAGTGAAGAACGTCTGCAGAACGCCGACGATGAACACGATCAGTGCCAGCAGCATCAGCACTTTGGGGACTTCGAAGGTGAGGAAGCTCAGCGCTGCGTCCAAATGCCCCGATGGGTCCAGCCCGGTCGAGGTCACGAGCGAGCGCATGAACGCGTCCGTCGTGGGCTGGAGTCGGTTGTAGAGCACGAGCCAGCCGCTGACGAACGCCACGGGCGTGACCCACGCCCTCCAGCCTGGGTTCAAGGGTGCGACGGGTGGTTCAGTCGACGTGGAAGCATGCATGATCGCCTCGAAAGTTGTCATCTTGCAGAGAAGACGGACGGTCGGCGAAAAGGATGCAGGCTTTCAGCGTTGGTCTTGCGGAACGTGACAACAGACCTGGCCACCGGGGTCGAATCGCACTCCGCAATGTGCGATGACTGATTCCCGAAGGCGTTGGCGTGCGCGCAGCAGACGCGATTTGGCGGCGGGAAGCCCGATTCCCTGCTCCACGGCGTAGGCGCGCACGGTTTGGCCACCGAGGTCGCACGCTTGCAGGATGTCGCGGTCAACGTGTTCAAGAAGCGGCAGATTGCGTGCAATGCAGCCGTCGAGTTCGTCCACGGCAGCGCGCTCCTCGGGCGCTGGCGCGGGGATGCCTTCCGGAAGATCGGCGCTGGGCCGTCTGGCGCGCGCCGCATCGATCAGCGCATTGCGCGCGACCTGGAACAGCCACGCGCGCGGGCTGTCCAGGTCACAGAAACCTTTCCCCTGGCGCAGCGCCTTGACGAAAACGTCCTGCAGCACGTCGTCGGCGGCATCCCGATCGGTCAGCTGGCGCGCGAGAAAGCCCTGCAGTTCTGCTTCGTGTGCACGCCAGGCGCGCAACACGCAATCGAATGATGGCGAGCTGGCCTCAGCCACGATGGTGGTGCCGCGACACAGCGCCATGCATCACGCGCACCAGCATGACCCTGCCGGGTGGCCTGCGCTTCCCCCCACCGCGCGCGACGCGCGTCGACGGTACAAGGCGCAGACACAATGGCGACGAGGGCGCATCCCGCTCGGTGCATTCATGGTCATTCGAAGACAATTGGCGCAGGCCGTCGCATCAAACGAAACGGGAGCGACTGATCCCTGTGCAAAATTCTAGCGTTGACGCGCGGCGCAGCGTTCCCACAAGCATTCGTTGGCTCCAGGCGCGCAGCGCGCAGGCGAGGGCTTGCATCGACAATGTGACGCAATGCAATTTTTTTCCATGAATTTCGGCGCGTCGTAGCATGCAGAAACGCTACCGGGCACGTCGACCGAGTCCCGGCTCCAGATCAGGCGCGCAAGGCCCGGTCGTTTACCGGCGACGACGGCAATTCACCATCAAAAAAGCGGAATCCATGACAACACCTCGCCGATTTCATCTTGACATTCGCCGTGGCCTGATCGCCTTGACCGTTCTGTTTGTGGCAGGCATGGCAATCGCGACGTATCTCAATTTCCGGCTCGCCCGGGCTTCGATTCTCAGCGAGCGCAAGACCATGTTGCGCAACGCCACGGAGACGGCGATGGCCGTGCTGCATCGCGCCGTGGACCGGGTCGATCAGGGGGCGACATCGCTGCAGTCGGCACAGGCCGAGGCATTGGCGGGGATCAAGGCGATCCGGTATGGAAAATCCGGTTATTTCACTGTCAATACCGACGCTTACCCAGTGCCGACGATGTTGATGCATCCCTATTTTCCCGCGCTGGATGGGAAGCGACTCGACATTGCAAAGTTCGATACGGCGACTGCCTACCAGGAAGATGGGGCGGCCGAGGTTCGCACCGACGGCAAAATGAACCTGTTCACCGCGTGCGCGCGCCTGGGGAGAGATGGCACGGGTGGTTTCGTCTCGTATCGCTTCCCGAAGCCCAAGACGGGTGGCGGAACAACCGCAGCCTTTTATCCAAAAGTTGCCTATGTCGCCGATTTCGCCCCTTGGCACTGGGAACTCGTCACCGGTGCGTACACCGATGACATCGATGCTGCTGCCTGGCGCAATAGCGTCGATGGCATTATTTTTGCTGCGGCCATTGCCATGCTGCTGCTGGGCCTGTCAGTGTTGATGATCCGGCGTACCAGCCGCTTGCTCAGCACCAGTCTGGGCGCATTCGCACGCATCGAGGCCGGCGACTTGACGGTGCGGCTGAATCAGGACGGAGATGACGAAATCAGTCGCATTCTGGGCTCAGCGCAATCGATGATCGATCGATTCGCGCAGGCCATCATGCAGGTCCGTGCTGCGGCCGACGGCCTGGCCAATGCCGCTGGACAGGTGTCGTCGACGTCGGCGACGCTGTCGCAAGCGACATCGGAGCAGGCATCGTCGGTCGAGGAGACTTCGGCGACGATTGAACAGGCCAGCGCATCGATTCAGCAGAACGCGCAGAACGCCCGTCACACGGATACGATCGCGCAGACATCAGCCAAGCAGGCTGAAACCGGCGGCAGTGCAGTCCAGCGTACCCTCACCGACATGCAGTCGATTGCCGACCGGATCTCCATCATCGACGACATCGCTTACCAGACCAATATGCTGGCGTTGAACGCGGCGATCGAGGCCGCGCGGGCCGGGCAGCATGGCAAGGGGTTCGCTGTCGTTGCCGCCGAAGTCAGGAAATTGGCTGAACGCGCTCAGGTCGCCGCCAAGGAGATCGGGGAACTTGCTGCGGGCTCCGTCAAGCAGGCGGCGGGTGCTGGCGACCTGCTTCGGCAGCTCGTGCCTTCGATTGCCCGGACCTCGGAGCTCGTGCAGGAGATTACTGCGGCGAGCGAGGAGCAGGCCACGGGAATGGTTCAAATCAATCAGGCGATCAGCCAGCTCAGTGGGGTCACGCAACAAAACGCGGCATCGTCCGAACAACTTGCGGCGACAGCGCAGACCTTGAGCGAGCAGGCCGCGCGCCTGCTCGAGCTGGTCTCACAGTTCAAGACCCGATCCGCTCCCGAAGCACCGACAGGAACGCGGGGAGTTTCGGGCGCCGGAACGCTGAAACCCCAGCCAAACCCGAGGCAGTTGCACCAGCCAGCCAAGCCACACCCGCAGGACAGCGACGGTTTCGTGCGCTTCTGACGCAGGCGCTGCCGGCCAGTGGTAGCGCCCGGTTGTTGCAAAACCCCTTCGCGAGGCCCTGGCGCATTTGTCCTGCAGCGATTGGAACCTTGACCCGGCGCAGCTGTCTGCCGTGGCCGGTTCAGGTTTCGTCGTTGTCAGGGTGACCGTCCTTGGGTCGGCTCGCGCCGTCCGTGCCCGCGGGCTCTGGAGAACGGGGCGCAAGATCCTCGACGGTGAGACCGTAATCCGCCATCTTTGTCAGGATGTCGGCGATTGCGGCGTCACGCTCGGCCTTGCGCGTCTGCTCCGCTTGTTGCAGCAGCCTTGCCAGCTCACGACTCAGGTCGTCATGACTTTTCATTGATTCCGTCCCTGCGAGGTGCCTGTTCGCGAAGCGCAGGCGTCGCCGGCCGCCGCAACAAGCCATGGACGCTGACAAGGATGATTCCCGCCAGCACCAGCAAGCTACCGCCAAGAAAGCTGGGTTGCAGCGGTTCACCCAGCAGTTTGATGCCAAGTACAACGCCAAAAATCGGCGTCAGGAACGAGAATACGCTCAAGCGTGATGCCAGGTAATGACGCAGGAGCCAGAACCAGACCAGAAAGCTGGCAAATGAAACGATCAAGGCCTGGAATGCGAGATGGAACCATGCCGCATGGGTGGGTACGAAGCGAAACTGTCCGCTCAGCCATGCTGCTGGCAGCAGCAGCATGAACGCGCCCAGCAGTTGATACAGCAGCGTTTCCGCAGGCGCCGCTGTCGACAGGCTCGAAAGCCGGATCGTGACCGTGGTGGCGCCCCAGGTCGCACCGGCGAGCAGAGCAAGGGCATCTCCGGCGAGCACGTCCGGAGCGTTCGCGGTGGGCGGCTGGCCATGTCCGAGAAAAGCGAGTGCGATTCCGCCGAAGGCGATGGCGACGCCGAGCCACTGGAGACCGTTCAAGCGCTCGGCCGGCCGGCGCGCGTGCAGGCCAATTGCGGTAAAAATGGGCGCGGTGTAGAGAAACACGATCACGTGTGATGCGTAGCTCCGTCGCAGGGCCTCTGCGACCAGCAGATATTCGATCGCAAACAACGCACCGACGACAACGCCGGCGCGCCAGCGACCACTGGCGAGCGAAACTGGCTGGCCGAGCGTGCGCATGAGTGAAGCGACGCAGAGCGCCGCCAGACCGGAGCGCAGCGCAATCATCAGCATCGGACTGACATCGACCGCGGCAGCCTTCAGGGAAATCTGCTGCAAACTCCAGATCACGCACAGCACAGTCATGAGTGCCGCGGCACGGGCGCTCAGTGGATGTCGGAGGTCGTGCATTGGCGCGGAAATGAGGCAAAGGACATCACGGCATTTTGCGCCAACCAGGTGGGCACGGAGCGCCGGACACGTCGCATCGATCCGGGCTGATTCGCCTCGGCACGTCCAGTTCAGCGACAATCGCTCAACTTTGAAGGCTCCATCTGCGTTGCCAAGGCGCAGCGTGGGTATGCAATGCTGCTCATGCCTCATCAGACGCTCGATCACCCACGACTGAAGGAATTCTTGTTGGCAGGTTCGCGCAACTTGGCGATTGCATTCGCGTATCTGTTGCTCGCGGCGATGTCTGCGCGTGAATTTCCAGGCGTATCTCCATTTTGGCCGCCGGCCGCGCTGGCAGCCATCGTTGCGTTGCGTGCGGGCTGGGGCGGGGCTCCGGGCTTGTTCATCGGGTCCCTGCTCGGCAATATTCTCAGTTCCAGGCTGGGGGTTGGTCCTGCGCTGGTGGCTTCGATCGGCAATGCCCTGGCGCCCATGCTCGGACGAATGGTCCTGGAACGCTTGGGCGGAAGAGTTGACAGCTGGTGGGAGCATCCCCGCGGCGCGCTTGCTTTCATCGCTTCCATGGGCTTGGGACAGTCGATGTTGTCAGCAGCCCTCGGCATCGCCGGTATCGCGTTCTTCGGTGGCTTGCACGTTGACCCCATCGGCGCCTTCGTCGCGTGGTCTGTCGCGGACACCTGCGCCGTGGTGACGATGACGCCCTTGTTCCAGCTGGTGCTGATGCCGCGCGCGCATCCGCTGCTCGCACGTCTTCGCGGCACATGGCCGCAAGTAGCCGGAGTCTTCGGCGTCGTGCTGTGCTTGTGGACTTTCGCCGTCTGTGACCCTGGGTTGATCGGCGTCCAGCGTGGCGGGGTCTTGGCCTTGTCGATGTTTCCACTGATCTGGTCGGTGTTTGCACTCGACGTCACGGTGACGACCGGCCTGTTGGCCATGACTTTCATGCTGCTCGTCGGATCCGCCGTGCTCGGAATTCCGCGCGAGTTGGCGGCGTTCGAAATCGAGACGATCGTTGCGCTGCAGTTTCTTCTGGTCGCGGTCGGCGGGGCGATTTTGTTTGCAATGGCGCTGCAACAGGCGCACCGCAAGGCCACGCAGCAAATTGCCGAGCAGTCGGCTCGGCTCGAAATCCTCGCGCGCGAGCAGACGAAAACCATTGTGCACCAGCACACCCAGTTTCAAACCGAGTTCGGGAGGCTGTCGAGCCTCACCACCATGCTTTCGACCATCAACCAGATCATTACCAACGCCCAGGATGAGGCTGGGTTGCTGCAGCGGTTTTGCGAGTTGATCGTCGGCTTGCAGGGGGTGGCGCTGGCGTGGATCGGCAAACCCGACGCGAAGGGGCATTTCGTCGTTCTCGCCAAGGCAGGAACGGCGGTTGCTCATCTGCATGATTGGCAGGGTGACATCGATGCATCGGCATTGCTCGGGCAGGGGCCGGCAGTGGAGGTCTGGCGCTCGGAGCGCGCGGTCTTCGTCCACGATGTCCAGGGCGATCCCGCGCACGCGCTTTGGAGCGAGGCGTTGGCAAAGATCGGGATTCATGCTGCCGCTGGCATGCCGCTATTTCGAGGCGGAACGATCTGGGCGACATTCAACCTCTATCTGACTTTTGCTGAGGGCTTCGACGCCGCGCTTCAGAAAGTCGCCGCAGAAATCGCCGCTGATATTTCCACCGGCCTGGATCGGCTGGACGTGATTCGACGCGAGCGTGAGCAGTCCTTGCTGAACGCGGCGTTACTGTCGAATGTGGACGTTGGCGTCAATGTCATGCGGTATCCGGAACGTACGTTCGAGCATGTGAACGCGCGTTTGCTGGAAATGGCGGGAGCGCGTTCCATCGAGGACCTCAAGGCGCGTGAGTTATCCGCGTTTTATGGCAACCTGGATGACTTCACGCGGGTGCGCGCGCTCGCGGACCAGATTCTGCAGACCGGCCGCGGTGCGGTGCCGGACGTGTCCTACCGCCGGCTCGATGGGGCGTCGATTCGGGTCGATGTATCCGGCGTACGCATCGATCTCGGTGATGGTGCGACACGGATCTTGTGGACGCAAATCGACGTGACCGAACGTTCGCGTCAGGCAATGCGCCTGCAGCGCAGCCAAGGGGTGTACCGCGCACTCGCGGCCGCCGCCGACTCGCTGCTGCAAAGCGGCAGTGAAGCGGGAATGATCGCGCGGCTGTGCCAGAGTCTGGTTGATGGTGCTGATTTTGCCGCTGTCTGGCTGACGCGCCCCGACGACGCAGGGCGTTTCGCTCCCCTGGCCGTTGTCAGTGACCGGGGAGAGGGCGCCGACGCGCTGGACGCCGGTCGCCTCGCGCTCGATGATGACGGATGCGCGGTTGCGCGGGCATGGCGCGCGCAAGAGCCCGTATTGCGCGAACGGCACGGAGAGGCACCCCTGGAGCCATGCGATGCGGAACTGCTCGCCCAGCTGGACTGGGACTCGGTGTTTGCCTTGCCGGTACGACGCGCCGGAGTGACCTGGGCAGTCTTGCTGTTCGCAACCCGTCAGTCGCATTTTTTCGATGATACGGCGCGCATGGCGTGTGAACAGGTGGCCGCCCTGCTCGGGCATGGCCTTGACGAACTTGATCGCAAGTCGGCGTTGCAAATGCTTCAAGACGCTGAAAGTCGGCGTGCACGTACCGATGCGCTGACCGGTCTTCCGAACCGCTTCGCACTCGATGAGTATCTTCCCGGCGCATTGTCGCGTGCCAGGCGCCGGGGCGCGGTCATGGCGGTTGGCATGCTCGACCTCGACGATTTCAAGCCGGTCAATGATCACTTTGGCCATGCCGTCGGCGACGTGCTGCTGCAGAGACTGGCGCAGGCCCTGCGCGCGACCATGCGCGACGCCGACTTTCTCGCGCGCGTCGGCGGAGACGAATTCGTCGTCGTGTTCGAGGGATTGGAGGCGGAACAGTGCATGGTTGAGCTGAAGGTCGCCTTGGAGCGCCTTCATACTGCGGTGGATGCGCCGTTCGACCTCGGCGAAGGTCGTCTTGCGCGTGTCGGCATGACGATGGGGCTCGCGCGCTACCCAGAGGATGCCGACGAACCGGACACCTTGCTGCGCCTGGCGGACGCTGCGATGTATGCCTGCAAGATGCGCAAAGCTGATCGCATCCAATGGTGGCGGATCGGCGCACTGGGGGCGGACGCCGCTGAAGACGATTCGGGTGAGGACGATTTCGAGATGTTCGGGATCAAGTCGACCACGCTGTTACAGGGTCTTGGACGCCCATTGCTCAACAGCGTCGCGCTGGCTTTCGCGGGCGCGTTCTACGACGCCATACGGCAGCATCCTGAACTGGGTCGCGCTTTACATGGTTTGCGCGAGGACGAATTCCTTGCGTTGAAGCGCGCACAGGCCGAGCATCTGTTGCACCTGCTGAGCCCGGATACGACGCGCGAAGCCCTGCTCGCCAGGGCTTCGGTGCTCGGGCGGGTTCACGCGCTCGTCGGTGTTTCCGGTGCGGGCATGGAGCAGGCGTTCGCCCTGTACGAGGAACTGCTGCGCGCGCAACTGGAAAGCACGCTGATTTCGTCACAACAGCGCTACCGCATTCTGCGCGTCGCGACCGCGCGTTTGCGTCTGGACGTGCAAACCCAGCTCAACGCCATCGACGAGACGACCGCCCAGTATTTCGAGATTCTGAAAAAGCCCGCGGTCCACAGCACACGCTGGGTGGACATCCTGCCCGCCGCGCTCACCTCCCTCAGCGCGCTGCCCGGCATCGTGCATGCCATCGTGTTTCGACCGGATGCGCGTGGCCGGATGCTCGACGAGCTGGGAGCGGGTCATGCCGTCGACGCCATCAGCGCCGCCTTGCGCGCCGGCGACCTCTATCCGAATCTCAATCCGGCACCCGACATGACACCAGGGCCGCTGTCGCTGGCATGGTTCACGCGCCAGGTCCACGTTGTCGACGCGTACATGCTCGATCCGCGGCTGACGCGTTGGCACGCCATTGCGCAGGCGGCTGGTTGGCGCAGTGCAGCAACGATCCCGATTGGAAGTGCTGGTAACGCCGACAGCGTGCTGATGCTTTTTGGCGCCTATCCCCACCAGTTTTCATCGAGTTGGGCACGGTCCTGGCTCGAGCTCGTGCACAGCAGGATAACCGCCGACTTTGCCGCCACCTCGGCGGCGTACCATGCGATCGCCCCTGATCTGTTGCGAACCTTTCGCGCTTTGCTGTACAGCGGTGGACTGCGCATGTGGGTGCAGCCGATCGTCGATCTGCGCACGGGAACGGTTTCCCGGGTCGAGGCGCTGGCGCGGCTGCAGGCGCCCGATGGGACGGTCTTCAACCCGGGGCAGTTCCTTCCTGCCTTTGGCGAGCAGGAACTCCATGCCCTGTTTCGACAAGCGCTTGAACAGGCACTGGCATGCGTCCAGGCGTGGCGTGAGCAGTCGTTGCAGGTCGACATCGCCGTCAACCTTCCCCCGACCACGCTGAACCATCCTGACTGCCGGATGTGGATCGAGAGCGCGCTGCGGGAGGCGGAGGTTGCTCCCGCGCACTTGACCTTGGAAATCCTGGAGTCTGGTGAGCTCGTGGATGCGCGTAGCGACGAAGCCATCCACGCCATCAGCGCACTGGGTGTGCGGCTCGCGCTCGATGATCTTGGCTCCGGTTACAGCAGCCTTACCCGCCTTGCATCGTTGCCCATCGATATCGTCAAGATTGATCAGGGGTTGATCCGTGAATTACCACGTGATCCGGTCAAGACGGTGCGTTTGTTGGCGACCTTGCTTCGCATCGGCGAAGAATTCGCGCCCAGCACCGTGGTCGAGGGGTTGGAAGACGATGGTTTTGTCGAGGCGGCGCGGATTCTCGGCGCGAAGTTTGCGCAGGGCTTTGCCTTGGCGCGTCCCATGCCAACGGACGTGTTTCCGGAATGGAGGCAGCGCGCGGTTGACGCGTTGGCGGATACGCGAGAACTGGCGACATGGCCTGGTGCCTTGGCGCATGCCTGGGTCACGCTTCATGGGTTGGCTGCCCAGGTGCCGCGTGATGCGGGATCCTTCGCACGTTTTCTGCAACGTCACGGAGTGGACGATTCCACGCCGCTGCGCTGGCTGGAAACGGCGCGAGCCGGCGACGGTTCCGAAGCTTGTCACAATGCTGCCGATGCGCTGCTCACCTGGCTGGCGCAGCGTGTCAGAGATGCCTACGATGTGTCGGCGGCTTCATTGCGGCAGCCAGACGACGACCCGGAATGAGCGCAGCTCAAAAGTTGCGGATGTACGCATAGCCTTCGTTTTCACGTCGCACGATCTCCAGGACTCCGGCAGGCACCAGCGACATGTAGGAATACACATCGCCACGGTGCATGCCGACGTCGTGCATCGAGTTGTAGCAGACGACGAATTCGACGCCGGCCTCATGCAGTGACTCCATCAGGTCACCCAGATTCGCATACTCCTGGTTGAGCGGATCGGCAGCCTTGACGGCGTTGCCGTAGAGGACGAATTCGATCTTGTAGGTGATGTGCTTCAGGCGCAGATACTGGATGCTCAAAGCCGCATTATGGAGTGACTCCTTGAGCCCCGACATGCCGGGGGAGCCGACCCCGAACACGATTTTCACGGGCTGATGCGTCTTGAACCATCCGCCATAGTTGAGATTGCCGGGATCGGGCGCGGGGCGAACACCGGGAAACTGCGGCACCGCGTCCGACGACTCTGGTGCTTGCGCGGCGGCCGGGATCGCCGTGGCCAGCGTGGTCGCAACGGCACACGCGCATGCAGCCAGGCGGATACCCCATCGGTGGATTGTTCGGGCTGTCAGCGCGCTTGGTTTGGTCGATTGGAGCATCCTGAATCCGATGTGACGTTGAGAAGGTCGCCACTTGCGTGGCTGGGGGACGGATCGTGTCGGCAACGGTGAACACGCGGCAGGCCGGATATGCACGTTCAACTATAACCCGCAGTCGCGTCGGATGTTTCCCAGCGCGCGACCGCAGCGGTGGCGATGCTGTTTCCCAGGACGTTCGTAACCGTGCGACCCATGTCGAGGATCTGGTCCACGGCGAGAATGAGTGCAACGCCCTCGATCGGAAGTCCGAACATCGGTGCGATCGCGGCGATCACGACCACGGCGCCTCTCGGTACCCCTGCGATGCCCTTGCTGCTGATCATGAGGACAAGAAGCATGGCGACCTGTTGCCAGACCGACATTTCGATGCCGTAGGCCTGGGCGATGAAAATCGACGCGAAGCTCACATACATCATCGAGCCGTCAAGGTTGAATGCATAACCCAAGGGCAATGTGAGCCCGACAACCTTGTTGTCGACCCCAAACGTCTCGAGCTTTTCTGTCAACCGAGGGAATGCGGCCTCGCTGGAAGCCGTGGAAAACGCAATGAGCGCAGGTTCGCGAATCGCCCTGAGCAACGCAAGGACACGCCGACCGAGTACCGCACCACCGGCGATGAGCATGATGGCCCACAGGATTGCGAGTCCGAGATAGAACGCGCCGATCAGGCGACCATAGGTGAGCACAACCCCGAGTCCATTGACGGTGACTGTCGCCGCCAGAGCGCCGAAGACGCCGATGGGCGCGAACAACATCACGGTATTCGTGAGCCTGAGCATCACCGGAACCAGACCGTCGATCACCGCGATGACGGTGTCCACCGTACGCTGGCCTTTGCATGCGTTGAGCGCCAGACCGAAAAACAGCGAGAAGACGACGATTTCGATCATGTCGTTGCGCGACATGGCATCGAGCAGACTGGTGGGAAACGCCTTGACAATGACGTCGCGCAGGTTGAGGCCGGCGGCCTGGATGCCCGGATCGACGGCATCCTTGCCGGCATGGAGGTGCATCCCCGCCCCCGGTTGCAGGATGTTGGCCAGAACCAGACCCAGTGTGAGGGAAACCACGGACGCGCCGATGAACCATGCGATCGACCGCAGGCCGATACGGCCGATCTCGCGATGTCCATGCATGCCGGCAAGACCGGAGACGAGGATCGAAAACACCAGGGGCGCGATGATCATCTTGATCAGTCGCAAAAAAATCTCGGTGAGAATCGCGAAGCGACCGGCGAGGGCCTGCGCTGCCTGCGGGTCGGCTGCCCAGAGGTGGCCCAGTGCGCCGGCGGCGAGGCCGAGCACCATGCCGGCAGCGATGTACAGGGTCAAACGTTGGTTCATCATCGGCGGACTCCCGGAAGGTACGAAACGCGTGCTACCAGGGAATTGGACTCGACCGCCCGCGGAGCGTTTGGCTGCCGACACCGCCGCCCTGAAATCCCATGTTCGTGCGGTTGTCGACGGTATATTGCGAAATATTTCGTTGTGTAATTCAGAAGTTACATGAGTTCTGTTTTTCTGGAGCACATCGAGGTTGATTCCCGGCATCGGATCCAAAGCTGAATTGTTGCGATGCGGCAACATGTGCCTCGAGCATCCGCCCTTGCCAGATCGCAATTCTCATGTTGTTTTGTGTTGATTGATGTCGATCAAGTGCGACTGTTTTGGGTCGGCCGTAGTCTGTGCACATGGCCCCGGTACCGCAGGGCTTTCAAAGGGAATCAATCATGGCAGACAAGATCTCGAATCACCGGCCGCTCGGGATGCGGCAATGGGTCACGGCGTTTGCCGTCGTGATCGTGGCGGGCTTCGCCGCAACTCCAGCGCAGGCCGTTCCGGCATTCGCACGACAGACAGGCCAGGACTGCGTGGCCTGCCACGTCGGCGGCTTCGGACCCCAACTGACGCCATTCGGTCGCGCCTTCAAGCTCGGCGGCTATACGCTGCAAGGCGGATCGGAAAAGCACCACATTCCGCTTTCCGCCATGCTGGTGTCGTCGTTCACGCATACGACCGCCGACCAGACGCCAGCCTTCAACGGCATGCATGCCAACGATAACCTGGTGGCCTTGCAGCAGGCTTCGGTCTTCCTGGCAGGTCGCGTCACCGATCATGTCGGGGTGCTCGGTCAAGTGACCTATGCGCAGACCAAGAGTCCTGCCAACACCGCGTTCGGCTGGGACAATACCGATGTGCGTTACGCGCGCAACTACCAGTTCGGATCGACCCAGGGGATTTTCGGGGTGTCGGTGAACAACAATCCGACAGTGTCGGACGTCTGGAACACCGTTCCGGCATGGCAGTTTGGTTTCATGACCAATCCGATCATCGGTGCGGTACCGGCAAGCCCGAAAATCGCGGGCCTGGGTCAGCAGGTGATCGGCACGACCGCGTATACCCTGATTGACAATCATTGGTACGTCGAAGCAGGGCTCTACCACGGTATCTCGAACTGGTGGAACCAGCAATTGAAGGGCGGAGGCGCCGACGCGGTGTCGGGCTATAACCCCTACTGGCGCATCAATTACTCGGGGTACAGTGGTGAATCCAACTACGAAGTCGGCCTGGTGGGCATGAACACCAAGGTAGACGACGGGCTGGGCGTGGGCGCGAACAATGCCTACCGGGATGTCGGCCTTGATGGTTCCTACCAGTTCATTGACGGTGGCCAGGCCTCGGTAACCATCAATGGTCTCTACATGCATGAGAACCAGAGCTACACGAGTGGCTACGTCGCGGGTGGCAGTGTGAGCAACGCCAGCGATACGTTGAACTTCATGAACATCAACGCCGCATACTGGTATCAGAATACCTACGGCGCGACGGCTCAGTTCTTCAATGTCACCGGCAGCGGTGACGCCACTCTTTACGGAACGGATCCGACCAGCGGAGCGCCCCTGAGCCCGAATACGAATGGGGTTGTCTGGGAACTTGACTGGAATCCCTTTGGGAAGAGTTGGGTGAATCCGGAGAAGAATCTCCGCATCGGGTTGCAATACACCACTTACAACAAGTACCAAGGCTCGACGTCTGGGGCCAGTGGCAACAACTCGCTGTTCCTCTATGTCTGGACCGCGATCTGAGGTCGCCATTCCTGTCAATCGTTCATCGTGAATTGGGGGCGCTTCGGCGCCCTTTTTTTATCCTGAATCACCGGGGGCAAGGCCCCCGGGATCGGCAGACCGCGATCAACCGATGCGAACCTCGACCTTGCGCGGCTTCGCGTGCTCGGCCTTGGGGATGCGAAGGCTGAGGACGCCGTCCTTCATCGCGGCCTGGATATTGCCGCTGTCGAGCTCACGCGAAAGCGTGAAGCTGCGCTCCCAGGCACCGTGCCGGAGTTCAGCGTAGAAAGGCTCGGTGCCTTGCGGCAGCGAGATCTTCATTTCGCCCCGAAGCGTCAGGGTGTCGCCGTTGACCTGCACCTGCAGATTGTCTTTCGGCACGCCCGGCATGTCTGCATGCACGGTGATGCCATCCGCGTCCTCGACGATATCCACCGCCGGTGCCAGGACCTGCACCCTGGTCGGGTTGTCGGTCCTGGCGCTGTGGCCAGTGGTCGTGCTTGTCGCTTGGGTCATGTCGTTGCTCATGATTGCCTCCTGCGTGGTTCAGTTGACGGTGATGCGGCGGGGTTGCATGGCGACACGGCGGCCGACGCGCACGTGAAGCACGCCGTCACGGTACGCTGCCTCGACGCGCGTGGCATCGACATCGTCAGGAAGGTTCACGACACGGCGAAAGGTGCCGTCGAACCGCTCGTCGGCGTAGACGGCGCTTTGCGCCGCGGGACGCGCGAGCGGGCGTTCGCCGGCAATGGTCAGCAGATTGTGATCGACGGTGACCTCGAGACGCGATGCGTCCAGCCCCGGGGCAAAGGCATAGACATCCACCGCCTCAGGTGTGGAGCCGATATTGATCGCTGGAAATGCCGGGCCGCTGGCGGCGCGTATGCTCGCTGGCAAGCCGAAACTGCTGAAGGTCCGGTCGAGTTCGCGCTGGACGCGCGCGATGTCGGCGAGCCAACTCGTCGGGGTTCGCATCAAGGTTGCTGTCATGGGAGACTCCTGAAAGGTGCGGGATCACCCGCGGTGGGCCTGGCGACGGGACGGACACCAATTGCGCCGTGCCACCGTTCGCCTTCACACCGCGCATTTGCGGACAGGGACATGAAATTCAAGGAGCCACGTCAGTCGGGAATGTTGATGTGCGGGTGCGGCAAGGCACGTCGAAGCCCCGGCAGGAACGCATTGTTTATAGAACAATGTGTTCTTGTCTTCCTCGGAGCATGTCACGATGACTGAAGCCCATTACACCCCGCCGCGGATCTGGACCTGGACCGCTGGCAACGGCGGACGTTTCGCCAACATCAATCGTCCCGTTGCCGGCGCCACCCATGACAAGGCACTGCCGGTCGGCAGGCATCCCTTGCAGCTCTACTCGCTGGCGACACCCAACGGCGTGAAGGTGACGATGCTGCTCGAGGAGCTCCTCGCGCTGGGGCATCGCGGCGCCGAGTACGACGCCTGGTTGATTCGTATCCAGGATGGAGAACAGTTTGGAAGTGGTTTCGTTGCGGCCAATCCGAATTCGAAGATTCCTGCATTGGTCGACCACAGCGGGACGCAGCCGATCCGGGTGTTCGAATCGGGTGCGATCCTGCTCTATCTTGCCGAGAAGTTCGATGCCTTTGTGCCCGCCGAGGCCGCTGCGCGGGCGGAATGCCTGTCGTGGCTGTTCTGGCAAATGGGCAGCGCCCCCTATCTCGGGGGCGGTTTCGGGCATTTTTATGCCTACGCGCCTGTGAAAATCGAATACGCGATCGATCGCTACACGATGGAAGTCAAGCGCCAGCTGGATGTGCTCGATCGCCGGCTGGCCGAATCACCGTACGTCGCCGGCGATGCGTACACCATTGCCGACATGGCGATCTGGCCATGGTATGGCCAGCTTGTGCTCGGCGCGCTCTACGGCGCGGCGGAGTTTCTGCAGGTCCAGGACTATCGCCACGTGTTGCGCTGGGCCACCGAACTGGCTGCTCGCCCCGCGGTGCGACGGGGTCGCATGGTCAATCGGACGTCGGGTGAAGCGCATGAACAGCTGCCAGAGCGTCACGATGACTCCGATTTTGACAGTGTTTCTGCGCCGCGCTGATGCAATGCATCACGCCACCGCCGGTTCGGGACCCGGAACAGGCGCACACCATGCTCAGGGCGTCGTACGCAATGCCGCGAGCGCACCCTGCAGCATGTCGATGAACAACCGGGTTCGCGCGGGCAGCAGGCGACGGCCCGGGAATACCGCCCAGGCGACGTGCGCCGGCAGGTTCCACGTGGGAAGGACCTTGCGCAGTGCGCCCGTTTTGACAGCGGGTCGAGCGAAGTAGTCAGGCAGCGCGGCGATCCCCACCCCCGCGCGTGCGAGACGCAGCAGCAGTTCCGGCGAATTGGCGCTTGTTCTCCCGGGTGGTAGTCCGACCCAGCGCGCGTCGCCGTGAAGCAGGGTCCATGTGGCCGGCTCGCGATCGCTTCCCAGCAGCCGCACGCATTCGTGGTGCACGAGGTCGTCGGGACAACGCGGATCACCGCGCTCGGCGAGATACGCTGGCGCCGCGTACAGGTTATTTGAAAACGACGCCAGGCGGCGCGCAGCCAGGTAGGCATCATCGGGCAGCGTGCCCATGCGAACCGCAAGGTCGAAGCCTTCACCAAGCAGGTCGACGCGTCGTGGCGAAAGATCGAGTTCGAGCTGGATGCGCGGATGCATCCCCACGAAAGCGGCCAGCATGTCGGCAAGCAGAAGGTTGGCGAGATCGCTGGGCATGGAGACCCGCAGCCGACCGCCCGGCACGGCTTGGCGGTGGGCACCGAGGGCGTCGGCCGCATCGACTTCGGCGGCGATCTGACGCGCGTGTTCGAGGAGTTGCGTGCCGAATTCGGTCAGACTTTGCCGCCGGGTGGTGCGCTGCAGCGCACGCTCTCCCATGCGCTGTTCCAACGCGGCCAGCCGGCGCGATACCGTCGATTTCGGCAGCCCCAGGCTGCGCGCCGCACTGCTCAGGCTCCCCAGGTCGGCGACACGGGCGAAGATCAACAAATCGTTCGGATCGGTGTACGCAAGTGGTTTCGATTGTTCCATGGATGGATGAATGATATCAATTTGTAGATCTTTATCAAATATTTTGGAACGTATACAGTGTGAATATCCATTCCACCTCGGGAGATATCCATGAAAATTCTGCAAATCAATGCCAGCGCGCGCGGTGATGCTGCGAATTCCACCCGCATTGCCAATGCCGTGGTGGAGCGACTGCGTGCCGCCAATCCAAATGCCACCTTGACAGTTCGGGATCTTGGGCGCACGCCTCATCCCAACCTGGATGAGGCGGCGCTGGGCGCATTGTTCACACCGCCCGAGCAGCGCAGCCCCGAGCAGGCCGCGCGGGTCGCGCTCGACGACGCCTTGATCCGTGAAGTGCAAGCGCACGACACGTTGGTGCTCGGGGTGCCGATGTACAACTTCGGTGTTCCGGTGCAGTTGAAAAACTGGATTGACGCCATTGCCCGCGCCGGGGTGACCTTTCGCTATACCGCGTCGGGCCCCGAAGGCTTGCTCGGGGGGCGCCGCGTCTTTCTGGCGCTCGCACGTGGCGGTCGCTACCGCGATACGCCGGCCGATAGCCAGGTGCCGTATCTCAGGACGGTCCTCGGTTTCCTCGGGATGACAGATCTGCATTGCATTTATGCGGAAGGTTTCGCGATGGGCCCGGAAGCCGCCGCGCAGGCGCTTGAGCAGGCTGCCGCCGATCTCGACGTCGCCCTGGGAGCGTGATCATGGATTCCGTGCCGACCCACGTCGCTGCGTCCCGATCCGTGGAGCGACGCGTGACGGGACGCGCGACCTCGGATGGCGCGGGTGTGCGCCTGACCCGCGTGCTGACCCAGGACCTGCAGCGTCGCCTCGATCCGTTCCTGATGCTCGATGCATTCGGCAGCGATAACCCGGACGATTACATCGCTGGTTTCCCCGATCATCCGCATCGAGGTTTCGAGACCGTGACGTACATGATCGCCGGGCGCATGCGCCATCGCGACAGCGCCGGCCATGAAGGCCTTCTTGACAGCGGCGGCGTGCAATGGATGACCGCAGGCCGTGGCCTGGTGCATTCCGAAATTCCAGAGCAGGAATCCGGGGTGATGGAAGGGTTCCAGCTCTGGGTGAATCTGCCCGCGCGCGACAAGCTGTGCGCGCCCTGGTACCGCGACTTCAGCGCCGCGGAGCTCGCGCACGTGCTTGCTCCCGGCGGGGTCGACATCACCGTGATCGCTGGTGCCAGCCATGGGGTGCAGGGAGCGGTGACGCGCGACGCCACCGACGTGGTGTACCTCGACGTGAACATTCCGGCGGGAGGTGGTGTTCTCGAGCAGCCACTGACGCCGGAAAACAACGCATTCCTGTATGTCTATCGCGGCACGGTCACGGTCGAAGGGCAGGAAATCGACGCCGGATGCATGGCGGTGCTTGCCACAGATCCCCACTGCGATGGGGTGCGCGTGCAGGCTCACGACGCGGCGCGATTTCTCCTCATTGCCGGGAAGCCGTTGGGTGAGCCCATTACCCAATATGGCCCGTTCGTGATGAACACGCAGCAGGAGATCTATCAAGCGGTCGCCGATTTTCGCGCGGGTCGACTCGGTTGATACGCATCGTGCGCAGGGTGGCGGGTGATGAAGCCCGCACAGCCTGCGCGTGGATGCGGCTTACCAGCGCAGGTATGTCCCGAACGATCCGGTCTTGATCTCGGCCTTGCGCGTTTCACCCTTGCGGGTGCCAATCACGGTGTAAGTCCCAGCTGGGAGCTTGACGTAGCACACGGGTCCGTCCGACAGGAACGACGCCACCGTGGTGCCGTCGTGCTCGATGGTGATGGGGACGGCGGCCAGATAGCGGTCGGTCTTCCCTTCGGTCAACCAGAATCCGAGGTCAAAATCCTTCCGGTGGGTCAGCATCTCGGATCGTCCTTCCTTGCCGATGCCGCCGCACAGATGTGCCGGGCCGGTGTCCGCTTGCGCGCAGGCGATGCCGGACGCGGCCAGCAAGGACAGAATTGCGATGAATTTGCGCATGCCATTCTCCTCGTCGGGTTCCGCCGCGGGCTTGCCCCGGCGGGATGATCGTTCAGCCTCGACCTCGATGCCCTTCGGGCGGGACGCGGCAGTGTTTGCAACCGGGAATGCAACGCCAAGACCCGCGGCCATATTCATCCAGGCAGTGGCGTTAACGATTTCAGCTAGCGAAAATCTCTATCTGACAGTGCGATAGTAGCGGTCGATGCGGTGGGACGTCGTGTCGCACAAGTTTAGCGATACATGTAGGCACGGTTGTACGGGTACGCGGATGTGCTGCCCGGCGTCGACGCGAGGACCTGGAAGATGGACATCCATCCTTGCTCAAACCCCATCGCGGACCCTGCGAGGTACAGGCGGTAGGCTCGCAGCACGGGATCCGCGCGCGCACCCAGCGCGGCACGCGCGCGCTCGAGATTGCTCTCGAGTGCGTCCGCCCAATGCCACAAGGTCCGGGCGTAATGGGGTCGCCAGGACTCGACGTCCAGCAGCTCCAGGCCGCTGCGCGAAAGCTTGTCGACGAGGTGGCTGATGTGCACAAGTTGACCGCCGGGGAAAATGTAGCGTTCGATGAAATCGCCGATACCTCCGGCCAGATCGATGTTGTCCGTGCCGCCTGCGGCTATGGCGTGGTTGAGCAGCAGTCCTCCGGGACGCAAGAGGCTGCGGATTTTCTGGAAGTAGGCGCCCAGATTCGTGCGACCGACGTGCTCGCACATGCCCACGGATGCGATTTTGTCGAAGGGTTCGGACGCGTCGACGTCGCGATAGTCCTGGAGCAGGATGCGTACCCGACCGGTAAGCCCCCTGCGGGCGATCTGCTCGGTGACGTGGCGATGCTGGTTCATGGACAGTGTGATGCCCGTGGCCTCCACCCCGTGATGCTCGGCGGCCCACAGGATCAAAGCGCCCCAGCCGGCGCCGATGTCGAGAAAGCGTTCACCCGGCGTCAGCTGCAGCTTGCGGCAGATGAGTTCAAGCTTGGCCTCTTGCGCCTGCGCCAAAGACATCGACGGCGACGCAAAGTAGGCGCACGAATAGACGCGGCGGGGATCGAGCCAGATGGCGTAGAAAGCGTCGCCAACGTCGTAGTGGTGTCGAATCTGCGCCGCGTCGCGTCGGCGGCTGTGATGTGTGCGCTCCCACGCGCCGCGCATGGCGCGCCGCAGCACCCCGCCTGGTTGCGACGTCGGATCACGCGCCAGCAATGCCGGGGCAGCCACCATGAGGTCGCGAAGTCGACCCTCGATCTCCAGGCGACCTTCGACGTAGTCTTCCGCCAACCTGCCGATGGCGCCTTGGGCCAAATGGGCCAGGGTCCGCAGGTCGCGGGTGATCAAGGCCAGCCTCGGGCGTTCGGCGCCAATGCGCTGGCCGTCGGGAAGTTGCAGCGCACAGGGAAGCGGAAGCGCCTGAAGCCTGGCCGCGGCAGCCTGGAGAAAAAAGCGCGCCGGCATCATCGGCATGGCAGTCCTCCTTCAGCTTTCTCCCCATCGATTTCAACAGCCTGACTCGATCGGATCAATATCATCCTCGTCAGCGATGGAATGGGCGTCGATTTGCACCATGCTGCGAGCCACCGTCCTGCGGAGCCATTCAGCCGACCCGTCGTCTCGGCGCGACACGCCAGTGCCGCGCTTGTAAAGTTCGGCCATGGCCTGTTGCGCAGGAGCGCAACCCTGGTTGGCGGCGCTGCGCAGCCACGCCTGTGCCTGCGCGAGATCCGCCGCTGTTCCACATCCAGCCCGGAACATCAGGCCAACGTAGTACTGCGAGGCGCAGTGATTCCGCTCGGCCGCGCGCAGCAGCCACCGGAATGCTTCGGTGTCGTCCTGGGCAACGCCGCGACCTTCCAGAAGCAGCAAGCCGAGGTGATATTGCGCGCAGACGACATCGTGCGCGGCGGCATCGCCGAGCCAGCGCGCGGCGATGGCGTCGTCCTGGGGGACTCCCTCGCCATTCTTGTACATGATCCCCAGCGCTGCTTGCGCGCGCGGGTACCCGCCCAGCGCGGCTTTCATGAACCAGTTGGCCGCTTCCCGGGCGTCCCTCAACACGCCACGGCCTCTGCGGGTCATGCAGCCGAGATGGTATTGGGCGACGGCGTAGCCATCGGCGGCTGCGCGCGTGAGCCACTCGAAGGCACCTTCATCATCGCCATCGGCCTTGCGCTGGAGTCCGATGGCCAGAGCATCGAAGCGTTTGAGCGCGGCTGTGTGCTCGCTGGGTTCAGGTCTCCCGCGTTGCGTGTGATCGAGTGCCGGCATGGTTCGCCTCTCCGTGCAGCCATGACCATACATGGCTTGTCGCTGCTTGCGTATGCCCAGAAGTATCGGGATTTTGACGCGCAAAATCCGTGTTACAGCGCAAGTTATTTGAAATAATTCGTAACTCATGGTCGGCACCGTGAGCCACACGCCAGTTGCGGCAGTCGTGGTGGAGGCAGGCATTGCGTTATCGTTGCGCTGATGCGCACGGCGGTCGCCGCTTTCGCGCCTCTTACACCTTGGAGCACCTCCGATGCATGCACCATTCGATCCGCTTGACCCGCTCGTGCTCGACGGTCAACTCGATGCCGACGAGCGCGCGGTGCGCGATGCAGCGAACCTGTGGTGCCGCGAGAGCCTGCGGCCACGTGTGCTGCAGGCATTTCGCGACGAGGTGACCGACCCCGGTCTGTTCCGGGAATTGGGTGCCATGGGCTTCCTCGGGCCCACGATTCCTGCCAAATTCGGTGGCGCCGGCCTCGGCGCGGTTGCCTATGGGCTGATCGCGCGTGAGATCGAGCGTGTCGACTCCGGGTTCCGATCCATGATGAGCGTCCAAAGCTCGTTGGTGATGCTGCCCATGCACGTTTTCGGCAGCGACATCGTCCGCCAGACCTGGCTTCCCCTGCTGGCGCGGGGCGAGCGTATCGGCTGTTTCTGCCTGACCGAACCCGACCATGGCTCGGATCCCGGAAGTATGCGCTCGCGCGCTCGCGAGGTGCCTGGTGGCTGGGAGATCACGGGGGAGAAAACCTGGATTTCCAACGCCCCGATCGCGGATGTATTCGTTGTCTGGGCCAAGGATGACGCGGGAGACATTCGAGGCTTTGTCGTCGGGAAGGGTGCCAAGGGGTTGTCCACAGCGCCCATTCATGGGAAGGTCGGCCTGCGGACGTCAATCACCGGGCGCGTCATGCTGGATGCGGTGTTCTGTCCAGCGGATCATGCGTTTGCGGATGTGCGCGGTCTCAAAGGGCCTTTCACTTGCCTCGATAGCGCACGTTTTGGTATTGCCTGGGGCGCCTTGGGGGCGGCGGAAGACTGTTACGCCCGCGCGCGGGACTACGTGATGGGGCGTACGCAATTCGGTCGGCCGCTCGCGGCGAATCAACTCGTCCAGCGCAAGCTCGCCGACATGATGAGCGACATTGCGCTTGCGCTGCAGGGATGTCTGCGCCTTGGACGCCTCAAGGAGGCTGGCCAAGCGCGGCCCGAAATGACCTCGATCATGAAGCGCAACAGCTGTGGCAAGGCGCTGGACATCGCACGCAATGCGCGAGACATGCTCGGCGGTAACGGCATATCCGATGAATACGGGATTGCGCGACACCTTGTGAACCTCGAAGTCGTCAATACCTACGAGGGAACCCACGACATCCATGCGCTCATCCTCGGCAGGGCGATCACCGGCATTGCTGCATTCTGACCCAAACGGCATGGTTATTCATAGAATCAGTGGGTTTGTGCTTCGCACCATCCTTCGACCTGCGCTCCATTCCGATGCAAGACACCCCTGACATCCCCGCCCTGACGCATATTTCGCCACGGGACAAGGCCGAGATCCTGGCGCAGGCGCTTCCCTACATCCGCAAGTTCCACGGCAAGACCCTGGTCATCAAGTACGGCGGCAACGCCATGACCGATCCGGATCTGCAGCAGGATTTCGCGGAGGACATCGTCCTGCTCAAGCTCGTGGGGATGAATCCGGTCGTCGTCCACGGCGGTGGGCCGCAGATCGACGAGGCCTTGGCAAAAATCGGGAAAAAAGGCACTTTCATCCAGGGCATGCGTGTCACCGACGACGAAACCATGGAAGTTGTCGAGTGGGTGCTGGCAGGCCAGGTCCAGCAGGATATCGTCGGTCTGATCAACGTCGCCGGCGGCAAGGCGGTCGGGTTGACGGGGCGCGATGGCGGCATGATCCGAGCGCGCAAGCTGCGCATGCGCGATCGCGAAAACCCCGAGCTCGAGCACGACGTCGGGCAGGTTGGAGAAATCGTGGCCATTGATCCCAGCGTGGTCAAGGCGCTGCAGGATGACCAATTCATCCCGGTGATCTCGCCCTTGGGTTTTGGCGCGGACAACGAGAACTACAACATCAACGCGGATGTGGTGGCGGGCAAGCTTGCCGAGGTGCTCAAGGCTGAAAAGCTCGTTTTGCTGACCAACACACCAGGCGTGTTGAACAAGGCGGGTGAATTGCTCACTGATCTGAGCGCGCGCGAAATTGATGAAATGTTTGCCGATGGCAGCATCTCCGGTGGGATGTTGCCAAAGATCTCATCGGCCCTCGATGCGGCGCGCTCCGGTGTCAACTCGGTGCACATCATCGACGGGCGCATCCCGCATGCCATGCTGTTGGAAATTTTGACTGAGCAGGCGTTTGGCACCATGATCCGGTCGCATTGAGTCCTTTCAGGGTTCGATGTAAATCGGTTCCACGACCGCGCGGGTGTCGCGCAGGCGCTGCAGTCGCAAGACATGCGTGTCCTGCACGATCGCTCCTTTAGCCAGCATGGTCAGCCCGACGGCGTTCACGATGTTGCGTGCGAGCCGTTGGCCGGGACGGAGTTGACGCACGGTGATGGCGACTTCCGCTGGATGGAAAGTCCCGACGCGGGGCGGCGGGCGGTTGTCCAGCATGCGGAAAAAGAGGTCGACCACGCGGGGGTCGAACTGGCGCCCCCGCTCTTGGCGCAGGTGTGTCAATACGTCGGTCTCGCTCGATTGCACGCGCGCGTCAGCTGGCTTGTTCAGCATTTCGTCGTAGGCGTCGCACACGGCGAGAATGCGCGCACCGATGGGTATTTGTTCGCCCCGAAGCTTGCGGGGGTAGCCGCCGCCGTCCCAGCGCTCGTGGTGGGCGGCGACCAACGGCGCCGCGGGCGCGAGCCAATGCAGGTTGCGCAGCTGCGCTGCCCCCGCATCCGGGTGGAGCAGGATCAGCGTACGATCCGTTTCGCTGCGGGCGGCCGAGGGGAGCGACGAGGCGCGGTGCCTGGCGCCAAGCAGGCCGAGGTCGTGATAAAGCGCGGCGTTGCGGGTTGCTTCGCGCCCCGCGTCCGGGAGCTGCCGGAATGCGGCGAAGGCGTCGACCAGTGCGGCGACGCGGCGCCCGTGGCCTCCGAGATGCGGGTTGAACGCGTCGACCAAGCCGCAGGCAAAGCTTTCGAGCCCGGCCTGCGCCTCGCGTAGTTGTGCATCCAGAGCCTCGACGCGAGCGGCAGCGCGCGGAGCGAATGCGGGGGCTTGCGTTGCGGGTTCCCTGTCAGTCACGTGATGTCCCGGCGTTGGTTGGATGCGCGGCGTTTCGGCGACGGCCTCGATTCACGCGCCAGTGGACGCGGGGCGTTGCACGACTCTTGAACCTTGCGAGCAGCTTACAAGTAGGAGCGGCGTCCGGATATGGAGGAACGCGATGGTCGCGCGGCGGCGACGGCAAGATAATGAAGGTTTGGCGCTGACCTCCATGCTCAACATTCCCAAGCCGCTGCGCCTGCAGCGCGACTTCCGTCATTTCTGGCTGGCGCGGGTCATGCTCACCGCTGGCTTTCAGATCGTCAGTGTCGCCATCGGATGGCAGATCTACGCCCTCAGCGGGCGTGTGTTCGACCTCGGACTTGTGGGGTTGTTGCAATTCCTGCCCCGCATTGCCCTGGTGCTGGTCGCCGGGGCCGCGGCCGATCACCTCGATCGTCGCAGCATCGCCGCCGTCAGCATGGCCCTGCAGGCGTTCGCAGCGGCGCTCCTGGGCGCAGCCAGCATGGGGTGGGGACTGGCACCCAGTCGCGCGTTGATTTTTGCGGTCGCTGTGTTGCTTGGGGCGTGCAGGGCCTTCGACATGCCAGCCATGCAGGCGCTGCTGCCAGCGCTCGTTCCAAAGGAGCAACAGGCCCATGCGATCGGCCTGTCCGCCTCGGCGACGCAGGCAGCCATCATTGTCGGTCCGGCGTTGGGTGGCCTGGTCTATGCGTTCGGTGCCGGCGCGGCCTATGCCTTGAATGCCTTGCTCGACATCGTCGGGCTGGTGTTGCTGCTCGGGGTGGCAGTGCCCGCCGTCACGCGCCAGGTAGCGCGTCCGAGCCTGGCATCGATGCTCGAGGGCATTCGCTACATTCGGGGCGAGCGCGATCTTCTCGGTGCCATTTCCCTGGATCTGTTCGCGGTGCTCCTGGGAGGCGCCACGGCCTTGCTGCCTGTGTTCGCACGCGACATTCTCCACACCGGCCCCTGGGGTCTTGGGCTGCTCCGGGCTGCGCCGGCGGTCGGCGCGCTGGCAGTGGCCGTCTGGCTGGGGCACCACCCGATCGAGCGTCGCGCTGGCGCGATGATGTTCGGGTGCGTTGCCGTGTTCGGAGCGGCGACCGTGGTCTTCGCCGTATCGACATCGTTGATGCTTTCTCTGGCAACCTTGATGGTTCTGGGCGCGGCCGACAGTGTCAGCGTGGTGATTCGTGGCACCCTGGTGCAGCTCGAAACCCCCGACGCCTTGCGTGGGAGGGTGAGCGCGGTGAATTCGCTGTTCATCGGCGCGTCGAATCAGCTCGGTGAATTCGAGTCAGGCGTGACCGCGGCCTGGCTCGGGACGGTGCCAGCCGTGGCGCTCGGGGGCATCGGCACGCTGCTGGTGGTCGGATTGTGGATGCGCTGGTTTCCCGGCTTGCGCGCGCGCGACCGTCTGCTTCGTGGGTGACCCCCGGCCGCTGCCGCGCGTCAGGGCAGAGGGCGTACAGTTCGCGCTATGACGTTCCCAGGCCCTCCGGTGTGGATCTTCGACATGGATGACACGCTCCATGATGCGTCATGGCGGGTGTTCCCCGCTATGAACCTGGAGATGCGGAGCTATATTGCGCGCACGCTGCTGGTGGATGCGGCCGAGGCGGATCGCCTGCGGTTGTGTTTCTGGCGGCGGTACGGGGCGACGCTGCTGGGGTTGATGCGTGAGCATGGCGTGCGCGCCGAGCACTTCCTGGCTGAAACGCATCGGTTTCCGGACCTGCACCGTATGCTGCGCGCCGATGCCGCCGAGCTTGCCGCGCTGCGCCGGCTTGCCGGGCGCAAGCTCGTCCTGACCAACGCTCCCCGGGCATACGCGCTGCGCGTGCTTCGACAATGTGGTTTGCTGCGTTACTTTGAATCGGTGATCAGCATCGAGGACATGCGGCAATTCGGGCATCTCCGCCCCAAGCCTGACGCACGCATGCTGCGCCATGTGTTGCGCCGGCATGGTCTTCGCCCTGCCAACTGCGTGCTGGTGGAAGATACCTTGATGCACTTGCGCGCGGCGCGGAGCATCGGCATGCGCGGCACCTGGTACACCCGGTACAGCCTGCGCGCGGCGCAGGCCCGGCCGCCCGCACGCGCCGACATGCATGGCCGTCCGCGTTACGTGCATGCGAAAATCCGCTCCCTATGGAACTTGCGCCCGCCAATTCGTCGCTGACCGGTCCAGTCGCCCCTGCAGTCGCGACGCGTCGTCGTGCGCGACCGGGCGAGCGGCGGCTGCAGATCCTCCAATGCCTGGCGGGCATGCTCCAGGAGGTTGGTGCCGAGCGTGTGACGACGGCGGCCTTGGCGCAGCGCCTGCAGGTATCGGAGGCGGCGTTGTACCGTCATTTCGCGAGCAAGGCGCAAATGTTCGAGGGGCTGATCGACTTCATCGAACACAGCGTGTACGGCCTTGTCAATCAGATCGCCGCGCGGGAGCCATCCGGCCTGACGCAGGCGATACGTATCGTGCAGTCACTGCTCGCCTTCGCCGAGCACAATCCAGGTTTGTGCCGGGTCATGGCGGGTGACGCGTTAGTGGGGGAACACGCAAGGTTGCGGCAGCGCGTGGACCAGTTTTTCGCCCGGATCGAATCGACGTTGCGCCAATGCCTGCGCCTGGCGGTGGAGCAGGGGCACACGGGCGCCGGCTTCGAACCCGGGCAACGCGCCCAATGGCTGCTGACCTTTGTCTGTGGTGGTGTGTTGCGCGTCGCACGTTCGCCCGGGGCGCCCGCGCTGTCGCCGACCATCGATCCCGCTCTTCACGCTTTGTTGCGCTGAACGTTTTGACGATCGCGAACAGTAGTTGACAAATCGCGCGGATTCATAAATAGTACGATCGTTCGTTTTAATCTGGTCGCACATGGCGCGCAAACCTCCTTCGCTCGGCACCCCGCTTCGGGTCGTCGCTTCAACTGCTTCCGAGAATCTCGGCAAGGGGCAGCAGACCCGGCATGCCATCCTCGATTGTGCGTTGCGAATGGCCGGACGCATCGGGCTCGAGGGGCTGTCCATCGGCGTTCTGGCCGACCGCATGGACATGAGCAAGTCGGGCGTCTTCGCCCACTTCGGGTCGCGTGAGGAATTGCAGATCTCGGTGATCCGCCACTATCACGCCCTATTCGAGCAGGAGGTGTTCTATCCAGCCCTGGAGCAGACGCGCGGCCTGCCCCGCCTGCATGTCTTGTTCGACCGCTGGCTGCTGCAGGTCAGTCGCGAAGTGGAGACCGGTTGCATCTACATTTCAGGCGCCGTCGAGTTCGATGACCGCCCGGGGCCGGTGCGCGACGCGCTGGTCGAAATGGTGCAGACGTGGCATGAGGCCCTGCAGCGCGCGGCGCAGCAGGCCATCGATGCGCGTCATCTCCTCGTTGACACGCCTGCGCAGCAACTGGTGTTTGAAATGCATGGGCTCATTCTCGCGCTGCATCACGATGCCCGTCTGCTGCGGGTCCCTGGCTGCCTTGCGGTGGCACAGCGCGCCTACATGCGACTGATGCGGGCGTGGGTCTCACCCGAAGGCGCCCGCCTGCTCGACAGTCTCGCGATGACCGCCTGCGATTGACGCGCCGCGCGGTCCGCTCCCAACCCGCGGCGACGCGGACAACCCAGGAGATTCCTCATGCCCCGCTACACCCCGCCACTGCGAGACATGCAGTTTGTCATGCATGAAGTGCTGGACGTCGTCCCCAGGCTGCGCGCGTTGCCTCCCCACGCCGACATCGATGCCGACTTGATCGACCAGGTCTGCGAGGAAGCTGGAAAATTCTGCGCCGAAGTCCTGCAACCGCTGAACCTGAGCGCGGATGCGGAAGGTTGCCATTACGACCCTGCCAACCGTACCGTCACCACCCCCAAGGGCTACAAGCAGGCGTGGGAGCAATATGTCGAGGCCGGTTGGCCGCTGCTGGCCGCGCCGCCAGAATATGGCGGACAGGGGCTCCCGCACCTGGTTGCCAGCGCAGTGCACGAGTTGGAGAATTCGGCGAACCAGGCGTGGACCATGTACCCCGGCTTGACCCAGGGCTCGGTGGAACTGCTGAAGGCGCATGGCAGCCAGGCGCAAAAGGATGTGTATCTCGCCCGCCTGGCGTCGGGCGAGTGGACGGGCACCATGTGCCTCACCGAATCGCATTGCGGAACCGATCTCGGATTGATTCGTAGCAGGGCAACGCCGAACAACGATGGGAGCTACGCGCTCACGGGCCAGAAAATCTTCATCTCAAGTGGTGATCACGACCTTGCCGCGAACATCGTCCACATGGTGCTTGCCAAGCTGCCCGATGCGCCGGAGGGTTCGCGGGGGATTTCGCTGTTCGTGTGCCCGAAGTTCCTTCCCGACGCCAACGGCGATGTGGGCGCCCGCAACGGCATCTATTGCGCCGGAATCGAACACAAGATGGGCATTCACGGCAATGCCACGTGCCAGATGAGCCTGGAGGGTGCGACCGGATGGCTTGTGGGTGAGCCCAACAAGGGGTTGGCCGCGATGTTCGTGATGATGAACGGTGCCCGCCTGGGGGTTGGCATGCAGTCGCTCGGCCTGACCGAGGTGGCTTACCAGAACGCGCTGGCGTATGCGCGCGAGCGCCAGCAAATGCGGGCGCTTTCGGGCCCGAAGGCGCCCGATCAGGCCGCCGATCCCATTCTCGTGCACCCCGATGTGCGCCGTATGCTGCTGACTGCGCGTGCCTGGGCCGAGGGGGGGCGCTTCCTCGCCTATTGGGTTGCGTTGATGCTGGACGAGGCCGAGCAGCATCCGGACACCGAACGCCGCAAGGAGGCCGAGGATCTGGTGGCCTTGCTCACCCCCGTCGTCAAGGCGTTTCTTACCGACAATGGTTTCAGCGCCGCGAACGAATGTCTGCAGGTTTTCGGCGGGCATGGCTACATCCGCGAGTGGGGCATGGAGCAGTATGTGCGCGACGCCCGTATCAACATGATCTATGAAGGCACCAACACCATTCAGGCGCTCGACCTGATCGGGCGCAAGGTGCTGATGGACAACGGCGCGCGGCTCAAGGTCTTGGGCCGCATCATCCGCGACTTCGTGGAGGAAGAGGGTGTGGTCGAGGCGATGCAGGAGTTTGTCAACCCGCTGGCCGACCTGGCGGAAAAAGTTCAGAAGCTCACGATGGAACTGGGGATGAAAGCACTCGCAAACCGCGACGAGGTCGGCGCGGCCGCCGTGCCCTACCTGCGCGTCGTCGGGCACCTGGTGTTCTCGTACGCTTTCGCTCGCATGGCCAAGGTGGCGCAGCAGGCCATCAAGGGCGGATCCAAGGAGACGTTCTACCTCGCCAAGCTGCAGACGGCGCGCTTCTACTTCGCGCGTCTGTACCCCGAAACCGCCGCGGCGATCCGTATTGCCCGCAGCGGTGTCAAGAACCTCATGGATACCGAGGCCGTGTTCGCCTGAGCGCCAGCGGTCGCGCATGCCGCAGCGGTTTCACATGTCACAACCCATCCATCTTTCGAAGGACCACGACCTATGAGTCAACGATTCCCGATCCGCCAGGTTGCCGTGCTCGGCGCCGGCGTCATGGGCGCCCAGATCGCCGCACACTGCATCAACGCCCGCGTTCCGGTCATCCTGTTCGACCTGCCCGCGAAGGATGGCGCGAAGAATGGCGTTGTCGCCAAGGCCATCGCCAACCTGAAGAAGCTCAGTCCCGCTCCACTGGGGCTGGCGGCACAGGCCGACTTGATCCGCATCGCCAATTACGACGATGACCTTGCCCTGCTGCGCGAATGCGACCTGGTCATCGAGGCCATTGCCGAGCGCATGGACTGGAAGCATGCTCTCTACCAGCGCGTCACCCCGCATCTCGCCTCGCACGCACTGTTCGCCACCAACACCTCGGGCCTGTCGATCACCAAGCTCAGCGAAGGATTCGATCCCGACCTGCGCGCGCGCTTTTGCGGCGTGCATTTCTTCAACCCGCCGCGCTACATGCCGCTGGCGGAACTGATTCCGACGGCATCGACCCGGCCCGACGTGATTGACCAGCTCGAGACCTTCCTCACCACTGCGCTGGGCAAGAGTGTGGTGCGGGCATTGGATACACCGAATTTCGTCGCGAATCGGGTGGGCGTGTTTTCGGTTCTGGCCGTCATGCACGAAGCCGAGAAGTTCGGTCTGCACCAGGATGTGGTCGATGACCTGACCGGGGCCAAACTGGGCCGGGCAAAGAGCGCCACGTTCCGCACCGCGGATGTGGTGGGGCTTGACACCATGGCGCACGTCATCGGCACCATGCGTGACACCTTGCCGGCCGACAAGGATCCGTTCGCTGCGCTCTATGCCACGCCCCCGATGCTCGCGACCCTGGTGGCCAAAGGCCAGCTGGGGCAAAAGTCGGGTGCGGGGTTCTTCAAAAAGGTTGGCCGGGACATCCAGCGTTTCGACGCCGCCACCGGAACCTACGTCACCGGCGGCGGCAAGGCTGATGAAATCGTCGCGCGCATGCTGAAGAAGCCGCCCGCGGAGCGCTTCAAGCTGCTGCGCGAATCAAGCAACCCGCAGGCGCAGTTCCTGTGGGCTGTCTTCCGCGATGTCTGGCACTACATAGCCTTGCATCTGGGCGAGATTGCCGACAACGCACGCGACGTGGATTTCGCGATCCGCTGGGGTTTCGGCTGGAATGAGGGTCCGTTCGAGACCTGGCAGGCCGCTGGCTGGCGCCAGATCGCCGACTGGATCAGCGAGGACATCGCCGCGGGTCGGGCTTTGTGCGCGGCCCCGCTGCCGGCCTGGGTGGCCGCGGTCGACGCCGTGCACACACCGCAAGGTTCATGGTCGGCAGCTGCCGGCGCCTACAAGCCGCGCCATGTGCTGCCGGTGATGCACCGCCCGCTCTTCGGCCAGACAGTGCGTCGCGAGCCGGCGCCGGACCCCGCCAATGCCGGGCAGACCGTATTCGAGGACGCGTCGATCCGGCTGTGGACGGCACCGACGGCGCCGGACGTGTTGATCGCCAGCTTCAAGACCAAGATGCACACCATTGGCGGCAGTATCGTCGAGCAACTCGGCCGCGCCATCGAGCGCGCCGAGCGCGACTACGCGGGCCTCGTGGTGTGGCAGACCGGTGAGCCATTCAGCGCCGGCGCCGACCTGCAGGCCATGCTTCCGGCCTTCATGGCAGGGGGAGCCGCGGCGATCGAGCCGGTGGAAAAGGCCCTCCAGGACCTGGTGCTGCGCATGCGTTACGCACAGGTTCCAGTGGTCGCCGCGATCCGGGGCCTGGCGCTCGGCGGCGGCTGCGAACTCGCTGTGCATGCCGCGCGCCGCGTCGCCGCGCTGGAAACCTACATGGGGTTGGTCGAGCTCGGCGTGGGCCTGATCCCCGGTGGCGGTGGCCTGTGCTATCTGGCGCGTCGCGCCAGCGAGCTGGCGGCATCGGCGGGGGCCAACGTCGACGTCATGGCTTTTCTCAAGACGCTGTACATGCAGCCGGCGATGGCGGCCGTCTCCAGGTCAGCGGTCGAGGCGCGCGAGATGGGGTATCTGCTGCCCGACGACGTGATCGTCATGCACAAGGACGAGGTGCTGCACGTCGCCATTGCCCAGGTTCGGGGCATGGCCGAGGCCGGGTACCGTCCTCCCATGCCCGTGCCCATCAAGGTGGCGGGGCGCGGTGGGGTGGCCACGATCCAGGCCCAGCTGGTCAACATGCGTGACGGTGGCCAGATCACCGCGCACGATTTCCTGCTGGCTTCAATGGTTGCCGAGGTGATGTGCGGGGGTGACGTCGATGCCGGAAGCCTGGTTGACGAGCATTGGCTGATGCGTCTCGAGCGCGAGCGCTTTTGCAAGCTGCTCGACCATCCCAAGACCCAGGAACGCATCATGAGCCTGCTGCAGGGCGGCGGCAAACCGGTGCGGAATTGACCCCGCGCCCATCAACCTGAACACGGAGATCCAGATGGCCAAGCAAGTGCAGGAAGCCTATATCGTCGCCGCGGCGCGCACCCCGATCGGAAAATCCGGTCGCGGTGCATTCCGCAACACCCGCCCCGACGATCTTCTCGTCGCTGCGATCCATGCCGCCCTCAAGCAGGCGCCCGGCCTGGACCCCGCCGCGATCGAGGACGCGGTGATCGGGTGCGCTTTTCCCGAAGCCGAGCAGGGAATGAACATGGCCCGCGTGGCCGCGTTGCTCGCAGGTCTGCCCAATAGCGTGGGGGGGGTCACTGTGAACCGCTTCTGCGCCTCGGGTATCACTGCCATCCAGATGGCCGCCGACCGCATTCGCGTCGGCGAGGCCGAGGTGATGCTGGCCGGCGGCGCCGAGAGCATGAGCATGGTGCCGATGAGCGGGAACAAGCCGGCATTCAACCCGGCGATCTTCCTCCGCGACGAGAACGTCGGCATTGCCTACGGCATGGGATTGACGGCCGAGAAAGTCGCGCAGCAATGGAAAATTTCCCGCGAAGCCCAGGATGCGTTCGCGCTGGAGTCGCATCGCCGCGCGCTGGCTGGCATCGCCGGTGGCGAGTTCGCCGACGAAATCGTGCCAGTCGAGGTCATGGATCGCATCCCTGACCTGGTCGCAGGAAGGGTGACCGAGCGTCGTCGCCTGGTGGCTGTTGACGAAGGTCCGCGGGCCGACACCACCTTGGAAGCATTGGCGAAGCTGCGACCGGCATTCGCATCGCCCAAGGATCCGAGTGGCCGCGCCACTGGCATGGGGTCGGTGACCGCTGGCAACAGCTCGCAGACGTCCGATGGTGCCGGTGCGCTGATTCTGGCGTCGGAGGCGGCGGTCAAGCGGTTCAACCTGCAGCCGCTGGCACGCTTCGTCAGTTTCGCATCGCGCGGCGTACCACCCGACATCATGGGGATCGGACCGATCGAGGCCATCCCGGCGGCGCTGAAGGCAGCCGGCCTGCGCCAGGAGGACCTGGGCTGGATCGAACTCAACGAGGCGTTTGCCGCGCAGTCGCTGGCGGTGATCAAGACTTGCGGGCTCGACCCAGCGCGCGTCAATCCACTCGGTGGCGCGATTGCGCTCGGGCACCCGCTGGGTGCCACCGGCGCCATCCGTGCCTGTACCACCATTCAAGGGTTGCGTCGGCGCAAGTTGAAATATGGCATGGTCACGATGTGCGTAGGAACCGGCCAAGGGGCGGCCGGCATCTTCGAGGTGCTGTGACATGGAGGCGGCGATGGACGAGATCCTGTTTCTGCACGAAGGGGGTGTGCTGACCATCACCTTCAACCGGAGCGGGAAAAAGAACGCCTTGACCTCGGCGATGTATGCGCGGCTTGCCACGCAACTCGCCGCGGCCGATGCGGACAGCGCGGTGCGAGTCGTGGTGATCCAGGGGCAGGAGGCGCTGTTCACCGCTGGGAACGATGTCACGGAGTTTCTCCAGCGGCCACCTGCCGACACCGATGCCCCGGTGTTCCAGTTCCTGCGCGCGTTGGCGGATTTTTCCAAACCGCTGATCGCCGCCGTATGCGGCCCGGCGGTCGGCATTGGGACCACCTTGCTGCTGCACTGTGATCTGGTTTATTGCGGAGACAACGCGTTGTTCTCGCTGCCCTTTGTAAATCTGGGCTTATGTCCTGAGGCCGCATCGAGCCTGCTCCTGCCGCAGCGCATCGGCGTTGCCGCTGCAGCGGAAAAGTTGCTGTTCGGCGAGGCTTTCGCCGCCGACGAAGCCGAGGCCCTGGGTCTGGTCAACCGCGTGCTGCCGCCGGCCGAGGTCAACGCGTTCGCGCAAGCGCAGGCGCGCAAGCTGGCCGGCAAGCCAGCGGCATCGTTACGCGCGACCAAGGCCATGCTGCGAGCGCCCCAGCGTCCGGCGGTGCACGCCGCCATCGCGAACGAGGCCGCCGAGTTCGAGCGCCTGCTCCGCGGCCCGGCTGCGAAGGAAGCATTCAGCGCCTTCCTGGCCAAGCGCAAGCCCGACTTCAGCAGTTGCTGAGGGGCCATCGCGGCCATTGCGGGCGTGGCGCCGAGGGTGCCGCTCGCATCTTGTTTTGAAGAGTTGACGTTATGCAGTTGAATTGTCGATGGTCGATCTTCGGAGCTTGAGAAAATTATTCAGATAAATTGAAAGACCGAACAAAATAAGATATTTTGTTCGGTTTCTTCAAAAACAAATGGGTAAAAATAAAGGGTCGCATCAAGGTATTGCACGTTTTATCCCGACTCCTGCGTAGACTGAGGCTTCGATTGCAACCTGGCGCAATTCGCCAATTCAACAGGAGCAGCATCATGTCAACGCAGTTCAGCATGCATTCAAACCCCATCCCGCGTCGCCAGTACCGACCCGACCAGGAGGAGAGCAAAAACGATGAAGGTGACGCGCGCGCTCGCTTCGCCCCTGCGTACGTCAACCCCCGCGCTGGATCGCAGACGGTGCCGATGTCGCATGCAGATTTCATAGAGAAGGCGCGCCTGCAATCGGTGGTCAAGCCCTCGGAGTGGAAGGCCATCCAGTCTTTGCGTGGAGTCTCTGCCATCCCCGGTGGACCGCAGGTCATCAGCGCCGCGCTGTACCGGTATCTGGCGGCGGTGCCGGCTTCAGCGGCGACCAAATATTTCGGGATTCCAGAACGTGAGAGCCAATTAAATCGTCAAAACGGTAGATTGTTCGCCAAGAGCGGTGCGGTCATCAAGGCCGTCATTGATACGCTCAACAAGAAGCGCACGGATGATTTGAAGATCATTGATTATCATCCACGGGAATTTTATGTCAATCAGGGAAAGGAGTCGTTGCGCAGCAAGGGGGCGTCACGGTGGACGATTTCCGATCCCGAGTGGAGTGCGATATATTCAATATTTCTGGATGGCATGGAGTGTACACATGCAAGAAAAAACAGAACTTCGGGACTCATCCAGTTGTATGTCCGACAGTGCGATGCAGACGATCTCGTGGGAGACTTCGGCGACGTGGACCGCGGCACGGTGATGCGCGATCTGATGCGGGGTCACTGGCCTCCGGAGAGAATCGAGGCGTTGATGCAATTCATCGACGGTTATCGGCACGTGCACGGGGGCACGCAAGCGAGGATCACCACGGCAGACCGCATGGGGATTCAGCAGATGGACGCGGTGGTGCGCCCGTCACACAGTGTCGAGCGCCCGCCGTTGGAAATGATTCGCGCCAGTCAGCCAGGCACGCAAGGCGGCGGCGCCGCGAGGCGTTCGCTGGTCGAGCAAACGCCCCCGCCCCGGCTCGGCAAGGACACGTCGCGTCGCCAGGACCTTGCAAGTCTCGAACGGCAGACCCGTCAAGCCGAGAACGCGGGCGCGGCGTCGCGCTCCTTCGCGGAAGCGCAGGAGTTGGCGGCGTTCGTCGCGGCGCACATGTGGCGCTGAGACCGCTCAAACGTCGACGTCTGCATCGGCACACCCGGCGTAGCCTTGCTGGCGCCATGCCTCGAACACTGCCACTGCCACGGCGTTGGACAGGTTCAGGCTGCGCTGCCCGGCGCGCATCGGCAGGCGCAGCCGTTGTGCGCCGGGGAAGCTCGTGCGGATAGGGTCGGGCAGGCCGGCGGTTTCAGCGCCGAACACCAGCCAGTCCCCGGGCTGGAAGCGGATCTCGGCAAGGGATCTGCTGCCACGCGTGGTCAACGCGAACATCCGGGCCGGGTCGGGCGCGGCGTTGCACAGCAGTGCTTTCCAGGAGGCGTGCACGCGCAGGGTTGCGTACTCGTGATAGTCGAGTCCGGCGCGGCGCAGCTGCCGATCGTCGAGACTGTAGCCGAGCGGCTCGACCAGATGCAGGGCGCAGCCGGTGTTGGCGGCCAGGCGGATCACGTTGCCGGTATTGGGGGGAATTTCCGGATGGACCAGAACGATATTGAACATGGCGCTGGGCGGAGGTGCTGACAATGTCAATGTCAATGTCAATGCGGTGGTGGCGTGCGAAATGCCACGGCCGCGCAGACTTCGACGGCGCCGGCACGCAACAATGCGCGCGCGGCGGCGTCGAGCGTACACCCGCTGGTCATCACATCGTCGACCAGAACCACGCGGCGTCCCCGTACAGCGGCTTGCGCCATGA
>DAICZP010000140.1 GCA_027311065.1 Thiomonas sp. | reverse complement strand
ACACTGCGCAGCAGCGCGAGTTCATGCGCGGAGTGCGGGCCTTCCTTCGCAAACAGCGCCAGGCGCTCAAGGAACTGTGAACCGTGCCCGGCTATCACGCCGGGTTTGTCGTTTCTGGAGCATGCGACATGCCCGGCCATTCCCGTACAGGCATTACACAGCCATTACATGAATGCCGGGCAACAAAAAGCCCAGCGGGTGAGGCTGGGCTAAGTGCTTGATTTATTTGGGGTGGCTGATGGGACTCGAACCCACGACGACAGGAATCACAATCCTGGACTCTACCAACTGAGCTACAGCCACCAGAGAATTAGCCATTCTATACCATCTGACGCATGCCACCAAGGATGGTCACTGCACGGGCGGCGCGCCGGGCTTATAGAGAATCTGGACGCCATAGCGGCGGCGAAGTTCGTCGAAATAGGCGTCTTCGATGGCCTGCCGAGAGACGCGCGCGATACCGGCGGACTGGGCTTGTGACTGGGCTGGATCGACAGTGGGCGTGGTGACGCCGTCAACGGCGACGATGGCGTAGCCCTGGCCCGGGATCGGCACGCCGACATAGGCAGGGGTTTTCGCCACATTCGCGCGAAACGCTGCGGCTACGACCGCTTGCGGCAATCCTGCAGGCGGGGCGTCGAGTTTGAGGTCGATCGGCTTGCCCCATGCTGGCTGCGCCTTGCCTTGCTGCAACTGGGCGAACGCAGCGGCACCCGCCTTCGCGGCAAGGTCGGCCGCGCGCTGCTGCACCAGCAAGTCGTACGCACGCTGCTTCGCCTGCGCGAAGCTCAATTGCCCGGCGGGAGTGGCCTGCAAAACACGGCCCGAGGCGACCACGCCCGGACTCAGTTCCACCGCAGGGATGTTGCGCTTGTCGCGCAGGCTGTTCGCCCCGAACAGTGAGGTAAGAAATTGAGGGTTGGCCAGCGGATCTTTGTTCGGGTCACCCGCGCGCGGTGTCGGCGTCACACCTTGCGCATGCTGAACGATGAGGTGGTCGGCTGCGGCCACCGCGGCAAAGCTGCGACTGTCCTCGTAGACCTTGTTGCCGAACTTGTCCGAGAGGTCGGCGAAGCGCTTGCGCGCCTCCTGATCCTGCAGCTTGGCGACAATCGCGCCTTGGGCCTGTGCGAAGCTCTGACCCTCGGCCGGCTTGATGCCGGTGAGTTCGATGACGTGATACCCAAAAGGGGTACGCACGGGGCCGATGATGTCGCCAACCTTGGCCATGCCGAACACGGCGTCGGCAAAGGGTTTGACCATGGCGGAGCGATCGAAGAACCCGAGGTCGCCCCCTGCCGCGGCCGAGCCGGGGTCTTGCGAGTCGGCCCGCGCCAGCGCCGCGAACCGGGACGGGTCCTTGCGCACTTCGGCAGCGATCATCTCCGCCCTGGCCTTGGCTGCCTGCTGCTGCGCCGCCGTGGCGTTTGCGGCAACCGTAATCAGGATATGGCTGGCACGCCGCTGTTCGTTGCCGCCGAATTCCGAGGCATGGGTGCTGTAGTAGTCCTGTGCTTGCCTGGTGCTGATCTGGATACCCGACCGTACGGTGTCAAGATCAAGCACCACATATTCAATATCCGCCTGCGCCGGCACCTGAAAATCGCCCGGGTGCGCCTTGTAGAACGCTTCCACATCCGTCGCGCTTGGATGGACCTGCGCCGCCTCGTCCTGCGAACCGAACAGTGCCACACGCACGTGCCTGATCTGGCTCTGCCAGCGTGTGTATGCGGCGTCAATCGCCTGACTCGGAATCAGGTTGTCGGTGAGCGACCCCAGCGCTTCCTGCTGCAGAATCTGCGCACGCACCTCCGCCTCGAATTGCCCGGACGTCAAACCTTGTGCCTGCAGCAGCGCGCGATAAGCCGCCAGATCGAATTGACCGTCAGGCTTGCGCAGTGCCGCCACCTGAGGAATCTGCAAAATCGCCTGCCGCACCTGCTGGTCGGTGACAGCCAGATGCTGTTTCTTGATGGCAACCTGCAGCAGGACTTGACGGATCAGCCCGTCGAGTGTGCGCATCCGCATCTCGGGCGTGTCGATCTGCTTGATGTCGGCGTTCGCGCCGAGCATCTGCTGCAGGCGGGCAACTTGCTCGCGTTGCGCACGGTCCAACTCCTCCGTCGTGATTTTCACACCGGCAACCTTGGCCGCCAGATTCGTGCCGGAAAAGCGCTGATATCCCTGAATCCCGAACAATACGAACGACGGGACGATGAGGACGAACAGTAGAACCTGAAGCAGCTTGTTGTGTTTGCGGACGAAGTCGAACATGGCAGGTGCGTCGTCGCGACGCGGATCGCGGCTGGAAAGAAAATCAAAAAACAAAAGGCGAACCGTCGTTCGCCTTGGTGAACCACGCGCCGCCGGCCGCGTGGTCCCGATTGGTGGGTGCTGAGGGGTTCGAACCCCCGACCTACGCCTTGTAAGGGCGCCGCTCTACCAGCTGAGCTAAGCACCCCGAACCTTGCGGCTCATGAAACGGTGCTGGACCTGATCCCGACGAATCAGTTCAGCGCGTCCTTCAAACCCTTGCCGGGACGGAACTTGGGCACTTTGGCGGCCTTGATCTTGATCGCCGCTCCGGTGCGGGGATTGCGACCGGCGCGCGCGGGGCGCTTGGTGACGGCGAAGGTGCCAAAGCCGACCAGGGTCACGCTGCCACCCTTCTTCAGGGTGACTTTGACGCCTTCGATCATTGACTCCAGCGCGCGGGCAGCGGCGGCTTTCGAGATATCAGACTTCTTGGCGATGTGTTCGATCAGTTCTGTTTTATTCACTCTTGCCCCCTGGGGAGGATGGTTTTAGACGGGTTGACGCCAAGCGAAACGGCAATGTTCTCAAGTGCCCGAAACGGGCATAGCCCAATGCAAACGCCTTCATCGGTGGCCCGGCGCGGCACGCCAAGCAACGCGCAGGTGGAGCAATTCTAAGGGCAGCAGTCATTAGAGCGATGGCACCCCGCCCTGTCAATCGAGATGACCCTCCACCCGGGAAACTTCCGCGGCGATGGCGAGTCCGACGTCACTGGTCGACGCGCACCCGCCGAGGTCGGGCGTCTTGGGGGCATCAGGTGCGCCGAGCACGGCTTCGATTGCCTTCACGATGACGTCATGGACGTCGCGATGCCCGAGAAAGTCGAGCATCAGCGCTCCGCTCCAGATCTGTCCGATGGGGTTCGCGATGCCACGCCCGGCGATATCCGGGGCGGATCCGTGGACGGGCTCGAACAGCGACGGACAGGTGCGCGAAGGATTCAGATTGGCCGACGGCGCGATGCCCAACGTGCCGCACAGCGCGGGAGCGAGATCGCTGATGATGTCGCCAAACAGGTTGCTGCCGACAATGACGTCAAAATCTCCAGGCCGCTGCACCAGACGCGCGCAAAGGGCGTCAATGTGAAACTGGTTCCAGCGTACTTCGGGGTAGGTCGCGGCAACGGCGTGCACGCGTTCGTCCCAGAACGGCATGGTGATGGAAATGCCGTTCGACTTCGTCGCCGACGTCAGCAGCCGGCGCGGGCGCCGATCGGCCTGGGCGAAAGCGTGGTGCAGCACCCGATCGACGCCGATGCGGGTCATCACGGTTTCCTGCAACGCCATCTCGCGTTCGCTGCCGGCGAACATGCGCCCGCCAGCGTTCGAGTATTCGCCCTCGGTGTTTTCTCGCACGATGAGGAGGTCGATGTCGCCTGGCTTCACCCCGGCGAGCGGCGACCGCAGTCCCGGCATCAGACGCGCCGGACGGAGGTTCACATATTGATCGAACTCGCGGCGGAACTGCAGCAGCGAACCCCAAAGCGAGATGTGATCGGGCACTTTATCCGGCCAGCCGACGGCGCCGAAATAGATCGCGTCGAACGGCAGTAATCGCTGCTTCCAGTCAGCAGGGAGCATGGCGCCGTGCGCGAGGTAGTAATCGCAATTGGCAAAGTCGAAAGTCTCGATGTCGAGGGCGATGCCGAAGCGGTGTGCCGCAGCTTCCAGCACCCGCAGGCCCTCGACCATGACCTCAGGGCCGATGCCGTCGCCCCCGATCACCGCGATGCGGTGCGCGCGCGGGCCCATCTTGCCGGCGCTGTCCGCCTTGTCTGCGTTGTTCATGGATTCAATCCGTAAGCTTGATACCCGCCAGGGCGAGTTTGAAGTAGTACAGCATCGACCACAGGGTCAGCGCCGCCGCGATATCGAGCAGCCAGCGCCCCCAGAGCGCGGTGGGCACGACCCCGAAAAGATGCCCGTCGTAGAGCAGAAATGGAATGGCGAGCATCTGCGTGGCAGTCTTGACCTTGCCCAGCCAGTTGACGGCAACTGCACGCGAGCGACCGATGCGGGCCATCCATTCGCGCAGGGCGGAGATCGCGATTTCGCGGCCGATGATGATCAGGGCGACCAAAGCGCCGATCCGCGAAAGCTCGAGCAATACCAGCAGCGCGGCTGACACCATCAGCTTGTCGGCAACAGGGTCGAGAAAGGCGCCAAACGCCGAGGTCTGGTTCCAGCGCCTGGCGAGGAACCCATCAAACCAGTCGGTCAATGCGCTGAGGATGAACAGCAACGCAGCAGCGAGGTTTCGCTCGGAAGGCGACATCCAGACGTCGGGAAGTGCGTAGATCCCGAGAATGAGCGGGATGGCCGCCACCCGCAGCCAGGTGAGGAAAGTGGGTACGGTCATGATCGGCACATTATTTCATCGCTGGGATTCGGCTGAGCTGAACCGCCGTGCCAAACGTCTGATCAACGCAACGCCGCATGAATGGCCTGCGCCAGTTCACGGGAGATGCCGTCCACTGTGGCGAGTTCCTCTTCGCTTGCGGCGGCCACGCCGCGCACACCGCCAAAGCGTGCCAGCAACCGCGCGCGGCGCTTGGGGCCGACGCCTGGAATGTCCTCAAGCCGCGATCCGCCGGTACGTGTCTTGGCGCGGCGCGCGCGCATGCCGGTAATGGCAAAGCGGTGGGCCTCGTCGCGTATCTGCGCCACCAGCAGCAGCGCCGGACTGTCGGGGGGCAGCGAAATCTTTGCGCGGCCGTCGGCGAACACCAGTTCCTCGCGTCCGACCTTGCGTGCCTCGCCTTTTTCGACGCCGACAAGACGTGTGATATCCAGACCCAGCTCCTCGAATACCTCGCGCGCGACCGTGATCTGGCCGCGACCGCCGTCGATGAGCACGACATCGGGAAGACGCGCGTCACCCAGCTCAGCCAGGCGCGCGTAGCGTCGGCTCAGCACCTGGCGCATCGCCGCATAGTCATCGCCGGGCGTGATGCCGTCGATGCCGTAGCGACGGTACCGCGACGACTGCATCGCATTGTGTTCAAACACCACACAGGATGCCTGGGTCGCCTCGCCTGCGGTATGGCTGACGTCGAAACACTCGACGAGCAAAGCGTTCGGTTCGCGCACGTCCAGTCCCAGCGCATCGATCAATGCCGCGGTGCGGTGATGCTGTGCGCCTTCCTCGGCCAACACCCGCGCGAGTGCCAGGCGTGCGCCCTGCAGCGCCATGTCGAGCCAGCGGCGGCGATCGCCGCGTGGCGCCGTCACGAGCAACACACGCCGGCCTGCGTGCTGTTCCAGCGCCGCCATCAGTTCAGGATCCAATGGCTCGGCGCTGACGAGCACCGGTGGCATGGCAAGGTCGAGATAGTGCTGGGCAACGAACGCCTCCAGCACCGCCCGCGCTGCGGCCGTGACGTCCTGACCGAGGTCGGCGTCCTGCAACTGGCTGGGAAAGTAGGCGCGATCGCCCAGGTGCCGGCCACCGCGCACCATGGCCAGATTGACGCAGGCACGCGCGCCCTGCACCGCCACCGCGAGGACGTCGGCATCCTGGTCGGACGCCACTTCCATGCTTTGCTGCTGCAATACCCGCTGCAAGGCGGCGATGCGGTCGCGCACCTGCGCGGCTTGCTCGAACCGCAAGTCGGCAGCAAGCGTCTCCATGCGCTGTTGCAGTTCATGCAGCAATCCAGCGTGCTCGCCGCGCAGGAAACGGGCAGCGGACGCCACGTCGGCCGCATAGTCCTGCGCCGACACCAGCCCGACGCACGGCCCGGAGCAGCGCTGGATCTGGTGAAGCAGGCAGGGACGGCTGCGGTTGGCGAACACCGTGTCTTCGCAAGTTCGCAGGCGGAACACTTTTTGCAGCACGCCAATGCTCTCTTTCACCGCCCACCCATTGGGGTAAGGCCCGAAGTAGCTGTGCCGACGATCGGTCGCACCGCGGTAATAGGCCAGTCCCGGAAAGGGGTGCCCGCTGGTCAGTTTGAGATACGGGTAGGACTTGTCGTCACGGAAAAGGATGTTGTAGCGCGGGTGCTGGACCTTGATGAGATTGTTTTCCAGCAGCAGCGCCTCGGCTTCGGACGCGGTCACCGTGGTTTCAAGCCGGACGATGCGCCCGATCATGTGCCCGATGCGCGTGCCGCCGTGATCCTTCTGAAAATAGCTCGAGACACGCCGGCGCAGATCGCGGGCCTTGCCGACATACAGCAGGGTGCCGTCCGCGGCGAAATATCGGTAGACGCCCGGCAGGTGCGGCAATGCCGCAACCTCGCGCGCCAGCGCCTCCGCAGTGCGTGCGCAGGCGCTGGCCGCCGCGTCGTCCGGCGTTGCGGGCGCTCCGACATCGCCAGGCGTCCCCGTTTCATTGTTTCCGTTCATGGCCGCTCCGCGCCCGAGCCGACGCCCGCCTCGGCAGCCGCACGCGCCAACACGGCACTGAACATGGCGTGCGTGAGGCGGCCGGTGTTCTGGTTGTAGCGACTGCAGTGATAACTGTCATAAAGCATATGGGTGCCCAGATCATGGCGCGCGCCATGGACGAACCGCGCCACACCGGGCTTGTGGCCAAGCGCACGCAACACCGCGCCGTGCGCGACCGTACCGAGCGCGACGATCACAGTGAGCGCGGGCATGGCGTCGAGTTCCGCGACCACATAGGCGTTGCACGTCCGCACCTCGACCGGCAGCGGCTTGTTCTGCGGGGGCACGCATTTCACGCTATTGCAGATCCGGCAGCCATTGAGGATCAAGCCATCATCGGCCCGGATGCTTCCCGGCGGGTCCCCCACCGCCACGGGCGGCGCGCGTCTCGCCAATCCGAGTTCGGTCAGGGTGCCATACAGCATTGGCCCCGCGCCATCGCCAGTAAAGGGTCGGTTGCTCGCATTGGCTCCGTGCAATCCCGGTGCCAGCCCGACGATCAGCAGGGGCGCATCGATGGGACCGAACGACGGCACCGGCAAGCAGGCATAGCCGGGATATTGCACCCGTACCTGATCGCGAAATTCGGCCAACCGCGTGCAGCGGCGACAATGCGGGTCATCAATCGACACCTTCGACTCCAGGGCCTGTCTGCCCACCTGCGCATGAATCATCGGAAAACCTGGGATCTGTTCTGTCACGTTGTCGACAACCTTGGCGATATCGGGGTCACTTGGCGTCTGGCGCGCCAGTTGGTCCACGAACACGGCCGGGTTGTCCGTCTTTACGTTGACGATTTGAACAGCTTTCACGCCATCTGCCCCGAACTCAATCCACGCCTGGCGCAACAGACGGTGTGCGGAGTGGAGGTGTTGTCGTGGGGGCGTCAACAACAAGCAGAACCGGGCGACGTGGTGGTGGAGATGTTCGGCTGCCACCTCCTGCCCTCGTTCGTGGATCGTATCCAGCAAGTGGGGCCGGGGCGCGTGCGCTGGTTGAATCTGGAACACCTCAGCGCCGAGTCCTGGGTGGAGGACGCGCACCTGCGACCATCACCGCAGCCGGGTGGCATCAACAAGCTGTTCTTTTTTCCCGGTTTCACCGACGCAACGGGAGGGCTGCTACGCGAGGCGGACCTGCTGACGCGCCGCGACGCCTGGCAGTCGCTGCCCAGCGCGCGGCGCATTGCCCTGCGCGCGCTAGGCCTGCCGCCGCCGCCTGAACATGCGACCACCGTGCTCTTGTTCAGCTATGGGCGAAGCCGGCTGGGATCCTGGCTCGACCTGCTCGCGGCGTCCGCTCGACCCACGATGCTCTGGGTTTGCCCCGGCCCGATCATGGAAACCATGAACAACTGGTTGACCATGCAGCTTGCAGCCGGCCAAACCACGGTGCGTGGCAGTCTCACGGTGGCCGCCCTCCCCTACATTGCCCAGGAGCGCTTCGACGAAATTCTCTGGGCCGCGGATCTGTGCATCGTGCGTGGCGAGGACTCGTTCGTTCGCGCGCAATGGGCTGCGCGGCCGCTGCTCTGGCACATCTATCCGCAGCACGATGACGCGCACACGGTGAAGCTCGATGCCTTCCTGGCGCGCTACCTGGAAGGCGCCGAAGCCCCGCTGCGCGAGGCCACGCGCAACCTCTGGATGGCCTGGAACCAAGAGCTGGCGCTCGACAATGCCTGGGATGCGTTCCTTCCACATGTGACGGCGGCAAGGCGCCACGCCGAGCGCTGGTGTCGCAGCCTGGCGCTGCGGACCGACCTGGCCACCCAGCTCCGGCGCGCCGCCCGTGACACGGAAGAGTAAAATGCTGGATTGACTTCCCAACAAATCCAATTTCCAGGTTCATCCAGATTTATGAAACTTGCTCAAGAAATCCGCGCCGGCAATGTCATTTTGGTCGGCAAGGAGCCGATGGTCGTTCAGAAAACCGAATACAGCCGCGGCGGCCGCAACGCTGCAACGGTGAAGATGAAGCTCAAGAACCTCCTCACCAGCGGCGGCACCGAAGTCGTCTACAAGGCTGACGACAAGATCGATCCCATCATGCTTGACCGCAGGGACTGCACCTACTCGTATTTCGCGGATCCCATGTACGTATTCATGGACGGCGAATACAACCAGTACGAAGTCGAAAAAGATAATCTCGGTGACGCGCTGCTGTACCTTGAGGATGGGATGCCGGTCGAAGTGGTGTTCTATGACGGCAAGGCCATTTCAGTCGAAATGCCCACCACGGTCGTGCGTGAGGTCATCTACACCGAGCCGGCCGTCAAGGGCGACACTTCAGGCAAAGTGCTGAAGCCGGCGAAGATCTCCACCGGCGCCGAAATCCCGGTGCCGATTTTCGTCGCCATCGGCGACAAGATTGAAATCGACACCCGCACCGGCGAATACAAGGGCCGCGTCTGATCCGCGACGGGTCGGGATCGTCCCCGGCCGCAGGCTTGGGACGTCCTCGTGCCAGCCAGGCTTCGAGCGTAGCTGGCTTCAGTTCGATCGACGGTGGCCTTGTGTCCACCTCGCCCCACAAAGCCCCGCCGCCTGGATCACCTCAACCGCAACTCCCGATGTAACCACAGTTGTCGCAACGGTCGCAGCCGTCAACGCGACGCAGGAACGGGCCACCGCATTCTGGGCATATGCGGCCGCTGGCCAGAAGGTCAGGGGCCGGGCTGATCACCTCAAGGTCGATGCGCAGTGCATCGGGCGCCAGCGGACGCTGGACCAGAACTTCCACCGGCTGTTCGCGGCCGTCTTCGCGTAAAAAGCCGCGGCGACGCAGCATTTCCTGCAGCGCGAACGCGATGGCCGCCACTTCGGACTGGTGAAAACGGGGTGCGCGCGATCCGTCTGCCTTGACCACTTCACCGCAGCGCACAGCACCCTTGTCCCACACGACCTCGCGCATATTGAGGAGAGACTTGGCGATCGACCCCCCCGAGCGCGCCACCAGCGACAACAGCCGCATATTCGAAGCGATCCACTGCTGTCCTTCATCGCGCTGGCCCGCTGGCATGAAAAACTCGATCGGACGTTCGATGCGAACCTCTTGTCCGTCCACCCGCCCCTCGACCTCGGCGAAGGAAATCGACAGATACACCGTCTTTCCACCTTCGGCGGTCATGTAGCTGACCTTGCTCGTCACCGCCTGCAGATCGCCAGCCGGGCGACCGTCGATACGCCGCGTCACGGGATCGACATCGGGCTGCTGCGAGGCAACCACCACGGGCGCTGGCGTTGGCGCTGGACTTGCCTGCAACACGGCTCCCAGCACGGCGTTCGGGCGGTAGGTGGCCAAACCCTTCAGTCCGCTTTGCCAGGCTTCGAGGTAGAGATGCTTGAAATCCTCGAAGGGATAGTCGGCCGGAACGTTGACCGTCTTGCTGATGCTGGTGTCAATGAAGGGCTGGACTGCCGACAACATGAGCATGTGGTCACGGGCGCGCATCTCAAGCGCGGTGACGAAGGCCGGCGGCAAGTGCTCGACATCGCCGCCGAGCGCGCGATAGCTGCGCCAGGCGTGATCCGCGACCTCGTATTCACGGGTCGTGCCGGCGGCCATGCGCTTGCGCCGACTGTAGACCCAGGAAAACGCCGGTTCAATACCATTGCTTGCGTTGTCAGCGAACGCCAGGCTGATCGTGCCGGTGGGAGCCACCGCAAGAAGGTGGGAATTTCGCAGACCATGGCGGGCGATCGATTCGCGCAGGTCGGCAGGAAGGCGTGATGCGAAGCCACTCGCAAGGTACTGCTCCGCGTCGAACATCGGGAACGTGCCTTTTTCCCGCGCCAAGTCTACCGAAGCCTCGTACGCGGCGTCGCGTAGCGCACGCGCCACCGCGGCGGCGAAGGCGCGTGCCGACTCCCCGTCATAGCGCAGGCCCAGCATGACACATGCGTCGCCAAGGCCCAGAAAGCCCAATCCGATCCGCCGCTTGGCCATCGCCTCCGCGTGCTGCTCGGGCAACGGCCAGTAGGTGAGGTCGAGGACGTTGTCGAGCATGCGAACCGCGACGCGGGCCACGTCACGGAATCGGTCGAAATCGAACGCTGCATGCGTATCGAATGGATTGCGCACGAAGTGCGTCAGATTCACCGATCCCAGGCAGCAACAGCCGTAGTCCGGGAGAAACTCCTCTGCGCAGGGATTCGTGGCCTCGAACGTTTCGCAGTAATACAGGTTGTTCTCGCGGTTTGCTGTATCAAGGAACAAAATTCCCGGCTCGGCATGGTCGTAGGTGCAGTGCATGATCTGCTCCCAGAGGGTTCGCGCGCGGACCGTGCGGTAAACCCACTGCCCGTCCTGGCGCTGCCGAGCCCCGGCGTCAATCTGATCGGCACCCGGACGCGCGGCGTGCACCAGTTCAATGTCGCCATCGTCGCGCACCGCCTCCATGAAGGAGTCGCTGACGCCAACCGACAAGTTGAAATTCCGAAAGGCCCCTCCATCTTTGGCATGAATGAATGCCTCGATGTCCGGATGGTCGATGCGCAGCACCCCCATCTGCGCCCCGCGGCGTGCCCCCGCGGATTCCACGGTTTCACACGAGGCGTCAAAGACCCGCATGAAGGACAACGGACCACTGGCACGGCTGTGTGTCGCACCAACGTGCGCTCCGGCCGGCCGGATGCGACTGAAGTCATAGCCCACGCCCCCGCCACGACGCATGGTTTCTGCCGCCTGCGCCAGCGCCTTGTAAATGGCCGGCTTGCCGTCGACGTCATTCGAAACAGAATCGCCAACCGGCTGCACGAAACAGTTGATCAGCGTCGCCTGAATGCCGGTGCCGGCGGCCGACATGATGCGGCCCGCCGGGACGAACCCCGCCGCCAGCGCTTCTGCGAACACAGCCTCCCAGCGCGCAGGGTCTTGCTCCACGCTGGCCAAGGCCCGCGCGACGCGAGCCGCGATAGCCGGCATGCCGGTCTCACCGTTCTTGGCATATTTCTCAGCCAACACGTCGAGGCTGATCTCCTGGGGTTGCATGGTTTCGGTCTCCAAAGCCGCGCCGAATGGCGGCCAGACAAGGTTTATACGCCAGGCTCGACGAGGTCTGTTTCGATCTCGGTCAAACCCTGCATGGATTGCGTACCGCTCTCAGGCAAGGCCTCGACGGCACGCAGTTGGCGGGACATCGCACGTGTACGAATTTCCGCTTCGTTGATGGAATTTCCCGCTTCTTGAATCTTCTTTTTGACTTTTGCAAGCTGTTCGCCGAATTTCCAGAACTCGGTTTTCACGGCACCGAGCACATTCCAGACTTCGGTCGAACGCTGCTGCAGCGCCAGGGTGCGGAAGCCCATTTGCAGGCTGCTGAGCAACGCCAGCAGCGTGGTGGGACCGGCCAGCATGACGCGATGGTCACGCTGCAAACCCTCGACCAGCCCGGGCCGGCGCAGCGCCTCGGCGTACAACCCCTCCGTGGGTACGAACAAAATACCGAAGTCGGCGGTATGCGGGGCGGCAATGTACTTCGCCTGGATCGTGCGGGCCTCGTCGCGAAAGCGCTGCTCGAGGGCCTTTGCCGCCGCCTCTGCGGCCGGCCGATCAACACGATCCTGCGCATCCAGGAGACGCTCGTAGTCCTCGCGCGGGAACTTGGCATCGACCGGTAGCCACAGCGGCCCGGTCCCGGTGCCGGGCAGGCGAATGGCGTACTCGACACGCGCACCGGTGCCGGGCACCGTTTCGACATTCACGCCATACTGCTCCGACGTGAACACTTGCTCGATCAACCCCGCCAGCTGGATTTCACCAAACACACCGCGCGACTTCACATTGGAGAACACCCGTTGCAGGTCGCCGACGCCTTGCGCCAACGTTTTCATCTCTCCCAGGCCAGCATGCACCTGCTCGAGCCGTTCAGCCACTTGCCTGAAGCTTTCGCCGAGGCGCCGCTCCAGGGTGGCATGTAGTTTCTCGTCGACCGTCAGGCGCATCTGCTCAAGCTTGCTCTCGTTGCCAGCCTGCAGTTCGCGCAATCGCCGATCGATACTCGCTTGCAGGGCATCGACACGCTCGGCCAACTGGGCCTGCAAGGCTTGCAGGGTACGCGCCTGCTGGTTCAACAGAATCTGCTGGAACTGCGCCAGTTGTCCGGTCTGCTCGGTGCGCAAGCCGCGCGCTGCATCGTCGATGGCACCACGCAGTGAACGCTCCAGGCGCTCGAGCTCCTGCGCACCGACGCCGCGCCCTTGGCGCCAGCCCAGCCAGAGCAGGGCGGCCGCGATCACACCGAGCACCGCAAACAACAAAACATCATGCATGGTCGACAAGGCCAGGTTCACAGACGCCGTG
>DAICZP010000135.1 GCA_027311065.1 Thiomonas sp. | reverse complement strand
CGCCACGACGGCACGCTCCGTGGCGAGGTTAACGCTGGCTTCCAGCACGCCTGGCACCGCCCGGAGCGCGTCTTCGACCCGACCGACACAGGAGGCACAATGCATGCCCTCGATCATCAGCGTGACCTGGGTCGTGCGCGGTACATAGCCGGCGCACGTAACCGCGTCGACCAGCTCCTTGGGATCGGCGCGCGTCGGGTCGAAGCGCAGCTGTGCGCGCTCGGTGGCCAGGTTCACGCTGGCCTGCACGCCCGGCAGGGCGTTGAGCGCGCGCTCGACACGTGTGCTGCAGGACGCGCACGTCATGCCGTCAACATCCAGTGACAGCTCGCGCAATGCCTGGGTGCCGGCAGCATTCGTGCGCAATGCATTCGAGAACATGCATGGCTCCTTCAAGCGTCCGGGGCGCGTGCCAGTGCCGCGAGGATGGGACAATGGGTCCGTGCGCCGTGTCCCGGGCAGGACGCTGCCAGCGCCTGCAATCCATCCCGGAGCTGTTCCAGGTCATTGATGCGCCGCTCGATGTCGGAGACGCGCCGCGCGACCACATCCTTCACCGTTCCCATGTCACCCGCGGCGTCGCGCCGCAGATCGAGCAATTCGCGAATGTCACCCAGGGAAAAACCGAGCGTGAGCGCGCGCCGGATGAAGCGCAGCCGATCGACCGCCGCCGTGTCGTACAGCCTGTAGTTGGATGCGGTACGCCCACTCGGGGCGATCAGCCCCATGCGCTCGTAATGGCGCAGAGTCTCCGGCGCGAGATCCGCGCCGCGCGCCAATTCACCGATGGTGAGCGTTGATGAACTTGCGATTGACATGATGTTGAAGTCTTTGCCGCCACAGGGCGGCATGCTTCAACATTGTAATTGACTTTAATGTTAAACGGCAGGCCGAGGTGGTGACTGAATCGCGTGGCTCTGCGGCTTCCCGGCGGAATCGTCGCTGCCGGGCGGGAACACGGGCCAGCCAGCCCCGCCTAGAGCGCGGCGAAGCGCACGATCCCATCGTCGTCGATGCTGCGCCGCAGCTTCCCCAGCGCCCAAAGATGGTTGGCATGGGCAATGGCTTCGCCGAGCGCAAAACCAAGCTGGTGCGCGTCCAGCATGCGCTTGAACAGCACAGGCACCAGCTCCGCCGCCGTCCGCGGCGCGGAGGCGCACGCGGCGCTCACCGCCGCGAGACGCTCGGCGTGATGGTCGCGCAAATAGCGCAGACGCGCGTGCACCCCCGAAAACGGCAGGCCGTGCGATGGCAGCACACGGGTATCGGCGGGCAACGCGTCAAAGCGCGCGAGCGATGCGAGGTAACGACCCAGCGCGTCTGCGTCTGGCTCGATGGGAAACACCGAGACGTTGGTGGTGATGCGCGGAAGCAGCAAGTCACCGGCGATGAGCAGACCACGGGCCGCGCACCACAGCGATGCATGCTCAGGGCTATGTCCCCCACCCTCGATGACTTCCCAGATATCGTCCCCGATGCGCAGGCGCTCGCCATGCGAGATCCGGCGATAGCACGCGGGTACCGACGGCACCATGCGTGCGTAAAAATTCCCGCGCTCGCGCAACTGTGAGCGTGCGTCCTCGGGCGCGCCGTGACACCGGAAATGCGCGAGCATCGACGCGGTATCGGTTGGTACCAGCCCGGCACTGAGCACACGCGCACTCAGGTATTCGCCCTGAGTCATCCACAGCGGCGCGCTCCAGCGCGCGCACAACCAGTCGGCGAGACCGACATGGTCGGGGTGCATGTGGGTACACAGCACGCGTGTCAGAGGTCGGCCGCCCATGGGCCCCGCAAACACTGCTTCCCACGCTGCGCGCGTTGCGTCCGTCGTCAAGCCGCAGTCGATCGCCGTCCACCCCTCGCCGTCGGCGAGGAGCCAGAGATTGATGTGGTCAAGCGCCAGGGGCATCGGCATGCGCAACCACAGGACGCCCGGTGCAATGTCGTGAGCGCAGCCAGCCGGAGGGGGATCCACGCCTGCAAATGGATGCGGCGCGGACAGCCCGCTGTCCTGATTCTGGTCGCGCATTGGTTTGTGTGACTGCGGGTTCAGGCTCCCCGACCTCAGGCGCCGATGCCTTCGAGCAGCACGCCGAGTTCGCGCAGCACGGCCGCCGCCGTGGGATGCTCGGCTGAAAATTTCAGCGCCAGCTCACGCGATCGCGCCACCAGCCCTGCGGCCGGCGCTGGCGCGTCCAGCACCCGACGAATGTCGGCATCAAGGGCCGAGAGTTCAGCCTTCAACGCGTCGTCGATGGGGTCAGCGTTGTCAAGCGCCTCGCGCAGGCGCTCCAGGTTGTACTTGAGGGATTGCTGGTCCACTTGAATTCCCGTCATTGTTGTCTGTCCGTCTGTCATCTTACCGGTCCGAACGTCACCATGCCGCACATGGCATACTACGGGCGCTCCTGGGCATGCTGGCCCCAAATCGCGACGATCCACTATGAATCTGCACACCTGGCTGCTTTACGTCCTGACGGTTGCTGTCGTCTCCGGAATTCCCGGACCCAACATGCTGCTGATGGTCAGCCACGGCGCGCGTCACGGCTGGCGGCGCACGACCGCGACCATGGCGGGTTGCTTGTCCGCACTGGTCTTGATGATGTCCATCTCGGCGGCGGGGCTCGGGCTGTTCCTGCGGGCTTGGCCCACGCTGTTCGACACCTTGCGGATCGGCGGCGCGGCCTATCTGGCGTGGTTGGGCTACCGCACGTGGCGAAGCGCCTCGCAAGCGCACGGGTTGAACGCGCAGCTCAGCGCGTCCCCGGCAGCCGTGCTCGCCGGCAGCGCGCTCGCGCGCAACGGCTTTCTTGTCGCCAGCAGCAACCCGAAAGCCATCTTGTTCGCCGCGGCATTACTGCCCCAGTTCATCGATCCGCGCGCCCCGGGCCTGCCGCAATTCGCGGTTCTGGTGTCAACGTTCGCGGTCATCGAGGTGGCCTGGTATTTCGTCTACGCCGGCTTCGGCGCGCGCCTCGCCCCCTTGTTGCGCAGCGCACCCGTTGCCCGCGCCTTCCATCGCGTCACCGGTGGCATTTTCATCGGATTCGGCGCGGCCATGGTGGCATTACGCTGAGCCGTGGAACCATGAACAACGCACCCCACCCGCCGCGCATCATGTTGCGCGCCAAGATTCACCGCGCCACCCTCACTGGCGCAGATCTTCACTATGAGGGATCTTGCGGCATCGACTGCGACCTGCTCGACGCGTGCGATATGCTCCCGGGCGAACAGATCGAGATCTACAACGTCACCAACGGCGCGCGCCTGACCACCTATGTCATTGCCGAAAATGCCGGCAGTGGCCGCATCACCCTCAACGGCTCCGCGGCGCGCCACGCCGCGCTGGGCGATCTTCTCATCATTTGCACCTACGCGCCCATGGACGACGCGTCGGCGCGGACGTTTCGCCCACGTATCGCCCTGCTTGATTCCGACAACCGCATCGCGTCGATGAAGGATTAGGCGTCGACCCCCTCGCGGTACCCACGACCGCATGATCGCGTTGTCACCGTGAATCTTTTACTATGGTGGGGTCAGGAACCGGAACGTACAGCTCACCATGGCCAAGACCATCCTCGTTGTCGACGACTCGGCGTCCCTCCGTCAGGTCGTGAATATCGCGCTTTCGAGCGCCGGGTACGAGGTCATCGAAGCGTGCGACGGCGTGGATGCCTTGCGCAAGCTCGACGGGCGCAAGATCCATCTCATCATCAGCGACGTGAACATGCCCAATATGGACGGCATCACACTGGTCAAGGAAGTGAAACTCAAGGCTGAGTACAAATTCACACCGATCATCATGCTGACGACGGAAAGCCAGGAGGAGAAAAAAGCCCAGGGTCAGGCTGCTGGTGCCCGCGCATGGGTCGTGAAGCCGTTTCAGCCGGCGCAAATGCTTGCGGCCGTGGCGAAGCTGATCCCCGCCTGAGGCTCGCGCGCGCGTCGGGACAGCCGGCAATGCCCGCGGCGCGCCGCCGTTGGGGGCGTGAGTCGTTTCTGGCCGGCGCGGCCCTGGTTGTGGCTGCCGGTTGGCTGGCGTTCGGGTCCGTCGCCGCGCGGGAAGCGACACACGATGCCGTGATGCGCGTCGGCATCGCCGGCCTGGGCGGCGCTGGCGCCCTGACGGTGGTGAACCTGCTGCTGCGGTTTCTGCGCTGGAGAATGTTCCTGCGCGCACTCGGCCATCGACTTCCCGCCGCCGAGGACTTGCGCCTCTACCTCGCTGGATTCGCATTCACGCTTACCCCGGGCAACGCTGGCGAAGCGGTTCGCACGGTCTTTTTGCATCGCCACGGCGTGCCCTACGCCGATGGCATGGCGGCGGTTTTCAGTGAGCGTCTGTCGGACCTTGCGGCGCTCCTCGTGCTGCTGACGGCAGGCGCTTTCACGATTCCGGGTTTGCGGATTCCGACCACCCTCGCGCTGACCGCCGGAGTCATGGCGTTCTTGCTGCTGCGCAGGGCTCCGAAAAGCCTGGCGACGCTGCGCGGGCTCGCCCGCCGGCGCGGGAAACCAGGGACAGCAATCCGCCATCTGCTTCGCATGCTCCATCAGGCGCGGCGTTGCCACGCGCGAACGCTCCGCCTGCCCTCGTTGCTGCTGGGAATGGCTGCCTGGCTCGCCGAGTGCGCGGCGTTCGCGTGGATTCTGCGGGAACTGGGCTTCGAGGCGTCGGCCGGATTCAGCATCTTCGCATATGCCGGCGCCATTCTGGCAGGTGCCGCCAGCATCATCCCCGGTGGCCTCGGTGGCATGGAGGCAACCATCACCGGGTTGCTGATCTGGCGCGGCATGCCTGCACCGATGGCGTTTGCTTCTGCCATGCTGGTGCGTCTGGCCACGCTCTGGCTGACCGTGCTGATCGGGCTTGTCGGCGTCGCCATTCCCAGCCGGCGAGCGGGCTGCGCGCGTGTCGGCCCTTTGTGAAAGTAGCCGCACGTTCAGTGCCGTTCGTCGGCCAAGGCAGGCGCTTCGTCGGAAAACTAGCGCAAATCCCGATCTGACCATCGACAATGGGTGCATGAAACATGTGCGCGCCCAACCAAAGCCGGATCATGGGTTCACGCTGATCGAATTGCTGATCACGCTGGCCGTGGCGGCCATTTTGGCAGCTGTCGCCGTCCCGGCGTACCAGCGCCACGTCCTGCGTGGGCGTCTCGATACCGCGTTTGGCCAGATGCAGACGCTGTCCACACAAATGGAGCAGTATGCCCAGGACCAGCGCACCTACGTGGGGGCTTGCCAGGCCGGGACCATGGCCCCGCTGCCCGCGTCCAGCGATTTCCAGTTTGCTTGTCCGACCTTGAGCGCGAGTCAGTACACCATCACCGCCACGGGCCTCGCGGGCGGGCCGGCCGCAGGGTTCGCGTTTTCACTGGATCAGAATGGCAGCAAAACCACAACCGCCACGGCCGCCGGGTGGAGCGGGGCGGGCAGCCAATGCTGGGTCGACGACCCTTCCGGGAGCTGCGCACCATGACCGCCAAGGGAGAACGCGGCTTTACCCTGCTCGAACTCATGATCACGGTGGCGATCGCCGGCCTGATCGGTGCAATCGCCCTTCCCGATCTGCTGCAACAGGTTGCCGATAATCGCGCGCGCACGCTGCTGAACCTGTTCGCCACCGACGTGCAATGGGCGCGTGGGCAGGCCGCTTCCGGCGGCAAGCAGGTGACCATGAACTACAACAATCCGAGTTGCACCTGGCAGGTTTCAGTCGCCGGCACGGCAGATGCGACGCACTCATTTTCCGCAACCCAACTCGCGAGCGGAGGATATGAACATCTGAGTTGCAGTGGCGGCGCCCTGACGCTGAGTTTCAATGCCGACGGCAGCGTGACCGGTGTTCCCGCCACCGCCTTGCAATTCAGCTCGGGCGGCGAAGCCTACGCGGCACTGCTGCTCGCCTCCGGCAGCGTCATCCTCAACCCGTCGCAGGCCTCGTGACATGCCCGGCCCGCGTCGTATGTCGCATCCGCAAACAGGGCTCGGCCTGATCTCGGTGCTGGTCGCACTCCTGATTTTTTCGTTCGGCATTCTCGGGCTTGTCTCGTTGTATGCCACGACGGTACCGATCGGCACGCAAAACCGTTTCGCGATGAATGCGGCCGATGCCGGCCAGGCATTCTGGGCCATTGGCAACGCCAACCCGCAGTCCGTGCCCAGCCTCGCTTTTGCCCACCTCAGCGCCGCACCCACCGTGCTGACTGGCTGGGTACAGCAACTCGAGGGCAGCTTTCCCCCGGGTGTGGATGCCAACGCAACCACCGGCCCCGGTGTCGGTCAGCCATCCGGTAGCGCCTGCACGGCGCAGAGCTGCACCGTGCAATTGACCATCACATGGTCCCAGTACGGCCTCACCCGCTCCCAGGTTTTCTATGAACAGTTCGGCTTCTGACACGCGCTTGCGGCGCGGCTGCGGCCGGCCGCGCGCCCGGGGATTGACCCTGGTTGAAATGATGGTCGCGCTGGCGCTTGGTCTGGTTGTCGCCTCGGTGATCGTCATCGTCCAGGCCTACCTGTTCAGGCAGAACGCCGTCTCCAGTACGGAAATGGCCTCGAACAACGAGGCGCGCACAGCGCTTGACATGGTGTCACGCGACATTTCGAGCGCCGGCTTCCTCTTCGGAGGTCTGCAGAGTTCCTGCGGCGTCACGCTCGCCTACAACAGCGGCGGCATCAGCAGCAGCGGGTTCGTATCGCAATATCCCGTTTGGGCGCAGGCGGCCGCCAGCGGGGGCAGCTTGCCGGTGCTCAACGGTCCGACGCTGAACTATCCGCCGGCGGGCTCCGGCGTGGTCGACGATGTGCTGGTCGTTACATCGGCGTTGGATGCATCGCAGTTCACCAATACATCGTCACCCGAGATCTATCTGGTGCAGTTCGGGACGACGCAGAGCGGATCGGGGAACGGCGCCATCAGCAGCACGCAGCTCCCGGTCGACACCCTCAACCTCAACAACACCCAGGGGATCAACGCTGGCGATAGCGCCCTGCTGCAAGTGCCGATGAACGGCACGCTGGTGTGCCTGCGTATCCCCATCGTCAGCATCGGCACGGCGACCGGCCAAGGCGCCACCTACATCAGAAGCAAGCCCTCGAGCTACATGCCAACGAACGGCTACTCCGACTTCAGCGCACAACTCAACGCGATTGGCCTGCCGAGCTTGAGCAATCCTTTATTGCTCCAATCCCGCATTCTCGATACCGGCCCAGCCGCGGCGAGCAACGAACGCACACAGATCTACTACATCGATCGCGCCACCTACGCGTGGCCGACGTTGATGCGCATGACGGTGAACACGGCCACCGACGCCATCCTTTCGACCACGCCCATCGCCGCAGGGGTGGTCGACATGCAAGTGCTGTTTGGTGTTGGTTCCGGGGCGGTGACGCAGTATCTCCGCTGGAATCAGGTGATCGCAAACGGCCTGACCTCGGAAGTGCGGACCGCCCAGCTGGGCCTGGTGCTGCGCTCGATCCACCCTGACGTGAGCTACCACGCTCCGGCCAGCATCACCTTGCCAAACCCGTCACTGGGGCCTGCGACATTCACGGCCTATCCGGTTCAGGCGGCGGAATCGCAGGACCACTTCGCGGCCTACACGACCGAGATTCCGATCCGGAACAACCTATGGCCACGCTGAACGCAACGCCCTCGAGCACCGGATCTGGCCGTCGCCGCCAGCGCGGCTACGTGCTGTTCGTATCCCTGATTGCACTTCTGGTGCTGTATCTCGGATTCCTCTATTTCATTCACGGCACGCTTTCCGACGCCCAACTCACGGGCAATGCCGTGCAACGCTCGAAGAACCTGCAGGCCAGCGACCTCGCATTGCGCGCCGTGATGCAACAAATCGATCAGATCGCCGCCAGCGGGCAGATGCTCGAAATCTCGGCAACGTCGCAAGCCTGGTGGCGCGCCGTCAACCCTGGCACTGCAATTCCGGATGCCACGTACTGGAGCCAGTGCGCCCAGTCCACCGACCCAACTGCCCGCTGCGAACAAGTCGCGGCACCCACGGGAAGCAGCCTTCCCGGCCACTATGCCGACCAGTATCAATCGCTCGCCGTCGTGCAACCCACCGGCCGCTTCGACAGCTATTCGTGCCAGATCCCACAATACACCGCGGTCTATTACGACATCGTGATCCACACTGCCGAAGCCAACGGCAGGACCGCGGCAGACACTGAAACGGTGTACAAGCTATGCGTGCCCTCAGGCTCCTGAAAATACGTACGTTCGTCGCTGCCTTGATCGCAGTGGCGTTTGTCGCGCCGACCGCCACGGCCAGCACGAGCGGCACGACCGCCAACCGCCCGCAAGTGCTGATCGCGGTCACCAACTCGGAATCCATGGATGGAAACACGGCGGGCGCGATCATGCTTGGCTCCGGAACCGCCGACACGAGCCTGGCTGGAAGTTCGTCGCCACCCACCTACCTGATTCCGACGGGATTCCAGCCCCCGCTCGGCGCCGGGACGGCTCCCGCCGGGTCGGCGCCCTACGTGCTCGCCAATGCGGCCTTTGGCAACGCCACGTCCGACAACGGCCCGAGCAGGCTCAACATGGCCAAGCAGGCCATCGGCAACATGATCGGTCAATACGCCGGCACGCTCGACTTCGCGCTCGAGGATTTCAGTGTCAGCGGCATTGCCGCCTACACGACCTGGGTGTATTACATGTCGCCGAACAACCAGGGGTTCACGTTCACGAATACCCCGACCTCCGAGGTCATTGGCAGCGGCAAGCCGTTCACGGTCGCAAACCCATGCAGGGGCTACACCACTGCGGGTGTCTCGAGCGTCCTCGCAAGCAATTGCACGGCATTGGACGGCTATTACACAGCCAAGGGCCAAGCGAGCATTGCGGCATTTTCCTACATGCTGGTGGGGGATGCCAGCGACGAACCGAGCATCAACGACGTCCTCTATTCGTCGGGTAACCCCGAGGTCTACATCAACGACGGCGGCACCTACGCCGCCAACTACGGTTTATTCAATTACGGCACCGCCATTCAGCCACCGACATCGACGCCCTATACGGTGTTCGCGCTGGGCGACTACAACAGCGGCCAGATCTACGTCGGCTACAACGCCGCCACGCCACCCGCGCCCATGGTTACGGGCCCGACCAACGCCGGCTTCGTTCCCTACAGCCCGGAAGTCATGTACGCACAGCGCGGCTTCGGCTTCGGGGGATCGCAGTCCGCCTCCAGCGGCAACATCGCGGTCAGCATGCAAACCGCCGGCTCGTCACCAAGCGCGACAACAATCAGCGCCATGTTGTCCGCGTTCACGGGCACGGCCCTGCGGCCGGAAACGAGCAACGCTGGCACCAAAGAAATCAAAGCCGCTGCCGGCCAGGCACCAGTGGCCGGTCTGCTGGCCAAGGCAAAGCTCTATCTCGCCAGCGCCAAATCCGGCAGTTGTCAGCAGCAGTATGTTGTGCTGATCACGGATGGCCTGCCCACGGAAGACCTTCAGGGAAAACTCTGGCCACCGCTCGGCAGTGCGGCCGCGACCGGCTACGGCGTCACGGCGAGTTTCAACACGAATGGAACGCTCGGGACCACCAACGACCAGGCGGCGACGGATACGATCAGTGCCATCACTGCGCTCAAGACAGCGGGCATCAAAACCTATGTCGTGGGGCTCGGGGCTGGTGTCGACCCGTCGGTCCACCCGACCGCCGCCCCGTTCCTTACCGCGATGGCAATCGCCGGCGGAACGACCAACTACTTTCCGGCCACCAGCTCGACCGCCATCAACGCGGCGCTGATGTCAATCGCTGATCAAATCTACCGGGCGTCGGCCATTGCCGCACCAATCCCGCCGGTCACCATTGCCAGCGGCTCACTGGTGTACGAAGTGAGTACGAATCCGGTCCCGGTTGCCGGCCACGTTCAGGCTTACGCCGTTGCGGCCAGCGGACAACCTGGAACTTCTCCGAGCTGGGACGCGGGAGGCCTCATGACCGCGACGACACGCCAGGCGACCCTGCTATCCACCGACACCAGCGGCGACGTCGTGCACCTCACATCCATGGACAGCGCGGCTTTCAACCTCACTGCCACACCCTGCGTTCCCGACGTTGCCACGGTCATCGCTTACACCATCGACCCGAGCTACGCCATGACCAATACAGCCGGGACCAACTGCACGTATCTCGCCGGACGCCAGTTGGGCTGGTTCCTCGGCGGTTTCGGTCTGCAGAACGCCGCCCGCCTGCTGGCGCCGCCATCAAACCCGAACTATCTCTCGAACGCCAGCTACCTGACGTTCGCCCGCAGCGAGCAGGCTCGCACGCCATCGCTGCTGTTCAACAACGAGGACGGATTTCTTTACGCCGTGAACGCGCAAACCGGTGCCCTCGAGTGGGGCTGGATGCCGCGGCCGTTCGTCGCGCAGCTGCAGAACTTTGCATCCTTCCAGAACCTGCAGCTGTTCAACGGAGACTTGACCACCGTCGATGCCGTGAACGGCGCCGGCAGCTGGGCGACCTACGTCGTTGGCGCCGCGCAGGGAAGCACGGGCGCTGGCAGTAGCGTCGCCTACTACGCACTCAAGCTTGGCACCGTCACCGCAACGGCGCCGACGGCGATGCCGATCAGTCTCGCATGGTGGCAAGGTTTCGCCAACGGCCAGCCCCCTTCCGAGCGCAATGGCATACACCCGGTGGCGCAGGCTCCATCCGTGGCCATTCTCGGTGGCTCCGCCTACGCTGTCTACATCGTCAACACCACCAGCGGCAGCACGGTCACGAGTACGCTGACCGAGCAGAACGTTGCCACTGGCACCATCAGCAGTAACGCCCTGAGTTTTACCGCGTCGGGTGAATGGTTCTACGATCAGAACTCGAGCACGCTGTGGGTTGGTGACACCAGTGGCAACCTCTGGCAGGTCGACATCAGCGGGACTGCCAGCGCCGACGTCGGCGCCATCAACACCATTGGTCCTGCCTACGCTGCGAGCACGCAGGTCTCTCCCATCACCTACGTCGGGTACACGATGCTCGCCGGCATCCCGTATGCATGGGCAACGAACGGCTCAGGGATCACCGCCTTCGGCATCGGCGCCAACGGCTGGCAACCGCTCTGGGCGGCGACCAGCACGAGTGGTTACCTCGCGAGCGTCTCGACGTCGGGGAGAATCACGTGGAGTACGACATCAGCAGTCCCGCCGCTGACAACCGGTGCGAGCGTTTCGGATGCGCCTGGCCTCGGTCCCGGAGGTGTGCTCGGGGTGCCGGCGTACGTGCCGCCAGCCAGCGGTTCCTGTAACCAGGGTGCCGGTTACGACGATTTCTACAACCTTGCCACCGGTGCCTTCCCGACCGGCGCGATCACGACAATCCAGCAAACGCCGATTACCCAGGACATCTACGTTTCAGCCGGTATTGCCTTTACGCCGCGGTTCGCCATCAGTGCAACCGGCGTCCCGGCGTTCATCGGCGGGCAAGGCACGCTGTCGCCCCCAAACCCGCTGTTGTTCGCAAAATCGACGGTCAATCTGCCGGTGGCGTGGCGACAACATTGAGCGATGCGGCGGCGCATCCTCGCGGTGCGGCCGTTTCTCGTTGAAAATGGAGGGTCTACAACATCCATGGAGACCCTCGACAATGCAACACGCATCGACCTTGCGCGTCCAATGCCGCGCCGACGGCACCGCGTCGGTGACCATGTCTCGGCCCGCCGTGTTCAATGCCTTCGATGAAGTCATGATCGGTGAACTCGACGCCACCTTCACCCAGCTCGAAGCCGATCCAGCCGTTCGCGTCGTGATTCTGGCGAGCGAAGGCAAGCACTTCAGCGCCGGCGCGGACTTGCAATGGATGCAACGCGCCAGCCAGGCGGGTCTGGATTGGAACATCGCGGACGCGCGGCGATTCGCGGCCATGCTTGCACGCATCGCCAACTGCCGCAAACCCACCGTCGCCCGCGTGCAGGGCGCTGCACTTGGCGGAGGTGTCGGCCTGGCGTGCGCCTGCGATATCGCCGTTGCTTCGGACGACGCCAGCTTTGCCGTGAGCGAGGCCAGATTCGGCATCCTGCCAGCCGTCATCGGCCCCTATCTGGCCAACGCGGTCGGCCCGCGCCAGGCGCGTCGGCTCGCGCTCACAACGAGCCGGATTGATGCCGCGGAGGCACTGTCCCTCGGATTGGTCCACCGCGTGGTGCGACGCGACGAACTCGACCGTGCGATCGATGCCACCGTGGCTGAATTGCTCGCCGGGGCTCCGGGCGCGCACCGGGAGATCAAGGAATTGTTTGCCGTGCTCGGCGTGGGCACGGTTACACCCGATGTCCGTGAGCTCACTGCGCAGACGATCGCGAGAGTGCGCGGGACCGAGGAGGCGCGTGAAGGTTTTGCCGCTTTTCTGGGAAAACGCCCCGCCAACTGGGTGCCGCGCCATGACTGAACGCGTGCACGCACTCGAAGGCGCGCCGGTGCTGGTCATCGGCGCCGGCATCATGGGCGCGGGTATTGCGCAGGTGGCAGCGCAAGCCGGGCATCCGGTTCGACTGTTCGACGCCCGCCCCGGTGCTGCCGCCTCGGCGCGCGGGAAACTGACTGCAACCTTCGACAATCTGGTGGCCAAAGGACGCATGCTGCGCGACGTGGCAGATGCAACCCTGACGCGCATCGTGCCCATCGACGACATCGATGCTGCCGCGGACGTGGCATTGGTGGTCGAAGCCATTGTGGAGGACCTCGACGTCAAGCGCAGCCTGCTGCGCGACCTGGAAGCGCGTGTGGGCGCGGACTGCGTTCTCGCCAGCAACACCTCGTCATTGTCAATCACGGCGATGTCGCAGGGCATGCAGCACCCAGGGCGTCTGGTCGGGATGCATTTCTTCAACCCCGTGCCGCTGATGCAATTGGTCGAAATCGTCTCCGGGCTGCGGAGCGACCCCGCGGTTGCAGAGGCCGTGCACGCGCTGGCGACGCGTTGGGGCAAGGCCCCGGTGCATGCAAGATCGACGCCGGGCTTCATCGTCAATCGTATTGCGCGCCCGTATTACGCCGAAACCCTGGAGCTCCTCCAGATCGGCGCCGCCACGCCGCGCCAGCTCGATGCCTGCCTGCGCGGCGCCGGCTTTCGCATGGGCCCATGCGAACTCATGGATCTCATCGGGCACGACACCAACTTCGCGGTCACACACGCCGTGTACACGGCAAACTTCTTCGACAAGCGCTTCAAGCCCTCGCTGGTGCAGCGCGAGCTTGTCGATGCGGGATGGCTGGGACGCAAAAGCGGGCACGGTTTCTACGACTACGGGCAGGGCATCGTGGTGCCGACCGCCGATGCATTTGATCCCCTGCCGATCGCGGCGTTCGTGCCGCCGGGCGTGAATCCTGTCGTTGCTGGTCGCGGCCCGGTGGCTGAACGACTGGCCACCGCTTTGCACGGCGAGGGATTCGGTGTTGAACGCAACACCGCGGTCGATTGGGTGGGGTTGGTTGTCGGCGACGCACAGCTGCGTTTGACCGACGGACGCCGCGCGGGGGCGCTCGGCGCTGAGGTCGCGGTATTCGACCTGCCATTGACAGACGCCGCATTCGCCACGCTGGCATGGGCCGCGTCACCCGGTGCGTCGCGTGCATGGTGCGATGCGGCCCCGCAGTGGTTGCGTATTCTTGGATTCACCCCCCAACGCATCGCCGACGTGCCGGGCCTGGTCGTCGCGCGCACGGTAGCCATGCTCATCAACGAGGCGGCGGACGCCGTGCAGCAGGGGGTATGCACTGAGGACGGCGCCGACACGGCAATGAAACTGGGCGTGAACTACCCGGCAGGGCCCTTTGCGTGGCTCGCAGCCTGGAATCCGCATGCCGTGGTGAGCCTGCTCGACGCGCTGGATGCTTCCGAACGCGGCGAGCGCTATCGCGTCAGTCCCTGGCTGCGGCAGCGCGCAGAGTCGACGCGCCTTGCGAACCTCAAGGGCGCATGAGTGCGCCGTTGTCGACGCGCACCCGATCCCCCACTCGAAAGTTGTCATTCTTGCTTTGCATCACCGTTTGGTAGGAGCCGTTGTCCATGCGAACGGTGAACTTGTAGGCCGGGGCTGACGCCGGCTGTGATTTTTCCAGTTGATGGCCAAGGTAGGCACCAGCTGCGGCGCCGCCGATCGTCGCCGCAGTCTGCCCGGTTCCACCCCCGACCTGATTGCCGAGGATGCCGCCAATGAGGCCGCCTGCAATCGTACCGACACCGATACCAGTGCCGGCAATGCCAGCTGCCTGTTGTGGCTGCACAAGTTCGATCGACTGAATCACCCCATACCCTGCAGAAACAGCGGCATTGGTCGGTGTACTGCCCAACATGGGGTAGCCGGTCGATGCGCACCCGCCCAGCAGCAAAACTGCCATCACACCAAATACGACGCGCAATTCGTTCAATCGGTTCATCATCGACTCCTTACGTTCGTTGATCTGCACAACACGGAGTCGACAGATTACACCCCTGCCCGGATTGATTCACCTGCCTGCGACCCCAAACTTGCGATTGGTCGCGGAGATTGTCCCGGAAGCGACAACACCGCCAAGCGGCGGTGTTGTTAACACATTGATTCAATTGCTGTTTTTTGGTCGGGGCGATAGGATTCGAACCTACGACCCTCTGCTCCCAAAGCAGATGCGCTACCAGACTGCGCTACGCCCCGAACCTGCTATTCTAACCTATCAGCCCTACCTCACCTGGCAACTGGCCTGGTTCTGTCACGCCGTGCAACATTCTCCGTCCTGGTTCGTCTCGCGACCGTCGCTTCGAAAACCCGCTGCGATTGCCGCTGTGGCCGTCATCATTTGCGTGGCGGTCCTCGCCGCCGCACTTTGGGAGCAGGCGCAAGGCAACGCACCCTGCCCCTTGTGCGTGCTCCAGCGCCTTGGCTACCTCAGCGTCATGGCGTTCTCGCTGCTGGGTGTGGTGGGTGCCCTCGCCCAGCGCGCCCGCGCGACGCGGCTGGCATTGGCTTTGGCTGCGCTATCCGGGCTCGGCGGCTTGAGCGTGGCGTTCAAGCACCTTTGGCTTGTCTGGCATCCTGGTCAGACGTGCGGGCTTGATCCACTGGCGGTTCAAATCAATCACTGGGCAATCACCGGCTTGGCGCCCTGGCTGTTCCGGGCCGATGGTTTCTGTGCTGATGTTCCCTACCTGTTCGGCATGTCGCTGCCGGGCTGGTCAGCCTTGGGCTTCGCTGTGCTCGTGCTTGCGCTGCTGCTTGCGCTGCGCATGACCCCCCGCCCGATCCGCTGACGCTGCAAGCTCGCGCAGAGGTTCTGGACAAATCACCTCCAGGTTCTCGATGGTGCCGCGAATCCATCCCGCGGTGCGGAACGTTGCAAGGGCGCGGCTGACCGATTCGCTACGCAGCCCGAGGTAGTCGGCGATATCGACGCGGCTGACCGGGGGTAGCAAGGCCGGCAGGTGACCGCCGCCCTCCGCAGCCTCATCCAACATTCTCACCAGGTAGGCCGCGACGCGGGCACTGGCACTTGCCAGCATGGAGCGGGTGCGTGCCCAGACAGGCATGATGTTTCCGGCCAGACGCGCCACCAGCAGGCCGCTCGGGATGCCGACCTCAGCGCCGCTTCCGGCAGCATCGATACAAGCCAGGAAACACACGCGCGTCCATTGCAAGGCGACCAGGCGACGCCAGCGGACTTCGAGCCCGAGGCTCGACTCGAGTCCGAGCAATTGCCCAGGAAAACAAAAGTCCAACACGTGACTTCGCTCCCTGCCGTCGGTCCATAGAACCTTCAAAGCGCCGGAACGCACCGCGTAAATGTGCCCGGTCTCCGTCGGGATGGTGGCCCCGGCCGGAAACTCGAGCAGGCCGACCCGCGCCCGTCTCTGGATGCCGGAGCGATGGAGCAATTCGTACAAGCCGCAATGATCACGGTGCGGACACAGCCCGCAATTTTGCGCGTCAGCGCCGACGCCGTCTCGGCTCATCGATGGAGGTCTGGAAAATAAAAAACCTCGCGCAGATATCGCGCGAGGTTTCGATTTGGTTACCTTGATCAGTCCGCAAGGACCCGCGTTGCTGATTCATCAAGACGCGGAGGCGTTTCGAACGTATGGAATGGCGGGGGTGAAGGTACTTCCCACTCCAGTCCGTGCGCTCCCTCCCAGGGACGCTGTCCCGCCTTTTCACCGTTTCCGCGAATCACCGGAATCACCACCGCAAACACAAAATACGCCTGGGCCAGCCCGAAAATCAGCGAACCAATCGACGACAGCTGATTGAAGTCGGTGAACTGCAGTGGATAGTCAGCGTAACGACGCACCATTCCCCCCAGACCCAGGAAAAACTGGGGAAAGAACGTCAGGTTGAAACCGATCATCGACAGCCAGAAATGAATCTGCCCGGCGGTTTCGTTGTAGCGCGTTCCGGTCCATTTCGGCGACCAGTAATAGAACGCCATGAAAATCGCGAACAGTGCCCCCGCTACCATCGTGTAGTGGAAGTGGGCCACCACGTAGTACGTGTTGTGTACCTGCGTATCGATCGGGGCGACGGCAACCACGAGGCCGGTGAACCCTCCGATCAGGAACACGATGATGAAGCCGATGGCGAACAGCATCGGGGTTTCAAATGTCAGCGAGCCGCGCCACATGGTCGCCACCCAGTTGAAAACCTTCACGCCCGTGGGCACCGCGATCAGCATCGTGCCGTACATGAAGAACAGCTGTCCAAACGTCGGCATGCCCGCAGTGAACATGTGGTGCGCCCAGACGATGAACGACAGAATGGCAATGGACGCGGTGGCGTAAACCATCGAGCTGTATCCAAACAGTGGCTTGCGCGAGAACGTCGGAACCACCGTGCTCATGATGCCGAACGAAGGCAGAATCAGCACATAGACCTCGGGGTGCCCCATGAACCAGAACAGGTGCTGGTACAGCACGGGGTCGCCGCCACCAGCAGCGTTGAAAAAGCTGGTGCCGAAATGGCGGTCGGTCAGGGTCATGGTGACCGCGCCAGCCAGCACCGGCATGATGGCGATCAGCAAGTAGGCGGTAATCAGCCAGGTCCAGGCGAACATCGGCATCTTCATCAAGGTCATGCCAGGAGCGCGCATGTTGAGGATGGTGACAATGATGTTGATCGACCCCATGATCGACGAGGCACCCAGGATGTGCACCGCGAAGATCGTGAGATCCATGCTCATGCCCTGCTGAATGGTCAGCGGCGCGTAGAGCGTCCAGCCCACGTCAGGGGCGCCGCCAGGAACGAAAAAGGCCGCCACCCCGAGGAGTGCAGCAGGAATGAGCAGCCAGAAACTGAGATTGTTCATACGCGGGAAGGCCATGTCCGGTGCCCCGATCTGCAAGGGAATCATCCAGTTGGCCAGCCCGGTGAGCGCGGGCATCACAGCCATGAAAATCATGATCAGGCCGTGCATGGTGGAAAACGACAGGAACAGCTGAGGATTCAGAAACTGAATGCCCGGCTCGTACAGCTCGGCGCGGATACCCAGCGCCAGGATGCCTCCGACGAACAGCATCGACAGCGCGTACACGAGGTACATCGTGCCAATATCCTTGTGATTCGTCGAGAACAGCCACCGCTGCCATCCGTGCGGATGGTCGTGGGCGTGGTCGGCATCATGCGCCGGGGCATGTGCTGGATCGAGCACCGCGCTCATGGAACACTCCTGGTCGAAAACCGCGAAATTGACACTGGGACCAACTGCACGCGCGCGCCTGCGGCGGCGAACGAGCGGTGGTCAAATCCTGATCATCGAGGTTGTACAGGGCGCCAGTGACGCTGCCCTCAGGGTTGGCCCCATCGGGCGTGATCCATGTCAAGAAACCGCGAAATTCAAGTCTGCACAAAGCCGCGGGTTGTCGATTCACAATGCCCCTGCGACCGGTTGCAGCGTTGGCGCTGGACGTGGGACGTGGCGCCACGCATGCATGCTCAACTCCAGGAGTCGCCCCCGCCACTCGCATCGTCAGTCCAGCTACCGGCATCGGATATTCCGAAATCCTGATCGAGCGGTGGCTGTGCGGCATCAGCGCTGGGGATGAATCCATCGCCGCGCGCTTCCGGTGCGGCTCCGCGCCCGTGGTCGAACAATTTGTCAACCAGCATTTCACCAGCGGCGAACCCGGCTCCCATCCCCAGACCCGTGCCCACGGCTCCCATGAGACCGCCACCGGCACCGGGTTGCGGCGGCATGGAATACCCCGGCTGCGCGCCGTAGCCGGGCTGACCCGGCTGACCCGGCTGACCCGGCCAGTTGGCTTGCGGCGGCATGACCTGAACGACCGGGCGCCGAGAATTGCGCCACACCGAGAACAGCATCACGATCGCAAGCAGCGTGAGTGCGCCGACCAGCAAGCCAGCGAAAGGAATGCCATGCCGCTGTGCGGGCGCCGGCGATGCCGTGCCGTGAGACGCCACCTGCCGCTCAAAAGCCTTGAGCTGATCAGGCCGCTCGAACGCCAAGCCCGGATCGAGTCGCTGGGCCGTCGCCAGTTCGGTACCGGCATCGGCCCAGCGTCCGCGCAGCGCAAGCACCCGCGCGTCGACATAGTGCGCCTTGCCGGAATTTGGGTACGCCGCCAGCACCTGGTTGATCTCGGCTTGCGCCTGGTCGAGATGCCCGGTCGTTGCCGCCGTGAACACATCATGGATGGAAGGCACCGCCGGACCGGCATCGGCAGCTGCGGGAATTGCAGCAAGCCCCAGCGCACAGGCAACAGCAAATGCAAAGCCCCGGGACGCACGGGCGATGGATTGAAGTGGGATCATGGAAGCCTCGACGGAAACAAATTGTGACGATATGAAGTGGCGTCAGTGTCGCACAAATTCAAGACGCCCGTCGCCACCCCGACACCCGTTTGACGATCCGTCCGTAGGCACGAAAAGCAGGCACCCAGCTTGCGTACCATGTCTCGAACCATGAAGAAGAAGGTTCTGCGGCGTTTCTCACGCGCCCCCTTGCGCCTTCAGGCGGCAAGCTCTTGCGTCAGGTCCGGGTGACGCGCAATGAGGCGCAGCAGGCACAGCACGCCGCCAGGCGGAGCGAAACGCCCCTGCTCCCAATCACGCAAGGTTGCGACTGGTGTCGCGATGCGCTCCGCGAACGCTGCCTGCGTCAATCCCGACGCTTCTCGGGCCTTGCGCACAAGAATCTGCTCGGGAGTCGTCACGCGCCCCACCCGCGCCTTGGCCTCGTCCAGGGCCTGACGCAGATCCGGCAGTGGCTCGCCCGCGTCGGCCTCGATAGCCCTGACGATCTTGTTCACGTTCATGTCACACCACCTTTCGGATGTCCTTGGGAAGCATGTGCGATCCGCCGGCTTCTGGAACGTCGGGGTTTCGATGACCGTGCGCATGGCTAAATTATACGGGATTTCCGTAGGCTTGCTTCAGCCGCGTGGTTGCCATATCCCCATGCGGCACGCCTTGGCCTCCCGAGTTCGACACATTTTTGCGCAAGTTGCCGATTCACCTATGTTCAGGTGATCGAAATTGGCACTACGGGGCGATGTTGATGAAAAGCGGGCACCCAAAAGAAAAAACCCAAGCTTTTCAATGGCTTGGGCTTCCATATGGCGGAAGCGGTGAGATTCGAACTCACGGACCCTTTCGAGTCGCCGGTTTTCAAGACCGGTGCAATCGACCACTCTGCCACGCTTCCCTGCGGCCTGCAGTTTAAGACAGTTGCGCGGTGTCGGCTGGGAGGAACAGCTCAAGCACCGTGTTGAGCATGTCCCAACCGCGCGCGGTCGCCGTCACGCGCCCATCCGATTCGCGCAGCAGATCCAGTGCAATCGCGCGATCGAGACCGGCGCGCAGACTCGACACCGGCAAACCCGTGCGCGAGGTGTAGAGCGCCAGCGTGAAACCCTCGCGAAGTCGCAGTGCATTGAGGAGAAATTCGAACGGCAGCTCACGGCGCGCGACCTCATGCTCGCTCTCTACCGCATGGCCGGCGGCAGATTCCCGCATGTAACGCTCCGGCTGGCGCCACCGCTCCTGTCTTACCACCCGATGGGCGAAACTGAGCTTGGTATGCGCGCCGGCGCCGATACCGAGATAGTCGCCAAACTCCCAGTAATTCCGGTTGTGGCGGCTGGCGTGCCCGGTCCTGGCATATGCCGACACTTCGTAGCGCATCAGACCTGCGGCCCGCGCCCGCTCGGCAACGGCTGCCTGCATGTCTGCAGCGGTGTCTGCGTCAGGCAGGTTGGCAGGCGGGCGTTTTTCAAACGGCGTCTGCGGTTCCAGGGTGAGCTGATAAAGGGACAGATGGGGAGGACGCCATCGCAGCGCCTGTTCCACTTCGGCCACAGCGTGGGCGACGTCCTGACCGGGCAGCGCGAACATCAGATCGACGTTGAAAGTCGGAAACACCTGTGCGGCCTCGTCCAGTGCTGCGCAGGCCTGCGCAGCATCGTGCACCCGCCCGAGTACATCCAGCATGGCATCGTCGAAACTCTGCACGCCGATCGAAAGCCGGTTCACACCGGCGGCGGCGAACGCTGCGAAGCGCGCGCGCTCGAAGGTCCCGGGATTGGCTTCCAGCGTCACCTCGGCATCCGGCGCAAGTGGCAGGCGCGCGCGAATACCCGCCAGCAGACGATCAATGGACGCCGGGTCGAACAAGCTGGGGGTTCCCCCTCCAAAGAACACGCTGAGAACGCGCCGCCCCCACACCAGCGGCAATGCAACGTCCAGATCGCAGAGCAAGGCGTCGACGTATTGCTGCTCGGGGATGACGGCGTCGGCGCCACGCCACTGGTGCGAGTTGAAGTCGCAGTAGGGGCACTTGCGCAGACACCAGGGCAGATGGACGTAAAGCGCCAGCGGGGGCAACTCGCGCAGCTGCAGGGTACCGGGGCGCATCAGCTGCGGCAAACGGCTCGCAGCGCGCGCCAGGGTGTCATCGACCGAGGCCGGCGCATCGAGTGCTGCGGAATGAACCTTGATCACGGCGAGACCGCGGGGAAGGCGCCGATTCCCCAGAATGCCTGCAGCAGCTGGGCCATCTGTCGCGCGGCCCGGGCCCGATGACTGATCACGTTTTTGGCTTCCGTTGCAAGCTGGGCCAGCGTCATGCCGTCCGGCAACATGAACAGCGGGTCATAGCCGAACCCCGCCTTCCCCACCAACCCCGTTGCAATGCAGCCATGCAACCAACCGTGCGCAATCAGCGGCTCCGGGTCGTCCGGCTCGCGCACGGCGACAAGCACGCAGACGAAGTGGGCGCTCCGATCGACAGGGTCATCGACGGCATCGAGGCATTGCAGCAGTCGCGCGTTGTTGGCTGCGTCCTGGGCCTCGCGCGACCCACCCGCGAGCTCGGACGACGCGAAACGCGCTGAGCGCACGCCAGGCGCCCCGCCGAGGCGCCGTACGCACAATCCGGAGTCATCAGCGAGCGCCGCGAGCCCCGTGTGCCGGGCAGCGTGCCTCGCCTTGGCCAAGGCATTTTCGAGAAACGTCGCTGCGGGCTCGTCGGCTTCGGGAACCTGGAATTCCGATTGCGGCACCAAGCGCAACGGCAGTCCGGCAAACAATTCCGCGAATTCCAACGCTTTGCCCGGATTTCCGGTGGCCAGGACAAGACGTGCCGGCGCGCGTGCCTGCCCCTGCGTCATGCCAGTCCCAGCGCCTCACGTTGCAGGCTGACCAGCCGACCGATGCCGTTCTGGGCGCAATCAACCAGGGCATCGAGCTGGCGTCGTGAAAACGGCGCCCCTTCAGCGGTTCCCTGAACTTCGATCACGCCCCCCGATGCGCTGCCCACCACGTTCATGTCGCAATCGCAGCGAGCGTCCTCGTCGTAGGCAAGATCGAGCAGTACCTCACCATCAACCAGGCCGACGGAGACGGCGGCAACGAGTTCGCGCATGGGGTTGGCGGCGATGCGATCGTGCGCCATCAGCCAGGCGCAGGCATCCCAGGCTGCAACCGCCGCACCGGTGATGGCCGCTGTGCGGGTGCCGCCGTCCGCTTGCAGGACGTCGCAATCCAGCACGATCTGGCGCTCGCCAAGCACTTTGAAGTCAAACACGCTGCGCAGGCTGCGGCCGATCAGACGCTGAATTTCCTCGGTACGCCCCTGCGGGCGCCCGCGTTTGACTTCGCGTTCGCCCCGCGTGTGGGTGGCACGCGGAAGCATGGAGTACTCGGCCGTGACCCAGCCGGTGCCGGTCCCGCGCCGATGCGGCGGCACCCGCTCTTCCACGCTCGCCGTACAAAGCACGCGGGTGCGCCCGAACTCGACCAGCACCGAGCCCTCGGCGTGGCAGGTGTATTGGCGCAAAAAACGTACTGTTCGCAGCGCATTCGCGCTCCGGCCATCGGATCGTGTCGGTGTCATGATCAAGAAATCCAGTCAAGGGAATGGTGCCCAGCACGCTGTTCAACCACCCGGTGGGCGGCTCAACAGACAGCTAACGTTTGTCCGCCGCACGACGGATTGCCGCATTGATCTCAGCGATCGAACGCTCGATCGCGGCGTCATCAAGCTCATCGGGCATCGGCTCGGGCACACCCGACTGGAAGGTTGACGCGAACACACCCGGCTGGATGCCTCGGGTGCTGACGCCACCATCTGCGTCGGGTACGCCGTCCGCCTCCCACGTGATGGCGAGGGCCGTGACGTTGTCCGAATCGCTGACTTTGTTGCGCAAGGCGAGCTCGACCATTTCGGGCACCGCGTCGGACAGGGGACGGTCGCTGAGCAGGCGCACGAGCTCGTCCTCCGGTACCTGACTCCACAACCCGTCGGAACACAGCATCACGACATCGCCGAACTCGAGTGGCTGCGGCACGCCGATCTCGACGAACGGCAGCTGTGGCGCGCCAAGGCAGGTGTAGAGCACATTGCGGTTGACCTTGGTCTCGACGGCATGCGCGCCATCCCTGCTGCTTGCTCGCTGCTGAAGCTGCTCGGCATGGGAGTGGTCGCGGGTTCGCGTGAGGATCGCGCCACCGCGCAGGACGTAGAGACGCGAATCTCCGACGTGCGCCCATTGCGCGACTCCATTCTGAAGCACGCACAATGCCACGGTCGTCCGTGGATGATCCTTGAGCGCATGGGTCCGCGCGTAGTGCTGGATATCCTGATGGGCGGCAAAAATCGCACGTCGCAAAAACGCACGCACGTCGACGAGCACCGGGGCAGCTTCTTTCTGGAACATGCTGGCGATCGTCTGAAGCGCCAGTTGCGCAGCGATATCGCCGCGCGGGTGGCCACCCATGCCATCCGCCAGCCCGAGCAATACGCTGTCACGGGTGTAGCAGTATCCCATCCGGTCCTGGTTGTCATGCCGGGAGCCACGCCGCGTCAGCTGGTAAACAGAGAATTTCATGGCTTGTCCCTTCCTCCGAATTGACCCGCCAAACCGGTGACCTGCCGCGCCTTGTCAACGCGTGCCTTGGTGTCGGTGACAAGCTCATCGAATTGCATGCGCAATTTTTCACTCAGGCTGAGCTGGGTGTAGCGCCGGGGATGTTCCGCGCCGAGTTCCTTCTGAAGATTGAAGACGCTTTGCGGGCGCGCCAGCGGGTCGAGCGCCATGCACCACTCGACAATTTCGATCAGATTGTCGGAGTAGATCCCGCGAAGCTTTGACAACTGCATGGGCAAGCGGTCCTTTTCAAGGCGCTGGGTTGCCTCGTAAGGTGGATAGCCCGTCATGCTGGCGTAAATGCAGGATCCGACAGCATAGATGTCGGTCCACGGACCGAACGAGGCATCGCGCTTGTACATTTCCGGGGCCGCGAAGCCCGGCGTGTACATGGGACGAAAGCGCCGATCCTCCTGACCGATCACTTCGCGCGCTGCGCCAAAATCGATCAGAATTGGCTTGTCATCGTCCGTGACAAAAATATTCGCTGGTTTGATGTCCAGATGCAGCATCTTGTGCTGATGTACAACGCGAAGACCCTGGAGTATTTCGTCGTAGAGCGAGCGGATTGTCGATTCTCGAAAAATCTTCTTGCGCTTGAGATCACGCGCAATGATGATGAATTCCTGCAAGGACGCTCCCTCCAGATAGTTCATCACCATGTAGACCGTTTCATTCTCCCGAAAAAAATTCAGGACGCCGACGACGCTCGGGTGGGAAATCTGCGCGAGCGACCGTCCTTCCTCAAAAAAGCTCTTCAAACCGAGCCGGTAGAGGGAGAGTTTTTCCGGATCCGCCACGGGAATCATCTCGCCTGCCGGTCGCTCGACCAACGACGCCGGCAGGTATTCCTTGATGGCGACGCGCTGTCCGTCCTGAGTCAACGCGAGGTAGACCACCCCGAAGCCACCGCTGGCCAGCTTGCGCACGATGCGATAGCCCCCGACCTTGGTATCGGGCTCGAGCGGTGCCGGTTTGGATCTGGACATGGAACGTCGACGCGAACCGCCGCCGGCGGTCCGGGGGCAAGTCTGTGGAAGAATGCAAGCAGCACCGATGGAGGTCGATTTGAATTTACTTTATAGCATGACCGGTTACGCCGAGGCGTCCGCCCCGGTCGAGGGCGCGCACCCGGCCGCCTCCGTGCGCGTCGAATTGCGGAGCGTCAACAGTCGCTTTCTCGATCTGGTGTTCCGACTACCCGACGAACTGCGCGGCATGGAACCCTCCCTGCGCGCCGCGCTGACACGGGCACTGCGGCGCGGCAAGATCGAATGTCGGGTCTCCATCGATGAGGCGCCAGGCGCAGGCGCCGTTCCGGATCTCGACAGCGTGGAGCCCCTGCTGCGCGCCGAGGCCGCCCTGTTGAAGCGCGCGCCACACCTGCAAAGCCTGTCCGTGGCAGACGTCTGGCGCCTCGGAGGCGGCCAGCATCGTCGCGGCGATGCGCAGGAACTGGGGCGTGCCCTCGAACGCGCCGCACTGGGCGCGCTCGACGCCCTTCAGGCCGCGCGCGCGGCTGAAGGCGCGCGTCTCGGAACCTTCCTGCGCGAACGTTGCACCCGGCTGGGCGCATCCGCGGCAGACGCCGTTCGCCTCGCGCCCCTGGCCGTATCGCGCCAGCAGGAACGCTTTGTCGCGCGCTGGCACGAAGCCTTGCAAACACTGGGCGCCAACCCGGATCCGGCAACCATGCGCGAACGGTTGCTGCAGGAAACAGCGACATTCTCGATCAGGATCGACGTCGCGGAAGAAATCGGCCGCCTACAATCACACATCGATGCCATCGCCATGGTCTTGGATGGCGGTGGAGAAACTGGCAAACGACTTGATTTTCTCATCCAGGAATTGCACCGGGAAGCCAACACCCTGGGTTCGAAATCAACCCTGCTGGAACTCAGCGAAGTGTCGGTCGACATGAAGGTGTGCATCGAGCAAATGCGCGAACAGGTTCAGAACCTCGAGTGACGCAACCCCACTCGACCGCTTGTGTTCAATCCAAAAGCGATGCACGCATGGAATTCCCAGGCAATTTATTTGTGGTCGCTGCACCCAGTGGCGCCGGAAAGTCCAGCCTTGTCAAGGCACTGTTGGACCGTGACCCGGCGATCCAGTTATCGATTTCCACCACCACGCGCGCGCCAAGGGGACAAGAGCGCGATGGCAGGGAATATTTTTTCGTCGAGCGCGCCACTTTCGAGCATCAAATCGCGCACGGCGATTTCGTCGAGTGGGCCGAGGTACACGACAATCTTTACGGGACATCGCGCCTCTGGCTGGAGCAACGCATGGCCGAGGGTGTGGACGTCTTGCTGGAAATTGATTGGCAGGGGGCTGACCAAGTCAAGCGGCTGTTCAACAACGCGGTCAGCATCTTCATTCTTCCACCCTCGTTCGAAGAACTCCGCGCCCGCCTCGAACGACGGGGCGAAGACAGCCCGGCCGTGATCGAGCGCCGGATGCGCGAAGCACACATCGAGATCCCACACGCCGCGACCTTCGACTTTATAATCGTCAATGATCAGATCGATCGCGCCTTGCGCGGTCTGGAGGCCGTCGTCGCCGCGCAGCGCCTGCGCTACGCGGCGCAGCGGCGATGCCACCCTGAAGTGTTCGCTGCGCTCGACATTGGTTGAACGCAGCGCTTTTGTCGTTCGTCACAGTTTGACTGGAACCGTCATGGCTCGCATCACCGTCGAAGATTGTCTGGAAAAGATACCCAACCGCTTCCAGCTCGTGCTTGCGGCGACCTATCGCGCGCGCATGCTGGCGCAGGGTCACACCCCGAAGATCGAAACCCGCGACAAGCCGGTCGTGACGGCGCTGCGCGAAATCGCGTCGGGGCAGATCGGCTTGGAAATGCTCAAGCGCGTACCGGTCTGACGCGCCTGCCCACCCGCGCTGCGATCACCTCAGAGGCTGCCGGCGATGCCAGGCAATCTGCATCCTTCGGGCGGTGGCCTGGCGCTGCGCAAGCGTCCCGTTGTCCGGCGCAAAAGCCAGCAAACCGTAGCTGTGTCTGCTGACTGCGCGGTCTCGGGCGGCGTCCCCAACCCAGAGCGTCCGCTGGTCGTCAGCCTCGCCAAGCTGCTCGAACGCCTGACGGGGTATCTCCCCGAGCCCGACCTGCCGCAGATCAGAGCCGCCTACAGGTTTGCCGACGCGGCCCACCTCGGGCAATATCGCGCCAGCGGAGAGCCGTACATATCGCATCCCGTTGCGGTTGCGGAGATCTGCGCTGACTGGAAACTTGACACCCAGGCACTCATGGCCGCGCTGTTGCACGACACGGCCGAGGACAAGGGTATCACCCAGGCAGAATTGATCGAGCATTTCGGTTCCACGGTCGCCATGCTGGTCGACGGATTGACGAAACTGGACAAAATCCAGTTTTCGAGCCGCGAGGAGAACCAAGCCGAAAGCTTCCGAAAAATGCTACTGGCGATGGCGCGAGATATCCGCGTCATCCTGGTCAAACTCGCTGATCGCCTGCACAACATGCGAACACTGGACGCGATGGCCCCGGAAAAACGCCGGCGCATCGCGACAGAGACGATGGAAATATATGCCCCGATCGCCTATCGGCTCGGGCTGAACCAGGTGTATCGAGAGCTGCAGGATCTCGGATTCCAGCATGGCCATCCGATGCGCTATGCGGTGTTGAGCCAGGCCGTGCGCGTGGCACGTGGCAACCGGCGTGATCTGGTCGACCGAATTCTCACCGCAACCACGAAATCCTTTTCGGACGCGGGTATCAGCGTTCAACTCCACGGCCGCGAGAAAACCCTGTATTCGATCTACAGGAAGATGCAGCGCAAGCATCGATCCTTCGCGCATGTACAGGATATTTTCGGATTTCGCGTGATCGTGCCCGAGGTGCTCGATTGCTATCGCGCCTTGGGCGTGCTCCACGCGCAGTACAAGCCCATGCCGGGCAAATTCGAGGATTTCATCGCCATTCCGAAGCTCAATGGCTATCAATCCCTGCATACCACCCTGATCGGTCCAACGGGCGCACCGGTGGAATTTCAAATTCGCACCGAGGCCATGCACCGGGTTGCTGAAAGCGGGGTGGCGGCGCATTGGTTGTACAAATCCGGCAGCGGGGCCGAGGACATCGCCCGGGTGAGCACGGCAACCTGGCTGCAATCGCTGCTCGACATCCAGAACGAAAACCGTGATGCCGCGGAGTTCATCGAAGCAGTGAAAGTCGATCTCGCGCCGGAGGCGGTCTATGTGTTTACCCCGAAGTCGCGCATCCTCGCGCTACCCAGGGGTGCGACACCCGTCGACTTCGCATACGCAGTACACACCGCGCTGGGCAACCAGACCGTGGCGGCAAAGGTCAATGGCGAATTGGTTCCGCTGCGCACCGAATTGCACAGCGGCGACGTCGTCGATATCGTCACCGCCGCGCATTCGCGGCCCAATCCGAACTGGCTGGCCTTTGTGCGCACAGGACGCGCCCGCTCGAAAATCCGCCATGAGCTCAAGGTATCGCAACAGGCAGAGTCCCAGGATCTGGGGCGGCGGCTGTTCGTTCGCGCCCTCGCCCAGCTTGGTATGCGCCTGGACCAGCTCAGCACCGTCGACTGGACCCGGCTGCTGCAATGGAGTGGCAATAAAAGCCAGGAAGAAATGTTCGCCGACATTGGCCTGGGCAAGCGCGTCGCCGATATCCTTGCGACGCGGCTTCAAATGGAGTCCACCACGGGTGATGCACGCCCGCACGATGTCGCCGTTGCGTCAGGCCTGCCATCACCACCGCCCCAGGCTGGCGATGCGCCGACACCGCGCGCATCCCTGCAACTCGATGGCACCGAGGGTGCGTCTGTGCACTACGCGGATTGCTGCCGACCAATTCCAGGGGACGCCATTCTTGGCTATCTGGGAAAGGGCGAGGGTTTGACGGTACACCTGCAGGATTGTCCACAGGCGCGTCGGTTGTTCCAGAAGCATCCGCGGAGCTGGATCGATCTCAACTGGGCACCCTCCGTGAGCGGCCTTTATCAGGTCCGCCTGTCGGCCGTGGTGACCAACGGTCGTGGCGTGCTCGCCCGCGTTGCCGCGAGCATCAGCGAACGCGACGCCGATATTCGCCATGTCACGATGGATGATGACGCGGGCCAGCCCACCATCGAGCTGCACTTCCTGTTGGCGGTGCGGGATCGCAAACATCTCGCCGACGTGTTGCGCGCCGTGCGAACCCATAAGTTCGTGGTCAGGGCCGGGCGCGCGAAAGCGCACTGAAGCGCGCCGCCTTGACTCTCAGGCGTCGTCACCAGGCGGCGGTGGATAGCAGACGTCCAGGATCTCGATGTCCAGAGCGCCGCCTGGGGTCGGAAGGCGCACCACATCGCCGATGCGCGCCTTCAGCAGCGCCCTGGCGACGGGAGAAATCCAGCTGATGCGCCCGAGGTCGAGATCGACTTCATCGATGCCGCCAATGGTGACCTCGCGTTCGGCGCCGCGATCCTCCACGTAACGCACGGTCGCACCGAAGAAGATCTGCGCGTTTCCATACTGCCGCCACGGCTCCACCACTTCAATATGGTCCAGTCGCCGGGTCAGGAATCGAATACGACGATCGATTTCACGCAGGCGCTTCTTGCCGTAGATGTAATCACCATTCTCGGATCGATCACCGTTCGACGCCGCCCAAGAGACAATCTCGACCACTTGCGGACGCTCGCGCTCGATCAGGAATTTCAGCTCGGCGCGCAGGCGCGCGAGGCCCTCAGGCGTGATGTAGTTCTTGGTCCCGGACGGTTGAGGCCCAATGCTGGCGATCTCGTCATCCTCGTCCAGATCCGCATCGGTCTCGCGGGTGAAAGCTTTGCTCATCGCAAAATCCAGCCTCGCTCGGTATCAATCAAATGAAAAGACGCCCACGAGGGGCGTCGGTCATGCGTACCGCAGGCGTCCTTGCCCGCTGCACCCCTGCAATTACTTCACAGATTCGACTGCAACAACCTTCTTGGCGCCGTTATCGAACGCAGAGAGGGTAATCGTGGCATTGGCCAGATTGCCGTCAGGCATGAAGTGGATGTCCTTCTTGGTGACGCCGTTGTAGTCGATGTTCTGGATGAACTTCAGATACTTGGCAGGATCCGAGGACTTCGCCTTGACCATCGCGTGCGCCAGCACCATGGTGGCGTCATACGAGTACGGCGAATAGATCTGGAATGCGCTGGCGCCGAACTTGGCGTCGTAACGCTTTTTCCACGCCGCGCCACCCGGCATCTTCGCCAGAGGCGAACCACCTTCAGCACAAATGGTGATGTCGGCAGCGGGGCCAGCCAGCTTCGCGAGTTCCGGAGCGCAGATGCCGTCCCCACCCATCAGCTTGGCCTTGATACCGAGCTCCTGGATCTGACGCAGCATCGGGCCGGCCTGGCTGTACATGCCGCCGTAGAAAATCACATCCGGGTTCAGCGACTTGATCTTGGTCAGGATGGCCGAGAAATCAGTTGCCTTGTCGTTCGTGTACTCACGGTCAAGAACCTTCATGCCGTCCTTGCCCGCGGTCTTGGCGAACACATCGGCAACGCCTTGACCATAGGCGGTGCGGTCATCGATGACTGCAACCGTCTTGGCCTTCAGGTTGCTCTTCGCATAGTTGGCCAGGCCTGCACCCAGTGCATTGTCATTGGCAATGATCCGGAAGAAGGTCTTGAAGCCTTGCTCCGCAATCTTAGGGTCGGTCGATGACGGGGTGATGTTCGGGATCCCCGCGTTTTGATAGATCCGCGAAGCGGGATAGGTGCAACCCGAATTCAGGTGACCCACCACGCCATTGACCTTCTCATCCACGAACTTCTGCGCCACTGTGGTCGCTTGCTTCGGGTCCGCCTGGTCGTCCTGGGCGTCAATTTTCCACAACACTTTCTTGCCGTCGATCTTCAGACCTTCCTTGTTCAGGTCGTCAATCGCCATGCGCACACCATTGGTGTTGTCTTGACCGTACGACGCTTGCGGACCAGAAATCGGTGCCGCACTGCCAATCGTGACCGTCATCTCATCTGCTGCGTAGGCGGTGCTGACCGCAAGGGTCAGACCGAGAAGCGCAAATTTCAGTTTCATGAATGAGCCTCCAAATTGAATGCAAAAGTTTCTATCAGGGAAACAATCGAACTGCATTGGCAATGGTAGGCCATTTCACGTTCCACGCAATGGGTTCCTGAAAACAGTGCCCCCGCCGGTTTCGTTGCGCGCGACTGCACCGGCGGGGATCAACCTTGTTTCGGGCTTGTTTCAGGCTCGTTGCGGCGCAGCCGCGGGTGCATTCAATGGTCTTCGTCAGCCGATGTGACGCTAACCACAACCTTCTTGCCGTGTTCAAAGCGCGACACCGTCACAGCCGGCTTGACAAGATTCCCTTTTCCGTCGAAGTAAATATCGTCTCGCGTCACACCATTGACGTGGATATCGCGAATTTCGCGCAGGTAGCGAGCGGGATCGGTGGATTGCGCCTTGATCATGGCCTGCGCCAGCACCATGGTGGCATCGTAGGCATAGGGAGAGAAGATTTGATACGCGTCGGGGCCGAATTTCGCGTCATAGCGCTGCTTCCATGCCACGCCCCCCGGCATTTGCGCCACCGGTGCTCCGCCTTCGACGCACACCGCCATGTCAGCCGCATCGCCTGCCAGCGTCGCAAGGGTCGGGGTGCAGATTCCATCACCCCCGAGCAGGTGTGCCTTCACGCCGAGCTGGCGCATTTGCCGCAGCATGGGGCCTGCTTGCGGGTAGACACCACCAAACACGATGACATCAGGCGAGAGTGCCCGGGCGCGGGTGAGAATCGCAGAAAAATCCGTCGCCTTGTCCGTCGTGTACTCGCGCGCAACGATCTCGAGCCCACGGCGCTTCGCATGCGTCACGAACATGTCGGCCAGGCCCTGCCCATATGCGGTACGGTCATCGATGACGACGATTCGGGTCGCATGCAGGTTTTCCTGGGCGTAGTGCGCCAACGCGGACCCCACCGCGGTGTCATCCGCGATGAGGCGAAAGAACGTCTTGTGGCCTTGGCGCGAGATTTTCGGATCCGTGGAGGATGGGGAAACGGCCGGAATGCCCGCCTGCTCGTAGATGCGTGATGCCGGGTACGTGCACCCGGAGTTGAGATGCCCGACAACGCCGTTGACTTTGTGATCGACGAAATGCTGGGCCACGGTGGTCGCCTGCTTGGGATCGCCCTGGTCATCCTGCGCGTCGATCTTCCAGGTCACGCGCGAACCGCCGATCGTGAGGTTGCGCGCATTCAGATCATCGAGCGCCATCTGCACGGCGTTGGTGGCGTCCTGTCCGATGGCTGCCATCGATCCCGAATCGGGTGCCGCAACACCGATGACAACGACGGATGATGGCGTCGCCCCCTGGTCTGCCGCCTGGGCGCTGACGCCCACGAGCACCAACGCCGCGCCCAGAACCAATTTCGTGGAATGCATGATGGACCTCCAAAGAGCCGAAAGCTCATTGGAGGCGTCAGTCGATCATGAGTTCCCCGCGCCAGGCTCCAATACGTCCGTCACAGCCTGCCGCACCACGTCCAGCATGACCGGCCGCAAGGCGTCGGCAAGCTCGGCCGCCAATCGGTCCAGGCGCGAGGCCAGCAGGGCCGCAACACGCGCCTCGAGCTCGAGGTCCATGCGGTGCGATACCTCAGCGCGCAACTCCTCCTGCAGACGCTCCACCGCCAAGCGCACCTGGTCTCGCATCTGCCGCCCCAATGCCGTGGCGTTCTCCGCGCCAGGGTGCGGCGTGTCGCGCGGCACGCACGCATCGCCAAGCACCAGGACGTCCGCGGGAACAGCCGGCAAAGTACCGGGGTCTGCCTCGATGGCATCCGTCAGGACAGGAAAACGGCTCGGATTCAGCTGCGTCATCGCGTAACCTCCATCATGGTGGGTTCGACACCCGCCTGCCGGTAAGCACGAAAGCGGATCCGGGCGGCATCCTTGCAGGCCGCGTCAAGGCCGACGACCTCGATGACACGCGGCAGCGTGTTCCAGCCTTCAAGTTCGGCAGCGCCGAGGTTGACAAGACAGTCGCGCCCCTGAACGCCACCGAGGTCGAGTGCATCGGTCAGAACAATGGGTGAACGCACTTCGAGCGCATCACCGACCCTGCAATGGGCCAGGAAATCAGTGGGGGAAAACGTCCACAGCCGTGCATTGAAGGCATCGAGGTCGGAGGCATCGAGCCGCACGAGCAACCGAGCCCCACGACCCACCGCCGTACGCAGCAGCGCACATGCATAAGCCTGGGGGTCAGGCGCGCCGACACGGAATTCGACGCGGGTGGTCGTCATGGGCTGGCGGTCTGGAAATTCATGCGCGCGGCGCGTTGGCGAGGTCCAGCAAATGGCGGACCAAAAGCCCGACCGGCCGACCCGTGCCGCCCTTTTCCGCCCCGCTGTTCCAGGCCGTGCCCGCGATGTCCAGATGCGCCCACCGGTAGTTCCTGGTGAACCGTTGCAAAAAGCACGCCGCCGTCACGCTTCCCGCGGCACGACCCGCGATATTGGCAACGTCGGCAAAACGGCTTTTCAAGCCTTCGGCGTATTCATCAACCAACGGCATACGCCAGCACGGATCCATGGCCTTGGCGCCGGCCTTGATCAAAGCATCCGCCAATTCGTCATCCGGGCTGAACAGCCCGCTGTTGACGTGGCCGAGCGCAATCACGCAAGCGCCAGTCAGGGTGGCGATATCAATGACCGATGCGGGCTTGAAACGCTCGGCATACGTGAGCGCATCGCACAAAATCAAGCGTCCCTCGGCATCGGTGTTGAGAATCTCGATGGTCTGTCCGGACATGCTGGTGACGACGTCACCGGGCTTGACGGCGCAACCGTCGGGCAGGTTTTCCGTGGCCGGGATCAAGCCGACCACGTTGATGCGGGTCTGCAACTGCCCGATGGCTTCAAAGGTTCCAAGCACCGACGCAGCCCCCGACATGTCGAATTTCATTTCGTCCATCTCGGGTGCGGGCTTGATCGAAATGCCACCGCTGTCGAACGTCACGCCCTTGCCCACCAGCACGTGCACGGGATCCTTGCGCCCGGCACCGTCGTGGCGCAGGACGATGAACCGCGGCGGCTGGGCCGAACCCTGAGCCACGGCCAGCAAGGCGCCCATGCCCAGGCGCTCGATCTCGGAGCGCCCCAGCACTTCAACCTTGAAACCGTGGCGCTTGGCGAGTCCCTGCGCCACGCGCGCCAGATGCTCCGGTGGACAATGGTTCCCGGGCAGGTCAGCCAGCCCGCGCGCAAGATCGACTCCTGCCTGCGTCGCAGTCGCGACGGCCAGGGCTTCCTTGAGCGCGGCGCTTGCGCGCGGCTGGCGCGTGAGCAGATGCACAGAGTCGACTTTGTAGGCATGTTGAGGCTCCGCCTTGCGGGTTGCCTCGTAGCGATACGCGGCGCCGAGAAAAGCGCGCGGCGCAAGTGCTGCCAGCGCCTGCTCACCGTCTGCCGCGAGCAGGTGGACACGCACCGCGCCCATGCTCTTGAGGGCAGCAGCAGCGGCCTGCGAAGCCTTCAGCCACGCCCTGGGCTGGATGGGCGCCGGGCCGAGGCCCACCAACACCAGACGACGCGCCGCGAGCCCTTCGGGACGCGCGCGCACGTATGTCGTTCCCAAGGCGCCCGAAAAATCGCCATCCTGCGTCGCCTCCACCGCCATGGCGTCAATGGCGCCGGCCTCGACCAGTCCACAGGAGGTTCCCGGTTGGGGAAGGAATACCACCAACGCATCGGTTTCGAGGGTGGCCAGGGTCTTGAGAGGGGCTATGCTAAATTTCATGAGGGCTCCATCGGGGAACCCTCATTATTCCACCGCACTCGCCCGGGTGTCCCGCACCGACCGGGGCCGGCCCGTGCCTTTTGCGCGCCGGTCCGTGACCTGCGCCTTCGCATTCGTTCAAAAATTCGCGATGTTGCTGGATCGTTCGCTGCGCCGTGAAATGGCACGCCAATTTGGTGGCAGCTTTACCGTGCTGTTTTCGGTGGTGATGACCATGATGCTCATCAGGCTTCTAGGGGAAGCCTCCGAGGGTTTGGCCAATCCACAAGATCTGTTCCTGTTGATCGGTCTGGCCAGCTTGAGTTACCTGCAGTTCATTCTCGGCCTGGCGCTGTTCGTTGCGGTGTTGATGAGTTACTCCCGCATGCACCGCGACGCGGAAATGGTGATCTGGGCCGGCGCCGGTGTGTCTCCGCTGCGCTATTTCGGGAGTGCACTGCGTTTCGCCGCCCCTGTGCTCGCGGCCATCGCTCTGCTGACGCTCGTGGCCTGGCCATGGGCAAATCGACAGAGCACGGCGCTACGGGATCGCTTCGAGCAGCGCTCGGACCTTTCGCGTGCCGCGCCGGGTCAGTTTCGGCAATCGGCGTCAGGGGGCCGGGTGTTCTTCCTTGGCCGCGGCGCTGACGCCCATGGTCTGGCGCGCGACGTCTTCATCCGTGATCTGGAAGATGGCAAAGAGACGGTGACAGTGGCGCAGGCGGCGCGCATCGGTACGCTGGATGCTGCGCGCTACCTGATGCTTTCCAACGGCAACCGTTATACACATGCGGTGGGCAAGGAGGACTTCCGTATCGTCGGCTTCAAGGATATGGGGATTCGGCTTTCCACCATCGCATCCCATCCAGTCGCCACCGCTGCCAGCCTGGCAAACACGCCGAGTCGCGAAATCCCCACCGTGACATTGGCGACGTCGCTGTTCCCGGCCTGGCGCGGCGAACTGTCCTGGCGGCTGGGAGTGCCAATTTCCTCACTATTTCTCGTGTTGATGGCCGTTCCGCTGGCCGCGACCAACCCGCGCTCGGGTCGTGCTATCCAACTGATCGTTGCCGTCTTGATCTACCTGACGTACCTCAATTTTCTCAACGCGTTCCAGCACTGGATCGAAACCGGCGCGCTCGGGCTGGGCAGCGGGCTGTTGCTGCTACACGGCGGGGCCTTCATCGTCCTCATTGCCATGGTGGCGCGCAAGGGCCTGCTGCCCCGACGCCTGCCGGCGCCACCGACCGACGCGCACGCGTCGGGCCTCTGAATTTCACGCCCCCGCGATGCGGACCTTGCGTCGTTACTTGTTCGTGCAGATTGCCGCCGCCAGCGCGTTGGTGCTGCTCGTCTTCCTCGGCCTGGTTTTTTTCCTCGATGTGATCAACGGGCTGAGCAGCGGCGGCGGCACCCATTCGCTGGCGCAAGTGATGGTGCACGTTGCGCTTGAGGTCCCCGGTCGCGCCTACGAATCGATGCCGATCGCCGTGCTCACCGGCACGGTCTACGTGCTGGCAAGCCTCGCCGCGTCGTCGGAATTCACCGTCATGCGCATGTCAGGCCTGAGTCCGCGACGTGCCCTGCTCGATCTGGTCGGCCTGGGTTTGTGCGTTGCGGCGCTGCTGTTCGTCATCGGGGAATTCGTGGCGCCGGCCGCCGAACGACTGGTCGCCACCCTGGACGCGCGCAACCAGGGGGGCAGCTTCGGCACGGCGCTGCGCTCAGGCGTCTGGCTGCGTGATCGCACCGGGGCGAATGATGACCAGATGATCAACGTCGGGCGTGTTGCCGCCTCCGGTACGCTCGCCGATGTGCGCATTTATGTCATCGATGCACAAGCTCGCCTCGCGCGCGAAGTCGTGGCGCGCAGCGCGGATGCCGTGCATGGGGGCTACTGGATCTTGCACGGCGTCACCGACACCACATTCCCGGCCACACCTGGAACCCCGTTGCGGGTTCGGCACACCGACGCCCTCGATTGGCCGACCACCGTTTCACCCGCCATGCTTGAAGCACTGCTGCTGGATCCGAGCCACATGTCCTTGACGGACCTGTGGCGGTATGTCCAGCACCTGCGTGCCAACGGGCAAGCCGCCCAGCGCGACGAGATCGCACTGTGGCGCAAGACCCTCTATCCTTTCAGTGCCGTGGTGATGATGCTGCTGGCCCTGCCGTTCGCCTATCTTCACGCCCGATCCGGCCAAATCAGCTGGAAAGTCTTCGGCGGAATCATGCTGGGAATCAGCTTCATTCTCACGACCGTCCTGAGCTCGCGTCTTGGCCTCGTCGCCAGTTGGCCGACGTGGCTCGCGGCAGCGTTGCCTTACTTCCTGTACGGAGGCGCGGGCCTTGGCTTCTTTGTCTGGCGCGTACGCTACCACTAGCAGGCTGAACGGCCTGACACGACAGCGCGACATGAACTTGCATCAATTTCGCTTCCTGCAGGAGGCTGTGCGACGAAACTTCAACCTCACTGAAGCCGCACGCGCCTTGTTCACGTCTCAACCAGGGGTATCGAAGGCCATCATCGAACTCGAGGACGAGCTTGGTATCGAGATCTTCAGCCGACATGGCAAGCGGATCCGCAAGCTCACGGCGCCGGGACAGGAAGTACTGCGCAGCGTCGAGATCATCTTGCGCGAAGTCGGCAACCTCAAGCGCATCGGGCAGAATTACGCCGCGCAGGACAGCGGGGTGCTCACCATCGCCGCGACGCACACCCAGGCGCGCTACCAGCTTCCGCATGTGATCGCCGAATTTCGCCGGAGATTCCCGCGCGTGCAAGTACATCTCATGCAAGGCAGCCCCGAGCAGGTGGCGCAAGCCGTGCTCGAGGAACGGGCGGACATTGCACTGGCCACGGAAAGTCTCTCCCAGCAGGATGGCCTGATTTCGCTTCCGTGCTACGAGTGGCAGCACCTCGTCGTCACCCCGCTCAACCATCCGCTCAACAGCGTTCAGGACTTGTCACTCGAAGACCTTGCGCGCTACCCGATCGTGACCTATGGCACCGCGTTTGCCGGACGCCGTCGCATCGATGAAGCCTTCGCTCGGCACGAACTCAAGCCGGACATCGTGCTGGAAGCCATCGATTCGGATGTGCTCAAGACGTATGTGGAACTTGAACTAGGCGTCGGTCTCATCGCCGAAATGGCATTGAGCCCGGATCGCGACGCCCAGCTTTGCGCCCGCCCCGCCGGACATCTCTTCGGACACAACCTTACCCGCGTGGCCTTCAAGCAAGGGGTTTATCAGCGCGGCTTTGTTTACGTTCTGACCGAATTGCTGTCTCCGCGCCTGTCGCGCAAACTCGTCGAGCAGTTCCTGCGCGGCGAGCGGGACACCAACTTCTCCATCTGAATTGCCGGTTCCATGACCACGATGACCGCTTCCCGACGTCCTGCGTTGGTCAGTCGCCTTCCTGGCGTTGGCACGACCATTTTCACCCGCATGTCCGCATTGGCTGCGGAATGCCGTGCGATCAATCTCGGCCAGGGTTTTCCGGATTTCGACCCCGACCCTGCGCTCATCGACGCAGTGTCCGCCGCGATGCGCGATGGACACAACCAGTACCCCCCGATGGCGGGGTTACCCATGCTGCGCGAGGTGCTTGCCGAGAAGATCGCAAACCTTCACGGTTGCCGTTACGACCCTGCGCAAGAGATCACCATCACGGCCGGGGCGACGCAAGCAATCCTGACCGCGCTGCTCGCGATCGTCCAGCCAGGCGATGAGGTCATTGTTCTCACCCCGGCTTACGACTGCTATGCCCCTGCCGTGACCATGGCGGGGGGTGTGGTGCGGCACGTCGCGCTCGGCGCCGGGTTCCGCCCCGACTTCGATGCGATGGCGTCCTCGATCGGGCCGCGCACGCGCGCACTGATCGTCAATTCTCCACACAACCCCAGCGCCACGGTCTGGACCCCGGACGAAATGCATCACCTGGCGGCGTTGCTGCGGCCCACCGACATCGTGCTGATCGCCGATGAGGTCTACGAACATATGGTTTTCGACGGCCGTTCGCACATCAGTGCATCGTCGATTCCAGACCTCGCAGCACGTAGCATGGTCGTGTCGAGCTTCGGCAAAACCTTTCATGCCACGGGCTGGAAGGTGGGGACGGTGGTCGCACCGGCGCACTTGATGCTGGAATTTCGCAAGGTGCACCAGTTCAACGTCTTTACCGTCAATACACCGATGCAGGCCGGTATCGCCCATTATTTGCGTGCCCTGCCACAAGCCTATCTCGGTCTGCCGGCGTTTTATCAAGCGCGACGAGACCGCTTCCGCGCGGGGCTGTCCGCCACCGGGCTGCGCGCCCTTCCCAGCGAGGGCACCTATTTCCAGTGTGTTGACTACCGCAATGTCAGCGATATGGCGGAAAGCGCATTTTGCGAATGGCTGACACGGAACATTGGCGTTGCCGCCATCCCCGTGGACGCGTTCGAACCCGCACCCGATCCAGACCGACGGGTGGTGCGCTTCTGCTTTGCCAAGCGCGAGGCGACGCTCGACGAAGCTCTGGAACGCCTGGCGAAGCGATGCATCTGAACAGCAGTGTCAGGCCTTCGATGCGTCGACGCCTGTGTCGTCGAGCGTGAAGTCAAGCGGCGGCAAGCTTCGCTTCACTGGCAATGCGGGGGGTGAACCCGCGGACACTTCGGGCGTTGGCGCGTTGGCAGCGACCCCGGGTTGCGCGATCGCGCCGAGGTCCAATGGAAAATCCAGTTCATCCGGCGTTGCTGGTGCCATCGCGGCAGACGCAGGGACGAGCGCGGCAGTCACCTGCGAAGGCTCGGGGTCTGCTTCCTGTGCCGGGTTGCGCGCCAGATCGCGCGCGATAGCGTAGAGATCGAGCAGATCGCGATACGCCGGAAGATCGAAGCCGACACGCGGCTTGTTGGGATCGTCCAGCAGCATGCGCTCGATCACCGTGACCATCGGTGGAAGATCCCAGGTCTCGCAAATCAGCGCGATCGCACGCGGGTAGGATTCGAGATCGCGCGAGGCCTCGGGCATTGCCTCGTCCCAGGCGGGGATGTGAACGTTGAAACGATGGGCAAATTGTTCGAGCAAGGCCACGTAGTCATCCTTGCGGCCCATCTGGCGGTAGAGGTCGAACAGATAGAGGTACGGCAGTGCCAGCATGCCGTCGCTGCGGTCGCTCAAGGCCTTGCGCATGACCTCGACCGCCTGCTCGAGATTACCGATGCCGATGAAGAAATCAGCGAGGTGGCCGATGTCCATCATCTCATCGACCTGAACCTGCTCCTGGCCCGAGAGAGGGCGTGAGAATACCTCGCGATCCAGACTGGCGCCTTGCGTTGCCGGGGGCGCAGACGCGGCCAGCGGCACGGCACTGGTAGCCGCGGTCACGGCAACCAGAGCCCTCGCGCGCTCGACGCGGGGTGGCCACGTCGACGGGCCCTCCCGTTCAGGATCGGGCCGGATGGGACGACGTGGCTGTCCCGGATTGGCCGGAGTCGCCGCGGGCGCCGCGGCGCGTCCGCGCGCACGCTGTGCCCGCGCCGCTTCATCCGACGCCTCCTCAGAGGCGAACCACGCGATCTGCTCCGGCTGCGCGCGGCCACGCTCGCGCCACAACCACACGCTCAAGCCTGCGAACACCACCGCAAGGGCGGCCAGGCTGTACAGCCAGATGCCGTTAGTGCTGTCCTGAGCAGAGGACGCCGCGAGTCGGGAGGATCCACGCATTTGCTGCGCACGCCATGCGTCGAGGGATGCAAGTCGTGCGTTGAGGTCTGCAATCTTGCGACTGATCCTGCGCACTCCATCCCCACGCATGAGCAGGTCACGCATCGCAGCCGCCTCGGCACGGCTTGCAGGTGACGCCGGCGCCGCGGCTGGCACCATTGCCTGGGTCAGCTGCAGTTGGGGTGCCGGAACCAGCGCCGCCGACAACCAGTCGAGCTTGAGCTGGCTTTGCGCTGGTGCTGCCGGTTCAACCCGCGCGGGAGCGCGAGGCATGCGCCTGGCAGGAGCGGCGCGTGCCACCCGCGCGGCTGGCCTGGCATGCCGCAGCTCCATGTGACGCCTGACACGGATGTCACCACGGTGCCGCCGGGCGCTCCGCGCGGCGGCCTGGCGCGGCTCCGCAGGCGCCACCGGCGAGACCGCCACCGCTGCCGGCGCCGGTGCGGCGCCCGAACCCGTATCGCCGACCGCGTCGTCCACAACCGGCAACTCCGGAGATGCGGGGTCGACGAGCAAGGTGTATTGCTGCGTACGCTGGTAGTGGCAGAGGAGCTTCAGCGTCAGCACGACATAGGGCTCGGTCATCGGCGTGCGCGTGCGCAGCGCAATCCGCGCGTGAGTTGCATCGACCTGATGAACCGCGACCGTGAGTTGCCCGGCATTCACCATGCGATCGCCGGCGTCGAGCCGGACCTCGACGCACGCAGGATCAAGCTGCTGCGACTGCTCCATGCCCACCGGAATGACGACGTGCAGGGGCTTGCCCAACACAGCGTGCGACTGTGCTGGCTCCAGAACCAGCGCGGCCGCGTCGGGAGATGCCAAGGCGACGAGAATCGTCGCAACCAGGAGCAGCACCCCCGACAGGCGTCGGCCAAATCGATGCGGGGCAAGCGGTTGAAGCATAGGCAATGCGTTGGCGTCGGTCGCGTGTGTTCGTAAACTTGAATTTATCAGCGAAAATGCCATTAGCCGTGCGAAATGTCAGCCAAAGCGCTGAAAGCGCGAGCATTTTTGTAAAAATGCGATGGTTGCGCGCCTCAAGCATAGGGCATTTTGATCGATGCACTTGCGTTCGCCCACTTTATCCATGCCTGGCGCTCGAGGGCGCCAGGCATGCCGCAGCCGCCACCACGATCACACCGCGCCTGTGCACGATTTGGTATTTGCGTGAACAATCCCTGCCACCACGAACCCGGAGTGTCAAACCCATGAAGCTCGTCCGCTACGGCCCTGATGGCCGTGAACAACCTGGCCTGATCGATGCCGAGGGGCGCCTGCGAAGTCTCGGCGACGTCGTCGCCGACATCGGACCCGACGTCTACAGTCCCAGCGGCCAGCGCGCGCTGCGCAGTGTCGACCCCGACGCGCTGCCGCTGGTGCCAGGGCATCCGCGCCTCGGGGTGCCATTCACAGGCGTCGGCAAATTCATTGGTATCGGCCTGAACTACCGGGACCACGCGGCGGAAGCAGGACTGGCACTTCCCGTCGAACCCGTGGTGTTCAACAAGTGGACCAACTGTCTTGCGGGGCCGTACGACCCCATCGCGCAGCCGCCGCATTCGACCCGACTGGATTGGGAGGTCGAGCTTGGCGTGGTCATCGGCAGCACGGCACGTTACGTCAGCGTGCGCGACGCATTGACGCATGTGGCTGGCTACTGCACCGTGCACGACGTGTCGGAGCGTCAATTCCAGCTTGAGCGTGGCTCCCAATGGGACAAGTCCAAGGGGCTTGACGGCTTCGGACCGGTCGGACCGTGGTTCGTGACCGCGGACGACGTCCCCGACCCTCAGACGTTGGAGTTGACACTCGATGTCAACGGGACGCGCATGCAGCACGGCAACACCCGCGACATGATTTTCAGCGTCGCGCAAATTGTCAGCTATCTCAGCCACTTCATGACGCTGCAAGCCGGGGATCTCATCGCCACCGGTACGCCCGCCGGCGTCGGCATGGGATGCAAGCCACCCCGCTTTCTCCATCCTGGCGACGTCGTTGAACTTGAAATCCAGGGTCTCGGCAGGCAGCGCCAGGATATCGTCGCGTCGCAATACGCGGTCGCGGACGATGCGCGTGACTTGCTGCGCATGCCAGCAATCTGAGCCCGTGACCCTTGCGAGGCTCCCCCGCCGCAGCCGCGGGGAATGCGGGGCTTGGTAGGCTTTCATCATGAACGCACCCCAAGCCCCCGTGCCTGATGCCTTGCAACTGTTGCAGCACGTCTGGGGCTACCCCGCGTTCCGCGGCATGCAAAGAGAGGTCATCGACCATGTCGTCGCCGGTGGCGACGCCTTGGTACTGATGCCAACCGGAGGTGGAAAATCCCTCTGTTACCAGATTCCTGCCTTGATCCGTGAAGGTCTTGGAATCGTGGTCTCGCCCCTCATTGCCTTGATGCAGGATCAGGTCGCAGCGCTGCGGGAGCTTGGGTTGCGTGCCGCGTTTCTCAATTCGACCCTGGATGCCGAGACGGCGCGCCTGGTGC
>DAICZP010000131.1 GCA_027311065.1 Thiomonas sp. | reverse complement strand
ACGTCGCGGCGCACACCGTGAACCGCAACCAGCACAGCGCTTGCCTGACAAGCTTCAGGAGCGCTCTGAAACCGATACCGCAGTGAACCAAAGCTGCGCCACGCCTGGTCATCGATACCGGTTTGCATGATCGAGAAGTTGAGGGACTTTGGGCAGGATCTTGAACAGCACCGAAGGGGTGGCAAGCTCTTCGATCGTGATTGTCGGCACCGTCAAGGCGGCCGCCGCTTCCCGGCTGGCCAACGGAGAGGCCGTCAGCACACCACTGACTGCGACGACTGGCAGTGCACGCTCCTCGAGCCATCGCACGCCAGCGATCGCGCTGAGTGCATCCGGCGCGGCGAACACCACCGCGTCGACATATTTGGTGAATCGGTGCGATTGCACCAATGCCGACGTCTCGCGCTGCAGCACGCCATCCGCAACCTCGATCACCGCGCAATCGACAGCAGCGCAGGCGAGGTGACCGTTCAGGTTGGCGAGAATGGTCTCAACCGTGCTCGACGCCAGTCCGGCTGTCGATGCAAAGCCCATGTCAGTGAAATCAAGAACAGGTGACGCCCCGGCATCGCACATCAACCAGCGATCGCCGCCGGCCCCGGTGCCCGTGATCTTGGCCGCCCCGACGCGCAATCCCGCCCGTCTCAATCCGGCAATGATGTGAGCCGCGGTCGTGGTCTTGCCCGCGTTCATGCTGGCGCCCAGAACCGCAATGACCAACGGGGCCCGGCCCCGCGCCTCTCCCAGCGCAGCGCGCTGAAGGTTGAGCACGCCATGCGCATCGGCGAGCAACCCGAGTGGCTCGATCTGCGTGGCGGGCTTGATGCTCGCATGGCGGGTCAGCACCCTGGCGGCGACACCACCCCCGGCCACCAGCTGGCAAGGCGAGAGGTCGTCTGGCACGATGGCCTCGAACTGATCAGGCGCATAGCGCTCACCGTACGCCACGACGATGTCGTCGCCAGGCCAGAGCTTTTGACGCCGACCGTCGGCAGATTCAAGGTGCTGGTGCATTCCCAACTGGGTCACGCGCGCAAGGACGAGGTCGCCGGCACGCGGCGCTTCTGCGCACACGCGCAGGTCCTCGGTGCGGGTCAGATCGCTGCGCCGCACACTGTAGGCCTTTTTCGCACGCACGATGCGCTGCGACCAGTCGGCGGGCGCCATCTTCATGGCGGTGGCGGTGGACGGTGCCGCTGCTGCTGCGTCGGCAAGGGTTGCTTGATACATCGTGACCTCCGGATTGATGTTGACTTGAGACTGCGCCGCATGCCTCGAAGCAACACGTTATCAGGGATTTTTTCCCATGTTATTACAACCGATGTTTCGTTACTTTTATTTCGTTTTGTTGCTTGATTGTCAAGCTCGATGCTGGGGCTGCTCAGTGCCCGTGAGGCGCGGCAACAGCACGCGGCGGACGCCGCCCGGACACGCTGACGCGCCGCAGCCGGATCCGCGAAAACGTCACGCCAATCCCTGCCCTGCCTTGCCTTGCGCCAGCAGGGCGATCAGACGTGACTCCTGCGCTCTTTTGAGTTGATCGAGTTGATTCGCGCTCAGGCGACGCAGGATGGCGTCGAATGCAGGACTTTCGCCGAGCCCCTCGAAAAATGCCCCGACGATGTCCTCCACGACCGCGCCCGGCCCCACCCGGTCAGTCGATATCGGGGCAGTGGAAGCCCCACTTTGCAATGCTCGGTGCGTTGCAACAATTGGCTTGAGATCACCTCGATCCAACCCCGCTAGGCGCATCTCCCACCACCGGTCCCGCGCTCCCTTGCGCGCCTTGCAGGCGTACATCGCAACGTCGGCGGCGCGAAGCAGGGCATCGGCTTCGCCACCGTCTCCCGGATAGCAGGCCAAACCCAGCGTCATACCGATTTTCGCGCTTCGGCTCTCTCCAAGGTCGAACGGTACCTCGACCGCCGAGTGCAGCCGATCCAGCATTGCGCCGAGTTCGGAATCGTCATGACCTGGACTCAAATCCTCAAACAACACGACGAACTCATCACCGCCCAGGCGCGCAAGATAATCAGTTTCGCGCAACCGCTCACGAAGTGCCTGCGCCAGATCCCGCAGTAGCATATCCCCCACGGCATGCCCAAACCGATCATTCACGGGTTTGAAGTCATCCAGGTCAAGCATTCCCACAACCAGCGTCGTCCCACGGCGACGTGTGCGAGCAAGGGCCTGAGAAAAGTATTCGTCAAAGGCGAGCCGGTTCGGCAAACCCGTCAATGCGTCCGTGCGCGCCATCCGCGCCTCCTGCTCCTGCAAGACCCGAATCCGCGCCTTCAAATCAATTTCATCCAAGCCAAACCCGATCAGCGCCGAAATGCGTGTGCAGACTTCCAACGTTCGCTCGTCAAAGGCATCACGACGCGCCGCGGCGAATGCCAAAACCGCCCATACTTCCTGGTTTCGAATCAATGGCAGCGCCAGAATGCTGAGCCATTGATGCTGGGCAAATCCCGCATGCCAGGGCGCCAGATCAGGGTCAGCCAGGGCATCATTGCAGACGACGGTTTGTTTCCGCGTCCAAGCCTGAACAACGACCGACGCTCGGGCATCATCGGTCAATCGCGGTGGTGAATCCTCGACTTGCTGTGCGCCATCGCCAGCGAGGGCCAGCACGTCAAACACACCGGACAACCCTGGACGACCCACCCAGACTGTATGGAAAGGCGTATCCTGGGTCAACTTCGAACAAAGGCTCGCCAACATTTCCCTTTCGCAACGACTGTGAACCAGCGTATCCCCGGACATCAGGAGTGCGCGGTACAGACTTTGCAAGTCAAGGATTTTTTGCTGCTGATCCAGCAAATCAAACGTCTTTTGCCCCAGTGCATCACTCAGCTGACTAACGACATCAATCATCTTTTCGTGACTGTGGTCGATCGCCGAGGCGTTCGTCGATATTTTATTTGCGGCCTTGTCCTGAAGCGCAAGAATTTCCCGCCCCATGCGCGCATCGACTCCTGCAATATGATGCAACAGCCACTGCGCGAGAAACGCAAGGATATCAATCGTGATATCAGCGGGGTGGTTTCTGGCGACCAGCTGCGCCTTTTTGAGAAAAGCAACAAAACTCTCATGGGCGCGCAGATGCGCCTCGCAGTGGGATGGCTCAATATCCCACTGCTGCATCAAGCTTGACTCTTCACGAAAATGGTATTTCGTATAGTTCAGCAACTCGTCAAGGAGATGATGGGCATCGCCCTGCGAATCTCCCGCCTGCGCCAGGACCGCCCTGTTATAGATCTCGATCAGTTGCTGATGTTGCTCATCCACCACCGCCAAGCCTGTCGCGAGCGCATCGCTCCATTGCAGCGCAAATCCTTGGTTATTCGGTTTCATGAATATATCCCAAGCGCCCACGACATTGCGAAGCCCCGCATTTTACAATACACGCTGCATTTTCACGTCTTCACAGCGGCATTGCATTGGTTGCCGATCGCAACCACGATTGACAGGCTCCAGCGTTACCGCGAACCCATGCGCAACACCAGCCGAAACACGATCGCGCCAAAATAGAGCAAGGCGAAGGTGCCGAGGAGGTCGCCGACGAACATTGGCGCAATGTCTCGCCACGGCGTGATGATCCGATGCTGCATCCAAAAGAACACGTTGCTTGGAATCGCGTTGAACATGCCATCAGCAATGGAGATGATCGCCATCTGGCGAACGTTGATTCCCCGCAAATCGTCGCGCAAGCGCATGGACCGGGTGCCGACGAAGACTGCCGCGGCGGGCCCCAGCGATGAAACGAAGCCGGGAATGATGGCGGCGGGAAGGTGCCAGATCGGCGTCGCCGTCACGAGCGAACCCAGAAAGAGTCCGATTGCTGCAGGCCAGCCAGCAATCAGGACGGCGAGGATCCGGACGCCAGCAGGCAGAAAAATCAGGCTGACAAACGCGGTCTTTTCAGCCGACGAAAATGCCCATGCGTTCAGATAAAACGCGCCGATCCAGAGGAGCGCGGTGAGCGCGATTGCCGCCGCGTCTCTCGCTGCGGGTGGTTCAAACAGGAACGATGAAGAATTCGTCAAGATCCCGAATTGCGCGCGGCTGAACGCAGCAGCTGGTCGTAGCGGGAGAAGTATTTTTCAGCAAGATCGGTCGGCGCAATACGCTTGATCCGCTGATCCCTCGGGTCTGATTCGTAGCGAATCATTCCCTTGCTGCGCAAACCATCAATGCGTCGCTGCACGGTACGGCGCGAAATGCCTTCGTCGATGTCGAGCGCCTCGAGGACCGTCGGCGCATAGTCGTTGCCCCAGAATGATGCGAACTGGTTCAGCAGCCGCTCTTCCACGGGGTCGAGCGCTGGCACGCCGGGCAGCGTGGCGGCCATTCTTGCGAGACTCAAAAAACGCATGTAGGCCGACTTCATGGTCCGATCCTGCGATTGGAGAATTCGACGTTCCATGATACGGGTGATCTGCGCCCGCCTAGGGTGACGATGACGCACGTTCTGGCGGTTGTGATGGGCTCAAGCATGCAAACCCAGAAACAATCCGCACAACGCACCGAGGCCGATCAAGGCCAGCGGATGCGCATTCCAGCGCATCACGGCCACGACCGTCAGCGCGGTCAGCGCCGCCGTGGCCCAGCCGGTGTCGGCGGCACCCACGAGCGCGATCGCCGTCGCCAGCATCATGCCCACGGCCACGTGGGAAAGCGAAATCCGCAGCAGGTCCATGACGCGACGCGCACGCCCGCGCAGCCGCACCATGAGCGCGAGCAGCGTCAGCAGCGCCGGTGGCACCACGAGCGCGACGGTGGCCCCTACCGCAGCCAGTACGCCTCCGGCCTGCAGCGCAATCAGGGTGGCGTACAGAAAATTCGGACCGGGTGCAGCCTGCGCAATGCTGAACGCAGCCACGAAGTCCTGTGGACGCAACCAGTGATGCTCAATCACCACGAAGCGGTAAATCTGCGGGGTCAGCGAGACAACCCCGCCGCCCACGGCCATCATCGAGATCGCACAGAAATATTTGAAGATGGCCCAGGAAACCAGCAGGCGATTGGACATGATCAAGGCTCCGATCCACGCCGATCGCCTCGTAACAACAGCATCCCGACGGGTGCCAGTCCGGCGAGAACCAGCCAGAGCGCGAGATGCAGCACGGCAATACCCACGAGCGCCAGCACCGCCAGCAAAACGCTGCGCCACTGACGTGGCAAACCGGCAGCCATGCGCAAAGCCATCACCACAATCAAACCGGCAGCAACCGCCGACATGCCCGTCAGCACCGACGCCAGCAATGGGGAGTGCCCATGCGCTTCATAGCCCATTCCGAGCAGAATCACCAAAACCATGGGACCGAGCATCATGCCCGTCAGTGCGCTTGCGCCACCGGCCACTCCAGCATGGCGGTAACCGACCATGACTGCCATATTGCAGATCGTCGGCCCAGGCAGCACCTGACCCAGAGCCAGCAATGCGCGAAACTCCTCGGCGGAGAGAAGATGGCGTTGATCAACCAGCACGCGATACATCCAGGGAAGGACGCCGCCGAAGCCGAGCATGGTGATGTGCGTGAACATCCAGAACAACTGGCCGCAGCGCATCGGGGAAGCAGTCTTTTTCAAGGGTGTGGCATGCGCCATGCGATGCATTTCTTGCGAGTGGATTCATGGACGCGGCACGCTGCCGCATCGGTGCAACTTTTCAGTTTAGCTTCCAGGGCCCTCCCGGGCCGGGCTGTCAACCCGATCCGAATGCTCCATATCCGAAAGGTGACTTGTTCACCAGCAGCCAATAGACACCGAGGCTCACGACGGTCTGGGCAAACTCGGCGAAATCAACCGGTTTTCGGACAAAGCTGTTGGCACCGATCCGATAACTCTGCAACCGGTCCTGCGCCTCGTCGGACGAGGTCAGGATGACAACCGGGACCAGTGCCGTGCGGCGGTCGGCCCGCAGACGCTGGAGCACCTCCAGTCCTGACAGCCGTGGCAATCCGAGATCGAGGAGTACCACAGCCGGCAGCGTATCGGGGCGTCCCGCGAAGTCGCCGGTTCGAAACAGATAGTCGAGTGCCTGCTGCCCATCGCGCACGACATCGACGCGGTTGGCCAGGTTGGCCTTGCGCAGCGCACGCAAGGTGAGCTTTTCATCCTGAAGATTGTCTTCAACCAGAAGCAATAACTCCATCTGCGTCATGCGGCCCCCGGGCCGGAATCCGGCAAGTAAAGACAAAAGACGGTGCCCCGATCCGGTTCACTACAGGCGCGAATTTCTCCACCGTGTCTGCGCGCGATACGCTGTGCCGTGGCCAGACCGATGCCGATTCCCGGGAACTCGTCCTGGCGGTGCAGCCGCTGGAATGGCTTGAACAGACGCTGGGCAAAGGCCATGTCGAAACCTGCGCCATTGTCACGTACGCAAATCCAGCGTCTCCCATCCCGGATTTCGCTGTCGACGCGGATCTGGGTCCGACTCACCCTGGCTGTGTACTTCATCGCGTTGTCCAGAAGATTGAACATGGCGCACTCGAGCATGCGAACATCACCCTCGACGCTGAGTCCGGAGTCCACCGTCCACTCGACCCGGCGCACGGGTTCGCGCGCGACGAGATCCGCGAGCTGGCGCGTGGCCATTGCAGAGATGTCGACACGCTCGCGTACGAGTTCGCCGCGCGAGGTCCGCGACAAGGCCAGAATCCCGTCGATCAATCGCCCCATCCGTCGACTCGCGGCCATGATTTCGTCCAGATCCTCGCGCGTCTCATCCTGCAGCCTCGGCCCAAGATCTTCCCGCAGCGCCTGCGCGAATCCATTCATCGCCCGCAATGGCGCGCGCAGGTCATGGGACACCGCGTAGGCAAACGCGTCGAGCTCCGCATTGGCCGCAGTCAACTCTGCCGTGCGCTCGGACACGCGGCGCTCCAGGTCCGCGTTGAGCTCGACGATGACCCGCTTCGCCTCCACCAGGTGCGTCGTATCCTCGGTGAAGATCACGATTCCACCGATCTCCCCGTCTGCACCTCGCCACGGACGAACCTCCCACCGCAACCACTGCGAAGTACCGTCGGTACGCTCGAATTGATCCTCGTCGGAGCGGATGACGTCGCCTCGAAGCGCGCGCGCATGCACCGCCTTCCAACGCGCGCCGATTTCAGGGAACACGTCGTAGTGGCAATGCCCGATGAGGGATCGATCGCGGAGTCCATAGTCGTCGATCCAACGCCGGCTCACGGCCAGGTAGCGCATCTGGCGATCAAACATGGCAAGCGCCGCAGGTGCGTGATCGATCAAGAGCTGCAGTCGCTCCTGACTCTCGTTCAGCGCCGCTTCGGCCGCCTTACGAGCCGAGATGTCCTCGATGACCGCGACGAAGTAATCGGGCGTGCCATGCAGCGTACGAACGACGGACGCGGTGAGGTTGACCCAGACCAGATGACCATCCTTGTGAACATAGCGTTTTTCAAGCGTATAGCGTGCGATCAATCCTTCGGCCAAACGCTGGAGCTGCGTGAGATCATCCTCAAGGTCGGGGGGATGGGTAATGTTCTGGAACGTGCGCGCGAACAATTCATCTGCGGTATAGCCAACGATCCCGCACAGCCGGGCGTTCACGCGCAGGAAGTGCCCAGCCGGTGAGACCAGCGCGATACCGGTGGCGGCTTGTTCGAACGTGGCCTGAAAGCGCCCCTCGCTTTCGAGCAGTCGTTCCTGTGCGCGCAGGCGCTCAATGCCGCGCAGGCGCGCAAGCTGCATATAGAGGTCGGCGTTGGTGTACAGCAGCACCACCAGCACCGCACCGCCGGCCAGTACGCCGTAAACCCGCCCGGCGTACCAGCCTGCGTCGTAGCGCGCATGGTTGAGTACCGCGGCAAGCGTGGTATCGAACAAATCCGCGCATACTGCGACCATCAACCAGAGATCGAGCAGGGAGCGAGGCCGTTTGCGCCACAGCACCGCCAGGGCGAACACGCCGATGGTCCAGGTTGCAACTGCAACGGCGAGCTTCCCCGGCCCATCCTGGTTCCCGTGCATCAGGCCTGGCAGGTGCGCGCTTGGCGACACCGCCACCCATGTCGTCAACGCCACCAGCACGGGAACCGCGATTCCGACGATCACCCATGCCAAGGGCCAGGCGCGGGCCCGTGCAATCAGTTCAACCCGAGAACCCGCGCGGCGCGCATACGCGGCGACAAAAAGCGCGTAGCCAGCGTGCCACAGAAAGTACAACCAGGCGGTTCCTTCCGACGCATTGCCAAACATGCCATCCGGAGCGATCAGGCCAGGAAACGCGAGCGCATGCATCACCGCCATCAAGGTCGCGAACACATACCCGGCCAACAGCGTGAGTAGTGCCGCAGACGGCAGCATCGCGAACTGGCCGAACAACAGCACCGTGGCGACCAGCATCACGACGATGTAGGCCGACTGGACGGCGGGAAGAAAAGCCTGTTCGTCCGCCAGCTGCACCCTCGCAAACGGGGCGGCAATGAGGAATACGATCAGCGAGCCGACGATGACCGCGGCCGCGGCACGCTGCTGCGCCCGACTTGGTGAAGCGGTGCAGAGGTAAAGCGCAACGTCGGGCTCGGACATCGGACGGCGGTCTCGTGAAAAGTCGGTCCACGGCCGGGCATGCTTCCATGGCAGCGCGAAGCGCAGCCATGGACCATCAGCATCATGTCAACCGGAGCCGTCGGCAACCCGCGCACACGAGCACAGCAGCGCTGAAGCTGATGAGACACCCAACCCTTCCTCATTGCATCGCCTCCGCCGACATGGCGCGCATCCAGCGCGCATCGGCAGGGCCCCCGATGCGAAGAGGATACCGCACAATGCCTTCACAACGTCGGTGGTCGACTTCCCGATGGCGCCGGCCGGTTCCGTCGGCGCTGGGATATCTTTACGCTCTGGACCGACCCGATGGTTTGCCGTACCGTGACGTCTGTCATTCGCCGCATCGCCCACCTGGACATGGACGCGTTTTTCGCGTCCGTGGAATTGCTGCGTCGGCCCGATCTCCGCGGTCAACCCGTCGTCGTTGGCGGACGCAGCGACGGCATGCGCCATGCCGGCACCAAAGCCGGACCCGACGCACGCCTGCGCGCCTATACGGGGCGGGGCGTCGTCACGACCGCCACCTATGAAGCACGCGCATTTGGCGTGCATTCGGGCATGGGCCTGATGAAAGCTGCGGCCTTGGCACCCGACGCCGTTCTCCTGCCTGCCAACTTCGACGCCTACCGGCAGGCATCGATCGCGTTCAAGGCGGCAGTGGCCGACATCACGCCTGCGATCGAGGATCGTGGCATCGATGAAATCTATATCGATCTCACGTCGTTGCCAGACGATAGCCACACACTGGCGCGACGGATCAAGCAGACTGTTCGCGAGGCAACCGGATTGACGTGCTCGATCGGGATCACGCCAAACAAATTGCTTTCAAAGATCGCATCCGAGCTCGACAAACCGGACGGCATCACGATTCTCCACATGCGGGATGTCGAGGCGCGTATCTGGCCGCTTTCCGTCCGCCGCGTCAATGGTATCGGCCCCAAGGCCGGGGTCATTCTCGCCGGACTGGGTGTCAACACGGTGGGCGATCTCGCACGCGCCGCCCCCGCGTTGCTGCGCGCACACTTCGGCGCCGCCTATACCGCCTGGCTTGTCGACGCTGCCCACGGCGTGGACTCCCGCCCCGTCATCACCGAGAGTGAACCCAAGTCCTTCAGTCGCGAAACCACGTTCGAGCGCGACCTCCATGCGGTACGCGACCGTGCCGTGCTCGGGAACATTTTCACGCATTTGTGCGAGCGTCTTGCCGCTGACCTTCATCGCAAGGGCTACACCGCCCGAACCATCGGCGTAAAACTTCGCTTCGACGACTTCCGCACCGTCACCCGCGACCTTTCCATGCAGGTGGCATCGCAGGACGCTGTCACGATTCGGCGCGTCGCCGGGGTCTGCCTCAAGCGCGTCGGGATGGTGCGCAAACTGCGTTTGCTGGGGGTGCGAGCAAGCGCACTGCAGAAAGATGGCAATGCTGACACCCTGCAGCAGGAGTTCGACTTCTCTTCATGAGCCACCGGAATCCAAAGCATGCGTTCGGGGAGACGTCGAAAACCATGACCTTTTCAAAATCACCATCCGCATGCTATGATGTCGGGCTTGTCGGGGGTATAGCTCAGTTGGTAGAGCAGCTGACTCTTAATCAGTAGGTCCAAGGTTCGAATCCTTGTGCCCCCACCATCAAACGTCAAACGCCCCGCGTCAGAAGGCGTGTCGGCCAGCATGTTGAGCGTCGCGCGGCGCAGGGCCGTGCGCATGCAACGACACACCATGCCAGACACCATTCTCGTCACCGGCGGCGCCGGCTACATTGGCTCGCATACATGCGTGGCCCTGATCGAAGCCGGCTTCAAGCCCGTCGTGTATGACAATCTGAGCAACAGCAGTGCGGAGTCCCTCGCACGGGTTGAATCCATCACGGGAGTTCGCCCCCCCCTCATCGAGGCAGACGTTCGGGATGCGGCGGCACTGGGGCAGGCGCTTGTATCGGAATCCGTGCAGGCGGTGATCCATTTCGCGGGACTGAAAGCGGTTGGCGAATCTGTCGAACAGCCGCTGCGCTACTACGAAAACAACGTCCTCGGAACCGTCACCCTGTTGAACGCCATGCGTGAAGCGCGGGTCGACCAACTGATTTTTTCCTCATCCGCGACCGTCTATGGCGACCCCGCGAGTGTTCCCATCCGCGAGGATTTTCCCTTGCGCGCCACGAACCCATACGGCCGCAGCAAACTGATGATCGAGGAAATCCTCGGCGACTTGCAGCATGCCGAGCCGCGATGGCGCATCGGCTGCCTGCGCTATTTCAATCCCGTCGGAGCGCATGAAAGCGGGACCATGGGTGAAGACCCACGCGGAGTGCCGAACAACCTTCTGCCCTACGTCACACAAGTGGCGGTTGGACGGCTAGCCAGCCTGCGTATTTTCGGTGGTGACTGGGCAACCCCGGATGGCACTGGGGTGCGCGACTACATCCACGTGATGGACTTGGCTGAAGGCCATGTCGCCGCTCTTCGCCATCTGCGACGGCACGACGGCATGTTCACCTTGAACCTTGGCACAGGCCAGGGGTATTCGGTGCTGCAGATGGTTCGCGCTTTCAGCAGCAGCATCGGACGCGAACTTCCCTACGAGATTGTCGCCCGGCGCGCAGGCGACATCGCTGCCTGCTGGGCCGACCCGAGCGCCGCGGAGCGGTTGCTGGGCTGGAAGGCGCGTCGCGGTCTGGAACAGATTTGCGCCGACGCCTGGCGCTGGCAGCAGGCAAACCCGGCGGGCTACGCCGCCGGGGCGACCGCCTGAGGTCTCAGCCCCCGTACACCGGGAACGCGTCAGCGAGTCTGGCAACCTCGCTGCGCACGCGCTGCATCACCGCCCCATCCTGCGGCGCATCGAGCAGATCGGCAATGAGGTGGGCCACGTGCACAACATCAACCTCCTTGAAGCCGCGCGTCGTCATGGCCGGCGTGCCGATGCGGATGCCCGAAGTGACCATCGGCTTTTGCGGATCATGAGGGATGGCGTTCTTGTTCACCGTGATGTGTGCCTGACCGAGCAGGGCCTCCGCTTCCTTCCCCGTGATGCCTTTGGCACGCAAGTCCACCAGCATCAGATGACTTTCGGTTCGACCCGAGACGATGCGCAAGCCACGTTCCTGCAATGCCTGCGCCATCGCTTGCGCATTTGCGAGGACCTGCTGCTGGTAGGTCTTGAACGATGGATCCAGGGCTTCCTTGAACGCAACGGCTTTGGCAGCGATGACGTGCATCAGCGGACCACCCTGAAGGCCCGGAAACACGGCGGAATTGATTGCCTTCTCGTGCTCTGCCTTCATCAGGATGATGCCGCCGCGCGGACCGCGAAGGGTCTTGTGCGTGGTCGAGGTCACGACGTCGGCGTGCGGCACCGGATTGGGATAGACCCCGGCAGCGATCAGCCCTGCGTAGTGCGCCATATCCACCATGAAAATCGCGCCGATTTCCTTGGCGATGGCGGCGAAACGCGCGAAGTCGATGCGCAGGCTGTACGCCGAGGCACCGGCGATCACCAGCTTGGGACGGTGTTGACGCGCGAGCGCCTCCATCTGCGCATAGTCGATTTCCTCGTTTGCATCGAGTCCGTACGGGACGATGTTGAACCACTTGCCGCTGATATTCAGCGGCATGCCGTGGGTCAGATGCCCACCTTCGGCCAGGCTCAGGCCCATCACGGTGTCGCCGGGCTTGAGAAACGCCAGGAACACGGCCTCGTTGGCCTGCGCACCGGAGTGAGGCTGCACGTTCGCGGCTTCGGAGCCGAAGACACGCTTGATGCGGTCAATGGCAAGGGATTCCGCAACGTCGACGAACTCGCAGCCGCCGTAGTAGCGACGGCCCGGATAGCCCTCGGCGTATTTGTTGGTGAGTTGCGTGCCTTGCGCCTCCATCACCGCTGGCGAAGCATAGTTTTCCGACGCGATCAGCTCGAGGTGATCGTGCTGGCGCTTGTTCTCGCTCTGGATGGCTGACCACAGCTCGGGGTCGGCCTGTGCAATGGTGATGTTGCTGTCAAACATGAATGGGTTCCTTGCAGGCTGCGTGGAAGGGCACCTGCCGCGCATCCAAGCGCACAGGTACCGTCGGAGAGCCCAGGCGAACGGCGGCGATCTCTTGCGCTTCCCGGTGGTGGCTCCACCTCGACGCCTGCGTCGTGTTCCGGACCCGGAAACCGGGGCCCGCCGCAAGGCGCCTTATCGCCAGTCGCGCAATTCGGTTATTTTAGCGGCTCAGGCGGCGGACTGCCGGGACTGGCGCGGCGAAGCGGACGATGGCGCGGCAGCCGTCATCGGCGTGTTCAACGGCACGTGCCCCCCGGCTGCAACCGACAACAACCGTGCCTGCTCGGACAGCACCTTGGTCGCGTAGCCACCTTCTGTCGCGCTCGACGACGCGCCGACATACATTCGCAACCCCGCCTTGAGCGATCCGCCGCGCGCGATGGCATCCTTGAGCACCAGCGCGCCGACACGGACGTTCGCGTCAGGATCGATGCTTGCGTCGGTGCCGCCATAGGGCGCGAACTTGTCGCTATGGATCTTGGCCATCACCTGCATCAATCCAGTGGCGCCAACAGCACTTTGCGCGTAAGGGTTGAACGACGACTCGACGGCCATCACCGCCAGGATGAGGGTCGGCTCCAGGTGTTCCTGGCGACCTACCTGCCAGGCGCTGCTGACCAGCTGGCGCATTGCCAACGGGGCAATGTTGTAGCGTCGCGACAACCAGTCCGCAACCGCAAGCTGGGCATGGGTCAGCGCAGGCCCGGCACCCGCTGGAGCCGGTGGCGTGGCAGCCTCGGCGGCTTGCGGCTGGCCCAGCGCACGCAACTCATCCAGTGCGGCCTTGCGCGCGGCCTCCCACTGGCTGACGCCATGCTCGAGCGTCGTCAGCGCGCGTGGCTGAGCGTAGAGGTACAACCCGGCAGCAACCACGAAAAAGCCCACCATCATGAGAGTATTGTGGGTCCAAGCCAGAACTTCGGAAGCGATGGAGCGCCAGCGCGGCGCAACCGCTGCAATACGCGTTGCAATCGACATCTATTCCTCCTGTGTCAAAAAGCACCGGACGCTGCGAACTGGAAACCGCGCGACGTCGACAATGCTGGGCACAGATCCGAAAGCGGCTCCCCTAGGGGGAACCTGGGCCTAAGATGCGTCGACATCATGCCGGCTTGTCTCTTGCCGGGGCCATTTCGGGGCGGATTGCTGGCACGCCGCGGAGTGTGGGCGGTCTGTTGTGCACAAGCAGACTGGATTTTAAAGGCGACTTATAGCCTGTCAACTCAGACGCAACGTTTTTATATCACTTTAATGTCTAACAAATATCGTGATCTCCGTGAATTCCTTGAAATGCTGCGGATTCGCGGGGAACTTCTGGACGTCACCCAATCCGTCTCGCCGCGCCTTGACATGACGGCCGTATGTGACGCAATGCTGCGTCGGCAGGGCCCAGCCCTGCTCTTCCATGCACCGACGGGATCGACGATGCCCGTGCTCGGCAATCTGTTTGGCACGCCCAGGCGCGTAGCGCTCGGCATGGGCGTTGACGATGTCGGCGAGCTGCGCCGCATCGGGCAGGTGCTCGCCAGCCTCAAGCAACCGGAACCCCCACGCGGTCTATCTGATGCGGGGGAATTGCTGCACCTGGTCCGCGCGGTGTGGGACATGCGCCCTCGCATCGTCCGCCGGCCACCATGCCAGCAGATCGTGCTCGAGGGCGACGCTGTCGACCTGGACGCGCTGCCGCTGCAAACCTGCTGGCCCGGCGACGCCGCGCCACTGCTGACCTGGGGCCTCGTGATTACCCGGGGGCCGCACAAGCGCAGGCAAAATCTCGGTATCTATCGCCAGCAGCGCATCGGACGGCGGCAATTGATCATGCGATGGCTGGCGCATCGCGGAGGCGCGCTCGACTTCCGCGAGCACGCTGCCACATCCCCGGGAACGGCCTTTCCCATCGCGGTCGCGCTCGGAGCCGATCCCGCCACGATCCTCGGCGCGGTGACACCGGTTCCGGACAGTTTGTCCGAATACCAGTTCGCTGGCTTGCTGCGAGGCTCCCCGACCGAACTCGCCGGCGCCATCGGTGTTCCGCTCCAGGTGCCCGCGCGAGCCGAAATCGTGCTTGAGGGTCATATCCCTCCGTGCGCGCCGGGCTTCAGCGGAACGTCCGACACCGGCGTCGCACTGAAGGAAGTCGGGGGTTACCTGCATGCCCTCGAAGGCCCGTTTGGCGATCACACGGGGTACTACAACGAGCAGGACTGGTTCCCGGTGTTCGAGGTTGTGCGACTCACCCGGCGCGAAAACGCCATCTATCACTCCACCTACACCGGCAAGCCGCCTGACGAGCCAGCCGTGCTCGGCGTGGCGTTGAACGAGGTTTTCGTGCCGCTCCTGCAGCAGCAATTCCCCGAGATCACCGACTTTTATCTTCCCCCCGAAGGCTGTTCCTACCGGCTGGCGGTGGTCTCGATCCGGAAGCAGTACCCGGGGCACGCAAAGCGCGTCATGTTCGGTATCTGGAGTTTCCTGCGACAGTTCATGTACACGAAATTCATCGTCGTCACGGATGACGATGTGAACATCCGCGATTGGCGTGACGTCATCTGGGCGATCACCACGCGGATGGATCCGGTACGCGACACAACACTGGTGGCCCAGACCCCCATCGATTACCTCGACTTCGCTTCTCCGGAATCAGGCCTTGGGGGGAAGATGGGACTGGATGCCACCCATAAGTTGCCGGGAGAAACGCACCGCGAATGGGGGCGTGCCATCGTCCCCGACGCCGACGCGTCGCGTCGCGCCGAGGAACTCGTCGCCACGCTGTGGCCAGGCCGGTGAGATTGGCCTGAGACCTGCGCCCATGTGGACGCGCCGCGACGTTTCCGGTGCCAAACGCCTGTTCCATGACGCAACACGCGGCCTCGAGCGCGACGCGTGTGACCCAGAGTCGCTCACTTCAATCATCACTGAAATTTTTTGACGATATGCCGATAATCGGCGAATGAATAGCCACGCTGTGTTTTCGTCATCACGCCTGCACTGGAGCCGCGTACTTGTACGCGTTCTGACCGGGATTGCGATAACCTTGACGGTCGCAATCGCAAGCACGCCGTGGGTGGTGCCTGCGTACCTGCGACACGCCCTGCCCCAGTGGATCCGACAGACACTCGGTCGACAGGCGCACGTGGGGGCCATCACCTTCAACCCACTGCGGCTGCAACTGCATGTCGACGACCTGCAGATCGAACAGGCAGGCGGCCAGGGAGCCGTGCTGCAGCTGGCGCGTATCGATGCGCAGGCTGCATGGTCCTCGCTATGGACCGGTGTCCCACAACTGGCAACCTTGGGCATCACCCGGCCGACGCTGCGCCTGGCGCGATCGACGTCGGGGCGTCTCGACGTCGACGACATCCTCACGCGACTGACCCGCGCCCCAGCACACTCCGGTACCAAACCTCCGCGATTCATCTTGCGCGACGTCCACGTCGATGACGGCACGATCGTGCTGGTCGACCACGCCACGGGTGTGACCACGACGCTCACGGGGCTCGCGGTACGGCTTCCCGCGCTTGCCACCAGCGATGGCAACGGCGGCGTCATCCACGCCTTGGCGTCCGCACACCTCGACGGTGCGCCGCTGAAGATCCAGGCGGATGGCCCCGTGCAGAGTCGGCGGCCCGCGCTGCGCGTCGCCATCGATGTGCGCAACCTGCCGCTGGACAGCATGGCGCACTATGCACCATCGACGTTGGCGCTACACCTCACAACTGCAACGGCAACAGCCCACATCGTGGTCACCTTCGCTCCTTCCGCTCCCGAAGATCTGGATGTGGCGGGCGACCTCATCCTTCGCGACGCCAAACTCGCCGGGCACCACGACACCCCGCTTGGCGGCTGGTCGACGCTGGCGGTCCGCATCGCGCATGTTCGACCCTACAAACGCACGGTCGAGATCGCATCGGTACAGGTGGACGGACTACACGCGCAGCTTCGCCGCATCGAACAGGGCATCGCCGGGTTGCCGGTCACCTCGGCGCGACCCCCAAGCCATCCAGCGCGCGGGCTGGCTTCGATGCAGGTTTCGAGCCAGCCGCGCGATGCGTCGGGCGGGCCGACATGGAACGTGCGTATCGACAGCGTGGCACTGCGCGCGAGCGCGCTGGATTGGCAAGATGCCACACTTCCGGGGGCGCCGGTGTGGCACGTCACCGCGCCGCGGCTGCTTGCCGGCCCCATACGCTGGCCCGCCACCGCCGCCGTGCCGTTTGACGCACGGATCGACGGACCCGGGGGGGTGGCGGTCAGCGCCCGTGGCACCGCGGGTACCGCCGGCGTGCAGGCGCAAGTGTCGGTGTCGCATTTCGACCCGCGCGTGGTGCGCCCCTACCTCGACGCATCGGGCCTGCCGACGCCCGCCGGCATGCTGGAACTCGACGCCACCGTCCAACTTGCTGCTGGAGCCCCCACGCTCGACGTAAGCCATGCGCAGTGGAACGACTTCGCCGTGGGCGGCGGCGGAGCTCCACCACTGCGCGCGTCCCGCGTGGCAATCGACGACACCCGCGTCGATCTGGCGTCGAAAACGGCCACCATCGGCAACCTGACCATCACGCAACCCATGGCAAGTCTTTCCCGAGACCCGTCAGGCTCCTGGTCGTGGGAGCAGTTGCTTCCACCGCGCGGCAAGGCCGACATCGCCAACGCACCGGCGCACCCACAAGGTGCTTGGCACATCGGCGTCGCGCAGGCTCGCATCGTGGGTGGGCAGGTGTATTTCGCTGACACACGTCCGGTCAAGCCTGTCGTGCTGGCCGTGACCGGACTCGACGCAACCGTCCGTGGTGCACAGTGGCCGCAGACAGTGCCGGCGCGGCTCACAATCGATGCAGCGGTGTCGGATCAGCTGCAGCCAACGGCCGCATCAGGAGGTGTCGCGCCACCTGGCCAAGGACACGTGCATTTCGACGGCTCGATTCACGCGCAACCCCTGCAGATCCAGGGCACCATCGATGCGCAAGACCTTCCTGCGCAACTTGCCGAGCATTACGTCCCGCCACGCATCAACGCCCAAGTGTTGCGCGCGC
>DAICZP010000130.1 GCA_027311065.1 Thiomonas sp. | reverse complement strand
CGCCACGCGTGGCAGCCCACCGGCCAGCGCCGGCGAGGGCCTCTACCAGCGCCGGGGGCGCACCGGGCGCGGCGAAGACCTGCAAACGCTGGGCTTCGTCGAGCTGCATGACGCTGGCAATGCGCCCAGGTACAAGGTCGTCGATCGTGGTGCAGAGCCGGGCCGCGAGGTCGCGCGGCGGTGTGCCGGCAACGAGATCTCGCAGAATCGATGTCGACAGCTCGAGCAGGCGTTGGGTCGTCTCTTGGTTGTCGGGCATCGGAGGTGCGTGCACCACCATGCGTGCTGTCGGTCGACGGCGGGCCTGGCGCGCGGTGCTGGAATGCGTCGAAAGGGATGAAAGCCCTCGAAACTAACATAGTCCAGCATTGCCGACGTCGAACGACGGCTGGGCAAGGTCAACTGTATTCGCGTCGATCGACGAACAGCGTGTTGCCCGGTTTGCGCTTGGCGGCCTTTTTTAGCTCAGCCAGAACGTTCGAGACTTCCCGATGTGACTCGAAGCGCCCGGGATTGACGACGAACGCACCGATCGAAAGCGTGGGAATCGGATAGAAAACGGCGTCACCGCGCCGGCTCTCGGCCCAGTATCCGCCGTCTTTCAGGACGTCGGGCTCAAAGAACGCGCATACAGCCTGGGCGAAGCCGTCAACCACGTTTTGCAAGTCTGCCTCCCAGGTCGGAGCGCGCGAAAGGGCGACGAAGTCGTCGCCACCGACGTGGCCGATGAAGGTGCCCATGCGGGGAAGCTGGCTGCGTAGCACGTCGGCGAGTTGCAGGATGATTTCGTCGCCCATCCGGTACCCGAACTTGTCGTTGAACGCTTTGAAATTGTCAATGTCGCAATACGCGGCGCCGAACGGAGATCCCTCGCGCAGCCAGCGGTCGATGCAATCGTTGATGGGAACATTGCCCGGGAGCAGGGTGAGCGGGTTCGCGTAGCGGGCCGCCTGGACCTGGAATTCGGTTACCAGGCGTAGCAGGTCTCCAACCAGCAAGATGCCGCGATACTCACCCTGTTCGGTGACCAGCACGCCCTCCGCCGCATGGCGCGCGCTCGAATCGGCGATCAGGACGCTGGCTTGCTGCAGGCTGCTTTTCGCGTCGAGGCGGAGAACGTCGCCACTCATCACCAGGGTACAAGGCTTGTTCCCGAACAAGTCCCGCACATGTGGTCGGAACAAACGATCGGCAAGGACGTAACGATTGACGATTCCCAATGCGTGTCCTTTTGCGTCGACCACCGGCACCGACATCAGGTCGGCGTCGGCTTCCAGCATCTGAATCACCGTTTCGAGGCGCGTGTCCGGCGGAACCGGGCGGATCTGACGCGCCAGTCCAAGCACCGACTGCTCCACGCTGCCGCGGCTCGCGAGGGCGTGGAGCGCCGGCTGTGTTCCTGCGAGCACGTCGCGCGCGTTCTCGGTGGGTTCCAAGCCCGGCTGTCCGGAGGGGCGGGCGATGAAAAAGCCCTGCGCGAGGGGAACACCGATTTCGCGTAACGTCAGCAGGTCGCGCTCGGACTCGACGCCCTCGGCGACGACGATGGACTGGCTGGCGTCGGCGAGCAGCAGCATGGACTGCACGAACGCGGTCTTGAACGGATCGCTTCCGAGGTTCGCGGTGAAGCTGCGATCGATTTTCAGGTAACGGGGCCGCAGGCGTTTCCACAACGCAAAGCGACCGAAACCCTGGCCGAGATCGTCGAGGGCAAGTCCATATCCAAGCTCGCGCAAAAAGCGTGCGTTGTCGAATGCCACCGTGTCGATGCCCAACGCGTCCGACTCGAGCAACTCGAGCACCAGTCGGGAGGGTGGAAGTTCGAGCTCCTGCAACCATTGCAACGTCGACTCCAACGCGAACCACCCGGAATCGAACAGTGCTTCGGTGACGTTCACGAAGAGGTGTCCACCGAGGCGCTGGCGGGAAAATTCCTCGATGCTGGTCTGCGCGCACAGGCGATCGAACTCCGCCAAACGGCCGCAGGCGCGTGCCGCCTGGAATAGCTGATCAGGGCGCGCGAACACCGAATCCTCCGGACCGCGGATCAGCGCCTCGTAACCGTGGTAGACACGGCTGCGCAGATCAAGCAGCGGCTGGAACACCGCATGGACCTGGCCCTGCGCCAGAATGGACGCAAATGCGGTTTCAGCAGGCATGGCAAACAATGGGTCGCTGGGCACGGTGGCGATCGGTGACACGCCTGGAGGCGAACGTTGGAATGTGACGCGAAACGTGTCAAGCACGCAGGAATGAACTTTTAATCCTGCAACATGACGCCGGTGTGACGTGACCGGGATGTCACTGTACCCGCGTAGGGGTTGTGGCCCGACGGCGGCGGAACCCGGTAGGCAGCCAACCAGGCTGGAATGGCTTCGGACGGCATCGGGCGTGCGATGGCATATCCTTGACCGTAGTCGGCTTCCAGGAATTGCGCGAAATCGAGCAGCATGGGCGTCTCGAGGCCTTCGATCGTGATTTTCGCGTCCAGTCCACGCGCAAGCTCGACCAGGTAGGCGACGAGGTTCACGCTGCGGCGGTGCCCGGCGGTAATGCCCCGGACCAGAGACTGGTCGATTTTCACCACATCCACCGGCAAGTCTCGCAGCCGCAGCAAACTGCTGTATCCCGAACCGAGGTCGTCGAGAGCCAGATGCACGCCGAGCTTGCGGAGGGCGTGAATTTGCCGGTGGGCGGATGACGCATCGACGAGCTCCTCATTTTCAAGCAGCTCGAGCGTCAGGCGCGCGGCGTCGACACCATGGCGTGCAAGTGCTGTCTCGACCCAGCGCATGCAGTCCAGGTTGCGCAGGGTCGATGGCGGAAGATTAAGTGACAGGTCGATGCGCACCCCTTGCTGCTCCCAGTCGCGCAATAGCCCCAGGCATTGGTGCAGGCCGGCTACGAACAATTCGTCCAGATCGAGTTGACTCAATACTGGAAGAAATTGCTGTGGTCCGATCATGACCCCATTGGGCAGCTGGATGCGCGCCAGCGCTTCGACTTTCGTGCACACCGATTGCTTGAGATCGGCAATCGGTTGCATGAAGCAGCGCAGCCCACCATCAAACAGCCGCGTGCGCCAGAACGCGCGTTCCGACGCGGCGACAGGTGGCGCCACCGGTTCGGCGCGCAGCCGCTCGAGTTCGCGGCTGGCAAGGACGCGAAGCAATTCGAGGGTTTCCGTGAATACCGAGGTGCCGAACAAATTCGGCGCGAGCCCGTGCAGGACGAGCGCCAGGGTGGTGTGCCCGGTGCTGTCGAGCAGCGGTAGCGCGACGCAGGCGCGTACGCCCGCGGCGGCGAGGCCGCTTGCGATCATCTGGGCTGGTGGCACTTCCTCGATGACCCCTGAGCGCCAGGCGCGCGTGACCGCATGTGTGGCAATGGCGGACGAGGGTCGCCCCGAGATTTGAAGGGCAGCATGGCCTGCCAACCATATCCTGTGTTCTGGCGATTCGGCTTCGACGACGAAGGTTCCCTCAGCCGTCCGTGCATAGATTGCACAATTCTTGATGAACGGAAATGCGCTTGTCGCTGCCAGGATGCTTTCGAGAATATCGGCGCGCCGGTGTCGGCGCTGCAGCGCGCGCGCCAGCGCCTGCATGGCGGAGCGAAGATCTTCCTGCAGCGAGGCAGCACCGTCTTGTTGCATGGCGAGATCTGCCTCGAGCCGGCGCGCGATCACGGCTTTGAGGCCAGCGCGTTGGCTGAAGCGGCCGGGGATGCGCTGCACCATGACGGTGAACCAGCGCGAAATCCGGTAGGACATCGCCACGGCGACCGCGGGGGCCAGGCCATGAGCAGCGTGCAAGCGGCCGATGCGGCGCGCCTGCGCACGGTGCTCGGTGGCCGACAGATCCGCGCGCGCAACACATTCGAAATGCCGCGCCATGGCGATTTCTTCGTCGGAAGCGACGTCGCGTTGCGCAGTCGAGGCGTCTTGCGGGCATGTACCTCGGCGGGGCGCGGCGCGCAGCAGTCGCGCCAGCCGAGCGGCAAGGCGCGTGCGTTCCTGGTCCAGGTGCGGATGCATGCGCGTCAGCAGTTGCGCGGCCTCGGCGCCATAGGGATCGAGGTTGTCCGCGATGAATCGCACCCGACGTTCCGACTGACCCGGAACCGCCCGTTCAGCGATTCCCAGCAGCCGCGATGGCGTATCCGTTTCATCCGGATAGACGCCGCAGCCCAGCGAGATCGAAATACGCTGTTGAACGTCAGCACCAATGGAAAATGGTGACGCCAGGGTCTCGAGCAATGCCGCCACCGCCATGTCGATTTGCACGAGGTCCTGGCGCGTCATCGCCAACGCGAAGGAATCGGGCCCGACCCGGGCGGCGAGGCATGCATCAGGGAATGCCTGAAGACGCGTTCCGATGTCACGCAGGATGCTGTCTCCGGCATGCCAGCCGATCCGGTAGCACAAGCGACGGAAGCGGTCGACGTCGACCACCAGTACCGCCAGCCGCGCACCTCCGCGCAGGGACTCGGCCAGAGGCGGCAGTGATTGCTCGAAGCCGAGACGTGAGGCAAGTCCGGTGAGCGTGTCACATGCCCGCGCGTCGTTGCCGCATCCGCGGTCAGACCTTGCGGATCGATGCCACCGGAGCAGCATGAGCAGGGCGGACGTCGCGAACGCAAGCATACCGAGGGCCACCATCCAATGTGGCGGATGTGACGCTCCGGGCATTCCTGACCGCGCCTGAGGCGGCGCAGACCAGTTTGCTGCCATGGTGCCGGCCCAGGTGGCAGGCACGCGTGATGTGGCTCGATGACGGCGATGGAGCATGATCCCGACAACTCTTGAATATCGACGAGGCGATATTAGGGTTGGGAACATGAGGCCGAATGAACAACTTCCACCATGCGATGGTTAATCGGCGGGAATTTCAACCCGGAGATTCACCATTAAAACCACGTGGATTTAAATGCGGACCTCTCCGTCGTGCACACGTCGCGGGCATCGCCGTCGAGTCTTTGACGGATCAAGGACTTCCATCACGGGTCAAGCGATGCCCCACAGCTTTGTCCACAGGTTTGCTGAACAACTTCAGGCCGTCGACACCTGCGTATCGCGTCCGAAACCGGCGGGCATCTGCACCGCGACGACCTCACCTGTCGCGGTGACCACACCCTGCGCAAACACGGTGGACTCGACGATGACCTTTCGACCCTTGATCTCGCGCACGCGGGCCCGAATGGTCAGTACGGTTCCCAGAGGCGTCGGTCGGAGGTAGTCGACGCGCAGCGAGCCGGTGACGAAACGCAAGGCGGGTTCGGTTCCTGGTTCGCGGTCTTGCGCGCGATACGCCGCTGCCGCGGCGGTGCCGGTGGAATGGCAGTCGACGAGCGATGCGATCAGGCCACCGTAGACAAAACCGGGCACCGCCGTATGCCAGGGCTTCGGCGTGAATGTCGAAATCGTCTCGTCGCCCTCCCAGAACGTGCGGACGTGGTGGCCATGCGCATTGAGACGGCCGCATCCGTAGCAATGGGCGACGTCATCAGGATACGTGTCCTGGATCGCAATCGAGTCCATCAGAAGCTCCGGGTTTTGGCACGTTGAAATGCCAGCAAGCATTTGAAAACCAGATTTTTCAGCTTGATCGCACGAGGCATTTCGATCATTTTGCATGATGTTTACACGAAGCGCAGCTTGCATCGTTGTATATGATAAGATACAACGTCAACCTTCTCAACAATCTCACGGTGAACTCCATGCGCAATGACCCTTCGGTGAAATCCATGAACACGCGGTCCGGGACCACGCTTCGAGCCGTTGCGGGCGCCTGGATCGCGGCGCTGGCACTGGTTGCCACGGCATCGTCGGCGCGTGCCGCAGATCCCATTCTGACGGTTGCCTACGCGGGATCCATGGGCGCCTTGATGGACCAGGGCCTTGGCCCGGCGATCCAGCAGCATGCCCACGTGCAATTCCAGGGGCATGGGGGAGGCGCGTATGGGTTGGCACGGCTGCTGGCGGACAAGGCGCTCCGTGCCGACGTCTTCGTGTCCATCACCCCCGGACCGATCGAGGTCCTGCAAAAAGCCGGCCTGATCAGTCAGGCGGTTCCAGTGGCGAGCACCCAGATGGTCATTGCCTACAGTCCGAAGGGGCCGCATGCCGCGGAGTTCGCTGCGGCGGCGGGGACGGGGTCCTGGGTCACGGTGCTGACGCGACCTGGTATGAAGTTCGGTCGCACCGATCCGACGACCGACCCGCAAGGCAGGAACATCGTTCTGGCCATGATGCTGGCCGAGAACTTCTACAAGCGTCCAGGGCTGGCAAAGGCCATCCTGGGTGATGTTCAGCACAACACTGCCGAAATTTTCTCCGAACCATCGTTGCTGAGCCGACTTGAAAGCGGACAGATTGACGCCTCATCAGGCTACCTCAGCGCCGTCCTCTCTCACCATCTGCCGTATATCAAATTGCCGGCGGAAGTCAATCTTGGCGATCCAGCGATGGTCAGAGACTGGTATGACAAGGCGCACTTCAACATCACGATGCCGGACGGCAAGACCAGCGAGGTCTCGACGCAGCCACTGGTGTTCTATGCTGCCGTCCTCAGGAACGCGGCGAACCCTGGTGCAGGCGCGCAGTTCGTCAGGCTCATGCAAGATCCCCAAGGACAAGCCTTGTTCAAGCAATTTGGCTACAGCCGCCCGAAAGGCGGCGTGCTCCGCTGATCCAGCCGACCGTGGATGGCTCCCCCCGCAATTGATTCGGCTGCGACCGCACATCTGACCGCGCATCCGATGCCGTTGCCCGATGCTGTCGGCGGCTGGTTCGTCGCCGCAGTGGCATTGGCGGTGCTGTCATTTCTGAGTCTGCCTTTCCTGGGGCTTGTCGTCTCCACGCCGTGGCATGCGCTTTCGCTGCAGCGTGGAGATCTCGACGCGGCGGGCGTCTCGGTGATGTACACCCTGGTCGCGGTGTTCATCGTCGTCGTTCTCGGGACGCCCCTGGCCTGGCTACTGGCCAGGCGCACGTTTCGCTGCAAGTGGCTTGCCGAAGTACTCATCCTGCTGCCGCTGCTCACGCCGCCGCTGGCGATGGGATTGCTGCTGTCCATCGTGTTCGGTCCGTACGGCATCGTCGGCCAATGGGTCGGTCGTTCCGGCGTCAGTCTGACCAACACAGCGTCTGCCTTCGTGCTCGCGCAGGTGTATGCGGGGGCGCCCTACTACGTGGTCGCTGCGCGCGCCGCGTTTGAAGGAGTCCCACGTGAGTTGGAGCACATGTCCCTTACTCTCGGTCAGTCACCGTGGCGCACATTCGTTCGCATCACCCTTCCGCTGGCGCGTCTGGGCATCGGCGCAGGGATCGCACTGGCCTGGGTGCGCGGTCTGGGCGAATTCGGCGTCGTCCTCATCATCGCGTATTACCCACAGGGCATTCCGGTCAAATTGTGGGTGAACCTTCAAGACACCGGAATGTCGGCCGTGTACCCCTTGTTGTGGCTGTTCTTCACCATCGGGTTGCCCGTCCCAGTGCTGTTCGGCATGTTGTCACGCCGGCGCGCGATCGCATCGCGGTGAAGTGATGGACGCCAGTCGCCTTCACGATTCCGAGCGGAGCCAAGCCGCGAGCAGGAGGATGCAAATCGATGTCCGGCTCTCCCGTCCGATCAATCTGCACGCGCAGTTCGACGTGCACGGGTTCACGGTTCTTCTTGGCGCCAGCGGTGCCGGAAAAACGACGCTCCTGAAAGCAATCGCCGGACTTTTGCCGAGCCGGGGGATGCCGTTCGAGGGCTTGCGCCCCGAGCGCCGACCGGTGGGCTATTTGCCACAGGGCTACGCGCTGTTTCCGCACCTTCGGGCCTGGGAAAACGTGGCCTATGCGCTGGGGGGAAGCATGCGCGCGCACGAGGCGCACGCGCGTCGCCTGCTTGCGTCGGTGGGTCTTGCGGATGAAGCGCAACGTTATCCGGACGCGCTATCCGGGGGGCAGCAGCAACGCGTTGCGCTGGTTCGGGCGCTGGCGCGCGAGCCACGTCTGCTTCTGCTCGATGAACCCACCTCCGCACTGGACACCAGCACGCGCGACGATGTCACCGCCGATTTGATGCATGGGTTGAAACAGCGCGGGATTCCCGCCTTGGCAGCCACCCATGACATCGCACTGGCCGCGATGGCCGATTGGCTCGTTCTGGTCGATCAAGGCCGTGTCATTCAGCAGGGCACGCCGTTTGACGTCTTGCGGCGACCCGGCTCGATCCGGGCAGCTGCCTTGCTGGGCCTGCGCAATCGTTTCGAAGCGGTCGTGCTGCGCCACGACGTGGCGGCGGGGCTGACCATTGCACGCTGGGACGACGCAGGCGGATGTGAAATCGCGGTGGCGTGCCAGCCCGATATTGCCATCGGTGCAACCATTGACTGGAACATTTCCGTCGACGATGTGCATCCAGCGGGCCCGCCCACAGAGCGCGTGCCGATGATGAACACTATCCGTGGCTGGCTCGAGCACCGCTCCCCGCGAGGGCACGATTGCCTCAGCGGTGTGCGTGCTGGCAAGTGCCTGATCTGGTGCGTGACACCGCATGCCTGCGCCGAGGTCCCGGGGTTGCTGGCTTCCGGCGAGGTCGACCTCTGGTTCGCGCCTGCCAGCGTGCAGACGTGGATGCGATCGACGTGACGGCAGCGATCACGTGCGACCACCGATGACGCGGGATCCAGTCCCCACTCCATGAAGCAGCAAGATACTGGCGGAGACGAAGGGATTCGAACCCTTGATGCGCTTTTGGCACATACTCCCTTAGCAGGGGAGCACCTTCGGCCACTCGGTCACGTCTCCAGTCGCGCGGCGATCGGGGCGCAACACACTCAGTGCGTCCCGCCGATCTGGCAACAGCGCTAAATTATCGCACATCGCGGCCGCGCTCCCGCATGCACAAGCGCATCTGTCACACGTCCCTGCGCAAAAGCGCGACACCATGGTCTGGATCGACACCCACGCGCATCTCGATGCGGCCGAATTCGGCGCTGACCGCACCGCGATGCTTCGACGCGCGCGCGCTGCCGGAGTTGGCTGCGTGGTGATTCCGGCGGTGGAGCCGGCGAATTTCGAGGCGGTACGGCAACTGGCGGCCGCGTCCGGTGCCGCGTATGCGTTGGGGGTGCATCCACTGTTTGCGGAACGTGTGCCGCGCGATCAGTTCGTGCTGGTGCGGCAGGCCGTGGTGGCGGCGATGGAGGACCCACGCTTCGTCGGTATCGGCGAAATCGGGCTTGACTTCCACGCCCCCGTAACCTGCCTCGATGCACAGTCCTGGTGGTATGACGCGCAGTTGCGGCTGGCCCGTGAGTTCGGACTTGCCGTTCTGCTTCATCTGCGTCGTGCCCAGGATATGGTGCTTGCCGGTCTGCGACGGCATCGCTGGGGCGATGGTGGTCCCGGCGGCATCGCGCATGCGTTCAACGGCAGCCGCCAGCAGGCCGAAACCTTTATCCGCCTGGGGTTCCGGCTGGGTTTTGGCGGCACCCTGACGTATGCGGGCTCGCGCAATATCCGCCGGCTCGCAGCCGAGCTCACGCCCGCGGCCCTGGTGCTGGAAACCGATGCGCCGGACATGGCGCCCGTATGGCTCGGCGCCGAACAGCCAGGCCAGCCGAACGAGCCGGCACAATTGGCGCGTATCGGCGCCGTGCTTGCACAGCTGCGAGGGTGGGAGGTCGGGCAGGCAGCACAAATCACGTCCGACAATGCGCGCGCCGCGCTGCCGCGGCTCGCGCGGTGGCTCGATCTGGTCGGTAGCTGTGAGAAATGCTCTTGAAAGCTGGCGCTTGGCCTTCATCTTTAACGCACGATTTTTCCGTTTAGTGTTTGAATCTCCCCTTTGACACGCATCCATGACCATGAGTCCAGACACGCCATCCTCCTCTTCCGCCGGCCACACCCATGCATTTCAGGCCGAGGTTCGTCAGCTTCTTCACTTGGTGGCGCATTCGCTTTATTCGAATCGTGACATCTTCCTGCGCGAACTTGTCTCCAACGCCTCCGATGCCTGCGACAAGTTGCGCTATCTCGCCATGGACGACGCCGCCCTCTGGGAAGGCGACCCGTCGCTGCGGATCCGCGTTGACTTCGACCCCGATGCTCGCACCTTGACGGTGAGCGACAACGGCGTTGGCTTGAGCCTGCAGGATGCCGTCGATCATCTCGGAACGATCGCCAAGTCGGGAACGCGCGAATTCATGCAAAAAGTTGGGGCCGACCGCAAGGCCGACGCCAACCTGATCGGTCAGTTCGGTGTCGGCTTTTACTCCGGTTTCATCGTCGCGGATCGCATCACGGTGGAAAGTCGCCGCGCGGGCATGGCCCCGGGCGAGGGCGTGCGCTGGTCCTCTGACGGTACCGGGGAGTTCAGTGTCGAGACCATTACGCGCTCCAGCCGCGGAACGGATGTCATTCTTCATTTACGCGCTGATGCCGATGAACAGCAGTTCGGGGACTTGCTGTCTCCGTGGAAACTCAAGAGCATCATCGGGCGCTACTCGGACCACATCTCCCTTCCCATCGAAATGCGCTTGCGCGAATGGGACGCCGAAAGCAAGCAGGAGGTCGTGCGTGAAGGCTGGGAGCAGGTCAACAAGGCGGCGGCGTTGTGGGCGCGCCACAAGGGCGAGATCGAGGAGTCGCAATACGTCGATTTCTACAAGCAGATTGCCCATGACTCGGATGCGCCACTGGCCTGGACCCACAACCGCGTGGAAGGGCGCAGCGAATACACCCAGCTGCTGTACGTGCCAGCCAAGGCGCCATTCGACTTGTGGAACCGCGACCAGAAGGGCGGAATCAAGCTGTATGTGAAGCGGGTGTTCATCCTCGACGACGCCGAGAGCTTGCTGCCTGCGTACTTGCGCTTCGTACGTGGCGTGGTCGACAGCGCCGACCTGCCGTTGAACGTGTCGCGGGAACTTCTGCAGGAAAGCCGCGATATTCGCGCCATTCGTGAAGGCAGCACCAAGCGTGTGTTGTCGCTTCTGGAGGACATGGCGGGGAGCGAGGATCAGGCCCAGCGTGACAAGTACGCCAGCTTCTGGTCGGAGTTCGGGCAGGTTCTCAAGGAAGGCATCGGCGAGGACTATGCGAATCGTGAGCGCCTTGCCAGCCTGCTGCGCTTTGCCTCCACGGCGCAGGAGGGAGATGCGCAATCGGTGTCACTCAGCGATTACGTGGCGCGCATGAAGCCGGAGCAGACCACCATCTACTACATCACGGCGGACAACCCGCGCGCGGCGCGTTCGAGCCCGCAAATGGAAGTCTTCAAGCGCAAGGGCATCGAGGTCTTGCTGCTCACCGACCGCGTCGACGAATGGATGCTCAGCAGCCTGCACGAATTCGGCGGCAAGCCGCTGCAATCCGTCGCGCGTGGCGGCGCCGATCTCGGTGCCTTACAGGACGAGGCAGAGAAAAAGCAAACCGAGGAAGCCACCAAGGCGCACGAGGCACTGCTTGCGCGCATGAAGACGGCACTTCAGGGCAGCGCAAAGGACGTGCGCGTCAGCAGTCGCCTCGTGGAATCCCCAGCCTGCCTGGTGAGTGGCGAGGGTGACGTCAGTGGGCATCTGGCGCGGTTGCTCCGGCAGGCAGGGCAGGAGGCTCCCAAGGTCGAGCCCATCCTGGAAATCAACCCCGGTCATGCTCTGGTGCAACGCCTGCAGGCGGGCATCGATGGCGACGCCTCGACGTTCGACGATTTGGCACGCATCGTGTTCGACCAGGCAGTGCTGGCCGAGGGTGGGCTGCCGGAGGATCCCGCGGCCTACGTGCAGCGGGTGAACGCACTCCTGGCGCGCAGCGCCTGAGCGGGTGCGGTCCGCTTCCTCTCCGAGCTGCCAGACGCATGCATTCGAATGACGATACGCGGGGCGGACGCGCCGCGGCTTACCTAGGTTTTGTCAGGGAGTTTGTT
>DAICZP010000128.1 GCA_027311065.1 Thiomonas sp. | reverse complement strand
CCGTCGGCCCAGCCGAGGCGCACGCAAAACTCGCCCCAGGCGTGGTCGGAGTCGAACGGCAGCAATGTGTTGTCGAGATCGAAAAGCGCAAGGTTTCGGGTGGTCATGCGGTGTGGTCGAGAGTGAGCCGGGTGCCCCCGCCGTCACTGAGCATGGCCTTGAGCAAGGGAATGCTTGCGGCCCTGCCATGTTCAAGCGCGTAGGCATCGAGCCTGTCGAGCAATGCGATCAAGGCACGCATGTCGCGCGCATGATGGCTGAGAATATAGCTGCTGAGCTCGTCTCGCAGCTCGAAGCCGCGTGCCTCGGCGATATGTTGCAGCACGCGCTGCTTGGTCGCATCGTCCAGGGGCAGCATGGAAAGCGCCAGGCCCCAGGCCAGCCGGGTGCGCAGATCATCGCGCAACGGCAAGGCCGTTGGCGCGGCATGCCCTGCAGCTAGAAACCCTACACCCGAATGGCGGGCTGCGTTGAACAAGCCGAACAGCATTTCCTGCTGCCAGGCGGCGCAGCCCTCGACGTCATCCACCGCCAGCAGCGCACCTGCTCCAAGCGCGTCCAGCGCGTCAAGCCCGGGCCAGTGTGAGGGTGGGCTCTGTGGTGTGAGGTAGCGTGCCCAATGTCCGCGAAGTTGCGCTTCGCGGCACGCCGCGCGCAGCAGGTGGGTCTTGCCGCTGGCTGTCGGCCCCCAGAGGTAGATGGCGCCGGGTTCACCCTCCAGGAGGCGGTGCAGCGCGGCCAGGGCCACGCCGTTGTCGCCGGGTTCGAACGCATCCAGCCGCGGTGTGTCGTCCCATTGCAGTTCCAGGATGAGCTGGCGGCCTTGGTCGGATCTGGGCGTGTGCACGTGGCGGGGGATGAGGTGGGATGGGGCGACGACGCGCCCTCTAGAATGGATTGCCCGATTCTAGGGGCTGATGCATAGCCGGCGGTCTCAACCTCAGCGCCGCGCGCAGGCCCACCCACGTCCAAACCAGCCGAACCATGTCCAAGACCAGCCTGACTTACCGTGACGCCGGTGTCGATATCGACGCCGGAGATGCCCTGGTAGATGCGATCAAGCCCCTTGCGGCCCGGACCATGCGCGATGGGGTGCTTGCGGGCATCGGCGGATTTGGCGCCCTCTTCGAGGTCCCCAAACGCTACAAGGAGCCGGTTCTGGTCTCCGGAACTGACGGCGTCGGCACCAAGCTCCGCCTGGCCTTCGAATGGGCGCGGCACGACACGGTCGGCATCGATCTGGTGGCCATGAGCGTCAACGACGTGCTGGTGCAGGGCGCGGAGCCGCTGTTTTTCCTCGACTACTTCGCCTGCGGCAAGCTCGAGGTAGGTGTGGCGGCGCGCGTGGTTGGCGGTATTGCCAAGGGGTGTGAGCTCGCGGGTTGTGCACTCATCGGCGGTGAAACCGCCGAAATGCCGGGTATGTACCCACCTGGTGAATACGATCTGGCCGGATTTTGCGTTGGTGCGGCAGAGAAAAGCCGCTTGATCTCCGGAGCTGATGTGCGACCGGGCGATGTGGTGCTTGGTCTGGCCTCAAGCGGTGTGCATTCCAATGGCTACTCCCTGGTACGCAAGATCATCGAGCGCGCTGCGGACCGTCTGCCGTTGACCCTCGATGGCATGGACTTTCGCGACGCGGTCATGCAGCCGACACGCATTTACTGCAAGCCTGTCCTTGCTCTGCTGCAGGACACACCAGTGAAAGCGATGGCCCACATCACCGGCGGTGGTCTGGTGGAGAACATTCCGCGCGTCCTCCCCGAGGGCACCCAGGGCGTGCTGCGACGCGCGGCCTGGCGCCAGCCCGAATTGTTCGACTGGCTGCAACGCGAAGGCGACGTTCCTGCATCCGAAATGTTGCGCACCTTCAACTGCGGCATCGGCTACGTGCTCGTGGTTGCGCCCGAGCATGCGGAGGTCGCACAGCGCAGCCTGCGGGAGGCAGGCGAGCAATGCTTGTGCATCGGTGAAATCGCCGCCCGCGCCGACGGTGCGCCGGCGGTCGACGTCATCTGACTGCAGATCGCTGCGCCCCCGTCTGGGTGCGGCAGCGGCCGCGCGTGGCCGCTGCCGGTCAGGGCACGTCGTCACCGAAGGCACAGACTGTCATGAGCACTGCGCGTGTGCCGACCTGGGTCATTCATGATGCCGGAAGTGCGCGGGGCGCAAGCCGCTCAGGGCCAGGGCGATGAAATAGGCAGCCGCGGCCATGGCCATGAGGCCGAACGCCGTGACGAGGCGCAGGAGGTGGGCGTGCGCCCCGGGCCATTCGGTCCAGGAAAAATGCGCTGCGCCCCACCAGAGGATGAAGCCCAACGGAACCTGGGCCATGAACACGCGCGCCGCGAACCCGGTCCAGCCGGGCAGCGGGTGGTAGGTGCCGCGCAGCCGCAGTCCCATGTAGAGCATGCCCGCATTGAGCAGGGCACCGCAGGAGATCGCCAACGCCAGCCCGGCGTGCGCCAGACGCGGCACGAACACCAGGTTGAGCAGCTGCGTGCCCACCAGCACGGCCACGGCCATTTTCACAGGCGTCCGCAGATCACGTTGAGCGTAGAAACCGGGCGCGAGGATTTTCACGCCGATCAATCCGATCAGACCCACGCCGTAGGCGCGCAGAGCAACGGTGGTCTGGGCGACCGCGAAGGCATCGAAGCGGCCGTAATTGAACAAAATCGAGATCAAGGGTGTGGCGAATAGTCCCAGCGCGACTGCGCACGGCAGTGCCAGGAGCAGTGCGAGCCGAAGCCCCCAATCCAGCAGATTGCTGTAGCGTATGGAGTCAGCCGCCGCGTGGGCCCGCGACAGGCTGGGCAGCAGCACCGAGCCCAGTGCCACCCCAAGCAGGGCGGTGGGAAACTCCATCAGTCGGTCGGCATACGCCAGCCACGACACGCTGCCAGGTCGGAGGTGCGATGCAATCTGGGTGTTGATCACAAGCGACACCTGCGCCACTGACACCGACATGCTCGCCGGCAGCATTTGCTTGACCACCCGACGTACCGGGGGTGAGCGCCAGGCGGCACGGAAATTCAAGCGCACGCGTGGCACGATGGCGTGGCGCCGGAGCGCCGGATATTGCACTCCGAGCTGCAGGAGCCCACCGGCCATCACGCCGACGGCCAGCGCGTAGACGGGCGGGTGCATGAAATTGCGCAGCGCCACGGCCGCGACGATGACCGCGAGGTTCAGCAATGCCGGTGTGAGCGCCGGGATCGCGAAATTGCGCCAGGTGTTGAGAATCCCCGCCGACAAGGCCACCATGGAAATGATGCCGGCATAAGGGAACATGAGCCGGGTCATCCAGATCGCTGCGCTGGCAGCGCGCGGGTGCAGGCCCGAGGCGGTAAGCAAAATCAGCAACGGTGCGCCGACCACGCCGAGCACGCTGACGCCAGCCAGGATCCAGGCCAGCGCCGTGGCGACGTCGTCGAGAAGGCGGCGGTTATCCTCCGGGCTGTCCTGCTCGCGCGAATGCGCAAGAATCGGAATGAAGGCTTGCGCGAACGCCCCTTCCCCGAACAGACGCCGCAGCAAGTTGGGCAGACGAAACGCCACGTTGAACGCGTCGGTCCAAGCGCTGGCGCCAAAGAATCGGGCGATGAAGACCTCACGGAGCAATCCCGTGATGCGGGACACGAGGGTCAGCAGCGAGACGGTGTAGGCGGCCTTGAGCAGATTCATAGGCTTCCATGATAGGGACGCAGCAGGCGTGTACGTCAGCGCGCGCCCGGGGTGGGTTGTCCCATCGCGTCCCCGCGGGGCGGCAGCCCCGGCTTTTCACATGCGCACGCATCGGTGCGCGCAGGGCCTTGCCAGAATGTGCGTATAATGCGGCCCTTTCCGATCGAATTTCGAGGTCTACTTCCATGGCGACATCCGCGCAAGCAAAGAAAAAGAGCGCCCGCACGCCCTCCGGGCGCAAGCGCGCGCGTCAGGACATCAAGCTGAACGCCGCCAACTCGGCGATGCGTTCGCGTTTTCGCACCGCGATCAAGTCGGTGCGCAAGGCGATTGCCGCTGGCAACAAGGCAGCGGCACAGGACGCATTCAAGGCCGCTACACCGGTGCTGGACTCGATCGCCCGCAAGGGCATCTTCCATCCCAACAAGGCCTCGCGCTACAAGAGTCGTCTGAATGCGGCCGTCAAGGCGATGGCCGTCTGAGTCTGGATTGCAGGTACGGGCCGCGATGTTGGCCCGCAAAACCCGCCATGCTTGTTCCGTGGCGGGTTTTTTATTGGATGCGAGCTGTGAGGTGCCGTGGGTGTTGTCGGTTGCCAGGTCGTCGCTCGTCAGCGCCCCCCCGGCGAGCCGGACCGGCCTCCCTATAATCTGCGCAGGCCTGCCACCGCGATGTTGATGCGCGGCATCAGGCCTTTCGTTTTCCACATCCGGGAGCGTTGCATGTCCGACCATCTGATGAACACCTATTCTCGTTTGCCCATTGCGATCAGCCATGGTCAGGGCGCGTGGGTCTGGGACGTCGATGGCAAGCGCTATCTGGATGGCCTGTCCGGCATCGCGGTCAACACCGTGGGCCATGCCCATCCCCGGCTCGTGGCGGCGTTGCGTGACCAGCTCGGCAAGGTCATTCACACGTCGAACCTGTATCGGATTCCCCTGCAGGAGGCTCTAGCCGACAAGCTCTGCGCTTTGTCGGGTGCTGACCGCGCCTTTTTTTGCAACTCGGGGCTCGAAGCCAATGAGGCCGCGATCAAGCTCGCCCGTTTGCACGCCCACAAGCGTGGTGTCGATCGCGCCAGGATCATCGTGTTTGACAATGCCTTCCACGGGCGTTCGCTCGCCACGCTTTCCGCTACTGGCAATCCGAAGGTGCAGAAGGGTTTCGAGCCCCTCGTCGAAGGATTCGTGCGCGTGCCCTTGAACGATGCAGCCGCCGTGCGCGCCGCCGCCGCGGCCAACCCCGAGATTGCCGCGGTTTTCATCGAGGCCGTTCAGGGCGAAGGCGGCATCCGTCCTGCCCAGGCCGATTATCTCCGTTTGCTGCGCCAGCTTTGCGACGAGCACGGCTGGCTGCTGATGATTGACGAGGTCCAGTGCGGCATGGGTCGCACGGGTCGGTGGTTTGCCCATCAGTGGGCCGAAATTCGCCCCGACGTGATTGCCATGGCGAAGGGCCTCGCGTCCGGCGTTCCCATCGGGGCCGTGCTGGGTTTTGGGGCGGCGGCTGACACCTTTGGTCCGGGCCAGCACGGTACCACCTTCGGTGGCAATCCACTGGCGTGCCGGGCCGCTCTCGAAACTCTGGCCATCATCGAGGATGAAGGGCTGCTCGACAACGCGCAACGCGTCGGTGACTGGATGCGCAAGCGACTGGGTGACAGTCTTGGTGCGGTGCCGGGCGTCGTCGATGTGCGCGGCATGGGACTGATGCTCGGCATCGAGCTCGACCGTCCGTGTGGTGCGCTCGTCGCACGTGCCCTGGAAGCCGGGCTGTTGATCAACGTGACCCAGGAGCGCGTGGTTCGTCTGCTTCCACCCCTGAACTTGAGACAGGAAGAAGCGGAGCACTTGGTCGCCCTGTTGATTCCGCTGGTACGCGCCTTTCTCGCCGCAGAACCCGCGGCGGCCTGATGCCTCAGCAATTTCCGGAACCATCACCATGCCGAATCCGCGACACTACCTGCAGTTCAGCGACCTGACGCGCGCCGAATACGCCTATCTTTTTGGTCGTTCGGCCCTCATCAAGGGCAAGTTCAAGCGCTACGAAATGCATCAGCCGCTGGTCGACCGTACGCTGGCGATGATTTTCGAGAAGCATTCGACGCGCACACGGCTGAGTTTCGAAGCCGGCATGCACCAGCTCGGAGGTGCAGCGATCTACATCAACACCCGTGATTCGCAGCTCGGTCGCGGAGAGCCCATCGAGGACGCCGCCCAGGTGTTCTCGCGCATGGTTGATCTGGTCATGATCCGCACGTATGGCCAGGATATCGTCGAGCGCTTCGCCGCCCATTCCAGAGTGCCGGTGATCAACGGCCTGACCAACGAGTTCCATCCGTGCCAGATCCTTGCCGATGTGTTCACTTACATCGAGTATCGTGGCAATATCGCCGGCAAGACCGTGGCGTGGGTGGGAGATGCCAACAACATGCTCTACAGCTGGTTGCAGGCAGCCGCGATTCTTGATTTCAAGGTGCACTTCTCCGGGCCGGCGGGCTATGGCGTCGACCTCGGGCGTGCCAGCTATCCGGTGACATCCGCGGAGGCGGCGCAGTTGCGCTGTTTCGACGATCCTGTCGAGGCCTGCACCGGGGCACACCTCATCACCACTGACGTATGGACCAGTATGGGCTTTGAGGCCGAGAACACTGCGCGTCTGAATGCCTTCCAGGGGTTCATGGTCGACCGCAGGATGATGGCCGCCGCGGCCCCGGACGCGGTGTTCATGCACTGTCTGCCTGCGCATCGCGGCGAGGAGGTCGAGGCCGAGGTCATCGATGGGCCGCAAAGCGTGGTGTGGGATGAGGCGGAGAACCGACTGCATGTGCAGAAGGCGCTGATGGAGTTCCTGCTGCTGGGTGAGCTGCCGGCCTGACGGCGTCAACTTCCCGATCGTCAGGCAGGAGGCGCTGCGAGCAATTCCTGGAGTACGCGCAGGTAGAGCGCCATGCGTGAGCTCGCGATGCCTCCGGTCTCGACCGCCGCGCGTACCGCGCACCCCGGCTCATGCCGGTGGGAGCAGTTGTTGAAGCGGCATTGTCCGTTGAGGCGTTTGATTTCCGGGAAGGCATGCTGCAGCTGGGTTGTCGAAAGCTGTTGCAGTCCGAAGCTTTGAAAGCCGGGCGAATCGAGCAGGGCGGTGCCTGTTCCGAGGTCGTGCGCATGGTACAGGCGGGTGGCCGTGGTCGTGTGGCGCCCCGCGTTCAGCGCTGTGGAGATGGTTTGGGTCTGCACGTCGAGACCGGGAATCAGCGTGTTCACCAGCGTCGATTTTCCCACGCCCGATGCCCCCAGTAGCATGCTTACCCGGCCTTCAAGCCAAGGCCGCAGCGTCGCCCGGGCGTCGTCCGGGTCCGCACGGGCGGCGAGTTCGATCAGTTCGTAGCCAGCATCCTGCAGCGGTTGCAGTTGCTTGCGCAGCGCCGCCGCGCCAGGGAGGTCGCGCTTGTTGATGATGATCGCGACTGGAATGTCCTCAGCCTGGGCCGCGATGATCGCGCGCCCCGCCAGGTCGAGGTTCGGTCCGGGCTCCGCGGCCACGACCACGAGCACCAGGTCGAGATTGGCGGCGAACACCTTGCTGCGCCAGTCATCCTGTCTCCACAGCGTGTTGCGCCGCGGCAGAACCGATTCGATCACTGCCGGCTGCCCGAAGCGCAGCAGGACCTGGTCGCCGCAAACGACGTCGGTGCGCCTTCCGCGCGCCACGCAGGGGAGGGGAATGCCGTCCCCGAGATCCGCCAGATGATTGCGCCCGAAGCCCGCGACGATGCGTGCCTGCTGCAGGCCGGCGTCAGCGGTCAAGGTAGCGCGCCCATGCGCGCCAGCCGTTCGAGCGCTGGTGGATGGCTGTAGTGGAAGCGGGCGTACAGCGGATCGGGGGTCAGGGTACTGGCGTTGTCGTGGTACATCCGCACGAGTCCCGCACCGAGTTCGCGGGCATCGGCGTGTTCGGCCGCATACGCGTCAGCCTGGAATTCGTGTCGACGCGACCACGCGGCGGCCACCGGCGTGATGAACACCCCGAAGACCGGCAGTACCAGCATGAAAAGAATCAGCGCGGCAGCATCCTGGTGGCCGGGCAGGTGGGGGATGAATCCCAGCCCGGTGTAGAACCACGCTTGTCCCGCCAGCCAGCCCAGCAATGCGAAGGCAGCCAGGCTCAATGCCAGCGTGATCACAAGCCGCTGCTGGATGTGATGACGCTTGTAATGGCCGACCTCGTGCGCCAGCACGGCTTCAATCTGCGCCGGCTCGAGCTGCCTGAGCAGCGTATCGAACAACACAACGCGGCGCGCTGCCCCCAGACCTGTGAAGTAAGCGTTGGCGTGGGCGCTGCGTCGTGACCCGTCCATGACGAAGAGGCCTGAAAGCGCGAAGTCGCAGCGCTGCATCAGCGCTTGCGCGCGCGATTTCACTTCGCCGTCTGCCAGCGGCTCGAAACGGTTGAACAGTGGTGCGATGAACATCGGCACCAGCACCATCATGCCGAGACTGAACGCGGCGAATGCGATCCAGCTCCAGAGCCACCAGCGCGGGCTTGCATGCATCAGCCACAGCACCAGCGCGGCAAGCGGAAGCAACAGCACCGCCGTGACGACCAGGTTTTTCAGCAGGTCGACCGCGAATACGCCCGGGGTGGTGCGGTTGAAACCGAAGCGTGATTCGAGCCTGAATGTCCGCCAAAGGTCCCAGGGCAGGTCGAGGATGGTGCCGATCAGCGTGAACTCGGCCAGCAAGGCCAGCTGCGCGCCGAGGCCGTCGCCGAGTCGCGCCGCGTTGGCGCTGCCGAGCCATTGCAGGGCGCCGAACAGCGTCCATCCGAGCAGCACGGCGGCAGAATACGAGGTGTGCCACATCGCGAAGCGGGCGCGCTCTACCGTGTAGTCGGCCGCCTTCTGATGTGCAGGCAGATCGATGACGGTGGCGAAGGGAGCAGGCACTTCGGCACGGTGCGCGCGCACATGCCGTATCTGGCGCGCCGCCAACCAGAGGTTGAGTGCGGTGCCCGCCAGCACGGCGGCGGCGAACAGGGCGGTCCAGTCGAGAGAAAGGTATCGATTGCTCATGCGAGAATGACGACGACGCGGCACCGCGCGATGCATGGTGTCCGCAAGCGCCTCATTATTCCACTTGACGCCGCCTGATGGGTGGCGCGACTCTCGATACCCTTCGATGACCCAGACCGATCTCACCCCGAACCTGCAGCGCGACCCGTCCAACCTTCTCTGGGTGGACATGGAAATGACGGGACTCAACCCCGATGGCGATCGCATCATTGAAGTCGCCGTGGTGGTCACGGACGCGCAGGTCACCATTCGGGTCGAGGGTCCGGTGCTCGTGGTCCACCAGAGTGCGGAGGTCATGGACAAGATGGACGCCTGGAACCAGGGCACCCACGGCCGCTCCGGCCTGACCGCGAGAGTGGCCGCCAGCACGATGGGCGAGTTGGAGTGCGAGCAGCAGATCCTTGATTTCGTGGCGCGCTACGTCCCGGCCGGCAAGAGCCCGATGTGCGGCAACAGCATCTGTCAGGACCGCCGCTTCATGGCGCGCTGGATGCCGCGCCTGGAGGCGTTCTTCCACTACCGCAACCTGGATGTGAGCACGCTCAAGGAGCTGGCGCGTCGCTGGCGTCCAGAGGTGGTCTCGGCGTTCAAGAAGCGGCAGGAGCACACGGCAATGGCGGATATCCACGAATCCATTGACGAATTACTTCACTATCGCACCCACTTTCTCCAGGCTCCCATGCCCTCGGGCGCCGAAGGCTGAAGGCCGCGGGCCTGGTACGTCAGGCCCGCGCCAGCTCAGGACCGCAGCTCAGGAAAGTCTTCCTCGCGGAATTCCAACGGGCGGCGCTCTTCACCCGCCTCGTTTTCGAGCGCGCGAAGTTGCACCCGCCGAATCTTTCCCGAGATGGTCTTGGGCAGATCGTAGAACTCGATGCGGCGCACGCGCTTGTAGGCAGCCAGATGCTCACGCGCATAGCGCAGCACATCGAGGGCCAGTTCGCGTCCTGGTTCATGACCGGCGCGGCAAGTGATGAAAGCCTTGGGAACGGCCAGGCGGACCGGATCGGGGCTGGGAACGACAGCCGCTTCGGCCACAGCGGGGTGGGCGATGAGCACGCTTTCAAGCTCAAAGGGGCTGATGCGGTAGTCGGAAGCCTTGAACACGTCATCGGTGCGGCCGACGAAGGTGAATGTGCCGTCCGGATTGCGTTGTGCGACGTCGCCCGTGTGGTAATAGCCGTCGTGCATGACCTGCGCGGTTTTCTCGGCATCTCCCGCGTAGCCCGCCATCAATCCCAGTGGACGCGGATCGAGCGCGACGCAGACCTCGCCTTCGTCACTGGGGTTTCCGTCCAGATCCAGCAATTCCAGACGCCAGCCTGGTAGCGGCCGGCCCATCGCACCGGGTGTCACGGCCTGGCCGGGGCCGTTGCCTACCATGGCACACGTCTCCGTCTGGCCGTAGCCGTCGCGAATGGTGATACCCCATGCCGCCTTCACACGCGCGATGACTTCGGGGTTGAGGGGTTCCCCCGCACCGACGAGTTCACGGAATTTCACAGGAAAAGACGCCATGTCCTGCTGGATGAACAAACGCCAAACCGTTGGCGGTGCGCACAGCGTCGTCACGCCGCAGCGCGCCGCGGTGCGCAGGGCCGCCGGGGCATCGAAACGCGCCTGGTTGAATGCGAAGACGCAGGCGCCCGCGTTCCACGGCGCGAAAAAGCAGCTCCATGCGTGCTTGGCCCAGCCCGGCGAGCTGATGTTCCAGTGCACGTCCCCTGGTTGGAGCCCGATCCAGTACATGGTCGAGAGGTGCCCGATGGGGTAACTGACATGCGTGTGTTGCACCAGCTTTGGTTTCGACGTTGTTCCTGAGGTGAAATACAGCAGCAGTGGGTCGGATGCATTGGTGTCACCCTCTGGCTGGAACTCCGCCGTGGCGGCGTCCGCCCCCGCCAGGTCAGTCCAGTCAGGGTAACCGCCGACGACGAAGCGCCCGTGCAGGGCCACGCGCGCGTGCGCCGGCAGCGCATCGAACTTGGAGGCGTCAGCCGGGGTTGTCACCACGTGCCGGATGGCGGCTCGCGCAATGCGGTCGACCAGGTCCTCGGGCGTGAGCAGGGTCGTTGCCGGGATCATCACCGCACCGAGTTTCATGGCGGCGAGCATGGTGTCCCAAAGCGCGACGCAGTTGGGCAGCATGAGCATCACGCGATCACCGCGACGCACGCCATGAGCCCGCAGGAAATTTGCCATCCGATGGCTGCGCTGGTGCATTTCAGCGAAGCTGTGGCGCGTTTCATGGCCGTCTTCCTCGACGATCCAGAGTGCTGGCGCCGGGTTGTCGCGCGCCATCGGGTCGAAGACGTCGAGTGCCCAGTTGAAACGCTCGGGTCGCGGCCAGTCGAACGCCTGCGCAGCGCTCGTCTGGTCGCCACGCAGGCGCATCAGGGTGTCGCGCGCGGCAAGAAAGGCCTGGGCGCCATTGCTCATCTTCGTCTCCTTCGTTTGTTTGGAATATTTCCGACAGCTTGTATGGTCAAGCCAACAGAACGTTGAACTTAGCGCCGATGAGAAGCGGCGGCAAGCGTCGAAGGGACGAAGGAGCAGGGGGGGCAACAGCCCCCGCCGCGGGGTCAGGCGCGCGCGTTTTCCAGGAAACGCTGGGCGTCGAGCGCCGCCATGCAGCCGGTGCCAGCGCTGGTGATTGCCTGGCGGTAGACGTGGTCCTGGACGTCGCCGGCCGCGAAAACGCCGGGGACGCTGGTTGCGGTGGCCATGCCTTCGGATCCACCGTTGGTGAGGATGTAGCCGTCCTTCATGCGCAGCTTGCCTTCGAAGATGGCCGTGTTCGGCTGATGACCGATGGCAATGAAGCAGCCGCCGAGGGCAAGGTCGGCGGTATCGCCGCTGCGCGTATCCCGCACGCGAACACCCGTGACACCGCTGGCGTCGCCGAGGACCTCGTCGAGTTCGCTCCACAGACGCAGTTCAACCTTGCCTTCAGCCACGCGCTGCATCAGCCGATCGACCAGAATCGGCTCGGCGCGGAACTTGTCGCGACGATGGATCAGGGTGACCTTGGAGGCGATCGCGCTCAAATAGAGGGCCTCCTCGACCGCGGTGTTGCCTCCGCCGACCACGCATACCGGCTGGTTGCGGTAGAAGAAGCCGTCGCAGGTCGCGCAACCGGAAACCCCCTTGCCCATGAACTCCTGTTCGCTTGGCAGGCCGAGGTACTTCGCCGACGCGCCGGTGGCAATGATCAGGGCATCGCAGGTGTAGTCACCGGCGTCGCCTTTCAGCGTGTAGGGCTTGCGGTCAAATTCCACCGTATGGATGTGGTCGAACACGATCTCGGTGTCGAAGCGGCGCGCGTGCGCTTCGAAGCGTGCCATCAGGTCCGGACCGAGGACACCGTCGACGTCCGCCGGCCAGTTGTCCACCTCGGTCGTGGTCATCAGCTGCCCGCCTTGCGCCATCCCGGTGATGAGGAGGGGCTTGAGGTTGGCGCGCGCCGCGTAAACCGCGGCAGAGTATCCGGCGGGGCCTGAGCCGAGAATCAGGACATTGGCGTGCTTGGTGGTCATGGCTTGGATCGGAAAGTTCGTAGGCTTGCCGGATTCTAGGACCGCGCGTGGCGCCGCGCCCGCACCGCGTCGCGGCGGGGCGCGGGTCGTGCGCTAGCATGTCAGGCATCCCGGGGGACCACGAACATGGCGACGATCTCGAATATCGATCTCGTGCGAAGGGTGCCGATGTTCTCGGTGCTGACCGACGCGCAGGCGACGACGCTGTCGCAATCCATCGTGAAGCGTCGTTTCAAACGTGGAGAGTGCCTGCTGGAGCAGGGTGGGCGGTCGAATGCGCTGTTCATCCTCCTGTCCGGACGTGCGCGCGTGGTTTCGGTGGACGCGCGCGGACGTGAAGTGATTCTCGCCCTGTTGCATCCGGGTGATCACCTCGGCGAGATGAGCCTGATCGACGGCGAACCCCATTCGGCGTCGGTGTATGCCGAGGTGCAGACCGATGTCTTGATGCTGGGGCGAGTAGCATTCCTGCAAAGCCTGCCCGAAAATTCCAGCATGTCTTTTTCGATCATGCGGGGATTGGTCAAGCGCCTTCGGCGCGCGGACAGTGCGATCGAGTCGCTGGCGTTGATGGATGTCTATGGCCGGGTGGCGCGCGCGCTGCTCGAAATCAGCGAGGACGAGTCCGGGGAGCGACTGATTCGCGGCCGCCCTTCGCGTCAGGACCTCGCCAAGATGGTCGGCGCTTCGCGCGAGATGGTCAGCCGGGTCATGAAAGATTTCGAGCAGCAGGGGCTGGTGATCGAGCGCGACGATGGCACGGTGATCGTCCGCGACCATATTTCGGCGGTGATGTGATGTTCTGTCGCTGCATCGCTCGCGTCTAGCGCTTGTCGTGCGCCCGTTTCGACCTTTTGTCCTGAGCCCTTGATTTCTCTTTTCGAACGATTCAGATCGGGTGGCGGCGCCGCGAGGCGCAGCACCCCGCGCCGGCCGCGCCGAGGGCGACTGGCGGGTGAAGTCCGCCTTGTTGCCGGCGCGATCGCCTGGGTGCTGCTGCTCCTGGCAATGCTGAGCTATCACCGCGGCGATCCCTCCTGGTCCACATCCGGCCAAGGCGTGCAGACGACGGCCAATCTTGTCGGCGCGCTGGGCGCATGGGCGTCCGACATCCTTTATTTCCTGTTCGGGTTCTCGGCGCTGTGGCTGCTTCCGATGAGCCTGCTCGTGCTGGCACGCGCGTGGCGCCGGGCGCACGGGTTGGCCCCTGACGACAGCGATGCCGGAATGCTTTCGCGCATCGGTACCCTGCTCGGACTGGCGCTGCTTCCGTTGTCGAGCGCAGCGCTCGAGGCGACGCGTCTGTGG
>DAICZP010000127.1 GCA_027311065.1 Thiomonas sp. | reverse complement strand
ATCGCTTCCTCGGGCGTGTCGACACGCCCGAGGAAGCGATGGCCTTTCTGGCCGCGCACCGCAACCCGGACCTTACGCTGGCGACATCACCACAAAGCCCACCATGATGTGCGGCGCTTCGGCAGGCCTTGCACGATATAGCGGCTGTTCGGGTAGTTGAGCTTCAGGACACGCTCCGTATCGTCCCGCAGCTGGGTGAGACCCAGGCGGTCATAGCTGTTCATCAGCACGGCCAGCGCGAGCTCGACCGACGGTGTGTTTGGATGATTCTTGATGGCCTGTTGCGCGCGATCCGCGGCGGCGACATAGGCGCCGCGATTGAAATAGAACAGTGCGACCTGGGTATCGTAGTCGCCCAGCGCGTTCAGGATGAAACGCATGCGCGCCAGCGCATCCGGCGTGTACTTGCTGTGTGGGAAGCGGGTTGCGAGTTCCTTGAACGTATCGAAGGAGCGGCGCGCCGCCGCCTGGTCACGTTCAAACAACTTCTGGTGCGCGAGGCTGGCAAACCAGGAATCGTTCTCGTAGAAATCGATACGCCCCTTGAGGTAGAGGACGTAATCGGTCTCGGGGTTGTTCGGGTAGATCTTCAGGAAGCGGTCACACGCCGCCAGTGCCTGCGCGCGGTCGCCTTGCTTGTAGTGGCCGTACGCGGCTTGCACCAGGGCCTGTTGCGCCAGGACGCCGTACGGGTAGCGTGATTCGAGCTTCTCGAAATACTTGGTCCCCGTATCGTAAGCGCCGCTGTCCATTTCGGACTTGGCCTCGTCGTACAGCTTGGTCGCCGACCACTTCGCCGTGATGTCCTTCTCGGGAGTCGAGGCGCAGCCTGTCACGAAGGCGGCGAGGAGCAACGCGAGCATGGCGGGCTTCAGGCGGTCGATCGACAAAATGGAATTCACGAGCGGGCTCTGGATGGTGGGGGCAGATGGTCCATTATAGGAACCGGGTGCGGCCTGTCGCCGTGTCCGCAGTACGATGCCGGTGCGATGGACATCCAGACAGACTCCGGCACCGTGGCGATGCCCGACAACCCGCTGCTCGACGGGGACGATCCCGCGGGCGACGAGGCGCCGCTGTGCGCTCGCATTGGAGACGCCGATGCCGGCGAGCGGCTCGACAAGGTTCTTGCGCGCCTCTTCCCGCATTTTTCCCGCAGTCGCCTGAAATCCTGGTGCGACGCCGGGATGGTGCGGCTCGACGGCCAGGTGCCGGCGGTGCGCTCCAAGGCGCGCGCCGGTGCGCTGGTGACGCTCAGTGTTCCTCTTGACCCTGAGGCTGGTGCGTTTGCCGCCGAGCCGATTCCGCTGCACCTCGTCTGGTGCGACGACGATCTTGCGGTGATCGACAAGCCCGCCGGGCTCGTAGTGCATCCCGGTGCCGGCAATTGGAGTGGAACCTTGCTCAACGGCCTGCTGGCGCTGTTTCCCGAGTGCGCGGGTGTGCCTCGCGCCGGGATTGTCCACCGGCTGGACAAGGACACCAGCGGTTTGCTGGTGATCGCGCGCACCCTGGTCGCGCAGACCAATCTGGTGCGCCAACTTCAGGCACGCACCGTCAGCCGGCAGTACCTGGCACTGGCGTGGGGAGACCTCGTGCGTGAAACGACCGTCGACGCGCCCATCGGGCGGCACCCGCGCGACCGCCTGCGCATGGCCGTGGTGCCGTCGGGCAAGCCCGCCCGCACCCACTTCACGCAGGTGGGCGCACTGCGGACTGCGCACGGTGCCGTCTCGGTCTTGCGTTGCAGGCTCGACACCGGGCGCACGCACCAGATCCGGGTGCACGCCCAGCACCTCGGGCTGCCGTTGCTGGGCGATGCCCTGTACGGCCGGCGCGGTGCACCAACGCTGGCCTTGCATCGGCAGGCGCTGCATGCCGCGGTGCTGCGCTTCGATCACCCCGTTGGTGGCCAGTCTTTGTGCTTCACCTCGGAACTGGCAGCCGACATCATTGCGCAGTGGTCGGCACTCGGCGGTGATGCGGCACAACTCGACATTCGGGACTGGGTCCTCGATGCAAAGTCTTCCTGAAGTTCCTGCAGGCTGGATCGCGCTGTCCCGGCCCGGCGCGGCGGTAGCACGCGGCTTGTTCACAGGGCGCATGGGTGGAGTGAGCGCTCACTCTTACGGTACCGCAGAAGGAATTGCGGGCGGCATGAACCTGGGCGACCATGTCGGCGACGATGCGAGGGTCGTGGCTGCCAACCGCGCAGCGCTGGGACAGCGCTGCGGCGGCGTGCGCATTGCCTGGATGACGCAGGTCCACGGCGTCGAGGTTGCCGATCTCGACACCTGGGATGGCCATGCCGTACTCAAGGCGGACGCCGCCGTGTGCAGCGTGCCAGGGATCGCGGCCTGCGTCATGACGGCGGATTGTCTGCCGGTCTTGTTTGCGGCACCGGGGGCGGTTGGCGCGGCACATGCCGGCTGGCGGGGTCTGGCCGCCGGCGTGCTGGAGCGCACGCTTGAAGCGGTATGCCGCAAAGCATCCTGCTCCCCGGCAGGCGTCCAGGCTTGGCTTGGGCCCGCCATCGGCCCGCGGTGTTTCGAGGTGGGGGCTGATGTGCGCGACGCGTTCATCGTCAGCGATGCGCAAGCTGCGTGTAATTTCCTGCCGACCCGTGATGGAAAATGGCTTGCCGACCTGTTTTCGCTGGCGCGAAGCCGCCTTCAACTGGCGGGAATGCTGGCATCCAGCATTCATGGTGGCGACATCTGCACGATGGCCAATCCTTCGCTTTACTACAGCTTCCGCCGCCAGCGCGTGACCGGCCGTCAGGCCGGTCTGGTGTGGATCACGCATGACTGAACCGCGGCGCGCGACGGCAGCATGGAGCGGATGCACTTTTTGCGTTGACAGTGCGCAATGTCTTGCTCAAGAATGAAAGAAGGTTTTTCAAAACCCAACTCGCTCTGCACTCCTCCCTGGCGCCGATGTGTCCGATGCGCGCCGCTACCTACGCCCTTTTCCAATGGCCGCCAATCCGACCGATCATCCCGCCGGGTCAAGCCCGCACCCGCCCTGGCCTGCCTGGCCGGGTGCGGGGCCCTCATCTCTCGCCGGTCTGCAGCAGGCGTTCGAACGCGCGGTCGGCGGCACCGGTGCGGCGGCACCGGTTCTGGACCCGGCCCAGGTTGCCGATATCCAGTCGCGCTACGCCCGCGAATACGCACAACTTTGGAGCAACCTGCTCGCTGGCAGCGTGCAGGAGCACCTCAGCGACCGCCGCTTCGCTGCCCCGACCTGGCGCGAAAATACGTTTTCCAGTTACACGGCGGCACTCTACCTGCTCAATGCGCGCGCCCTCATGGAACTTGCCGATGCCGTGCAGGGTGAGCCGAGAGTGCGTCAGCGTATCCGTTTTGCCGTGCAGCAGTGGGTGGACGCGGCAGCGCCGAGCAATCAACTTGCGCTGAACCCCGAAGCCATTCAGGTTGCGCTGCAAAGTGGGGGGGAGAGCCTGCGCCGCGGCATCGACAACCTGCTTGGCGATCTGCGGCGCGGCAAGGTCTCGCAGACCGACGAGAGCGCATTCGAGGTCGGGCGCAATGTCGCCACCACGGAAGGTGCGGTGGTCTTCGAAAACGCGTTTTTTCAACTCATCGAGTACAAGGCTCTGACCGCGAAAGTACACGCGCGTCCGCTGCTGATCGTGCCTCCGTGCATCAATAAGTTCTACATTCTCGACTTGCAGCCGTCGAACTCTCTGGTGCGCTACGCGCTCGAGCAGGGCCATCGGGTGCTGCTGGTGTCGTGGCGCAACCCTGACGCCAGCTGCGGTGCCTGGACCTGGGACGATTACATCGTCGACGGTGTTCTGCGAGCGGTCGAGGTCAGTCGCGCCATCGCCGTTGCCGCGCAGCCAGCCTCGCGGCGCACGGGCAATGGCGATGGCGCGATCAACGCCCTGGGTTTTTGCGTTGGCGGTACTTTGCTCGGGACAGCTCTCGCGGTGCTGGCGGGCCGGGGGGAAAGGCCGGTGCACAGCGCGACGCTGCTGACCACGCTGCTCGACTTTACCGACACCGGGGTGCTCGACGTGTTCGTCGACGAGGCGCAGGTTGCGATGCGCGAGGCAACCATCGGACGCGGCGGCCTCCTCACTGGGGCCGAGCTTGCGGCAGCCTTCTCGAGCCTGCGCGCGAATGACCTGACCTGGAATTACGTGGTTGGGAATTACCTCAAGGGGGAGACGCCGCCGCCTTTCGATCTTCTGTACTGGAATGCTGACAGCACGAACCTGCCGGGCCCGATGCTGGCGTGGTATCTCCGTCATACGTATCTTGAAAACAGCCTGCGCAAGCCGGACGCGCTGACGGTCGCCGGCGTGCGCATCGACCTTCGGCGTATCGACGTGCCGGCTTACGTCTATGCGTCCCGGGAAGATCACATCGTGCCTTGGCAATCAGCCTACGCGTCGGCGCGGCTGCTCGGCGGAGATACACGGTTTGTTCTAGGCGCCTCCGGTCACATTGCCGGCGTGATCAACCCGGCATCGAAAGGCAAACGGAGCCACTGGCGCGCCGAAGCAGGCGCGCTGCCTTCCGCAGCGACGGAGTGGTTCGACCAGGCAACCGAACACGCTGGCAGCTGGTGGCCTGATTGGGCTGCCTGGTTGTCGACGCAAGCCGGGCCGCTGCAATCGGCCCCCAGGCAGTACGGCGGGGCGGGCCATGTGGCAATCGAGCCTGCGCCGGGGCGCTACGTGAAGGTCAAGGCCTGATCGGATCGTCATCGTCTGAAGTTGATTTTCAAACACATTCTCAACAAGAAAGGCAGATTGAAATGAGCGAAGACATCGTGATCGTGTCGGCCGTGCGTACGGGGGTTGGAAAATTTGGTGGTTCACTGGCGAAGGTCTCCGCGGCCGACCTCGGTGCGTTGGTCATCAAGGAATCGCTCGCGCGCGCCGGCATCGATCCCGCCATGGTTTCGGAAGTGATCATGGGGCAGGTTCTGCAGGCCGGGTGTGGCCAGAACCCGGCGCGACAAGCCCTGATCAGGGCCGGGCTCCCCGACATGGTGCCGGGCATGACCATCAACAAGGTCTGCGGCTCCGGGCTCAAGGCGGTGATGTTGGCGGCGCAGGCCGTGCGTGACGGCGACGCCGAGATCGTCGTGGCGGGGGGCCAGGAGAACATGAGCGCGTCGCCGCACGTCCTTCCCGGGTCGCGCGACGGACAGCGCATGGGTCAGTGGTCCATGGTTGACACCATGATCAACGATGGCCTGTGGGATGCGTTCAACCATTACCACATGGGGATCACCGCCGAGAATGTTGCGAAAAAGCATGGAGTCACCCGCGAGATGCAGGATGCCTTCGCTGCGGCGAGTCAGAACAAGGCGGAAGCTGCGATCAAGGCGGGGCGTTTTACCGATGAAATCGTCCCCGTGATGTTGCCGCAGCGCAAGGGCGATCCAGTGCCATTTGCCACGGACGAGTTCGTGCGCGCAGGCGCCACCGCGGAGAGCCTCGCCGGTTTGAAACCGGCGTTCGACAAGGCTGGGTCGGTCACCGCCGGCAACGCATCCGGCCTCAACGATGGCGCTGCTGCCGTGGTTGTGATGTCCGCCAGTCGGGCTGCGTCGATGGGTCTCAAGTCCCTCGGAAGCATTCGTGCCTATGCCAACGCGGGACTCGATCCGGCATTCATGGGCCTGGGTCCCGTCCCGGCTTCGACGCGCTGCCTGTCGCGTGCTGGCTGGAGCGCACAGGATCTCGACTTGATGGAAATCAACGAGGCGTTCGCAGCGCAGGCCATTGCGGTCAATCAGCAGATGGGCTGGGATACGTCGAAAGTGAACGTCAACGGTGGTGCAATCGCCATCGGCCATCCGATCGGCGCCAGCGGTTGCCGCATCCTCGTGAGTCTGCTGCACGAAATGAACAAGCGCGACGCGCGCAAGGGTCTGGCCTCACTCTGCATCGGTGGCGGCATGGGCGTTGCGCTCGCAGTCGAGCGTTGACCCGCTTGCTGCCTCGCATTCTCGACAACAAGCTACGACAACTACCTAGGAGAATTCATTCATGAGCACCAAGATCGCATACGTCACTGGCGGCATGGGTGGCATCGGCACCGCCATCTGCAAACGCCTGTGCGAGGCAGGGCACAAGGTCATCGCCGGCTGCGGCCCCAATTCGGCGCGCAAGGATACGTGGCTGGCCGACATGCGGGCCCAGGGGTTCGACGTCCATGCATCCGAAGGCAATGTTGCGGACTGGGACTCGACCTGCGCTGCATTCCTGCAGGTCTTCGCCGAGCACGGCCAGGTCGACATCCTGGTCAACAACGCCGGAATCACCCGCGATTCAGTATTCCGCAAAATGAGCTACGACGATTGGGATCGCGTGATGAAGACCAATCTGTATTCGATGTTCAATGTCACGAAACAGGTCATCGACGGCATGGTGGAGCGCGGGTGGGGACGCATCGTCAACATCTCGTCGGTCAATGGCGAGAAGGGGCAGTTCGGCCAGAGCAACTACTCGGCGGCCAAGGCTGGCATGCACGGTTTCACCATGGCCTTGGCGCAGGAAGTCGCAGCCAAGGGGGTAACCGTGAACACGGTCGCACCCGGCTACATCCTGACCGACATGGTGAAAGCGATACGTCAGGACGTGATGGACAAGATCGTTGCGCAGATCCCGGTCAAGCGTCTTGGCAAGCCGGAGGAAGTCGCGTCGCTGGTGACATGGCTCGCGAGCGAGGACGGTGCGTTCGTCACCGGGGCCGAGGTCTCGATCAATGGCGGCCTGCACATGAGTTGATCGGTGGATGCCGGATAGTTCGCTAAACTTGGTGAACTATCCGGTCAGAATCCGGTAAAAATTGATGCTTGCCCGTCACGCGCGAGCTTTACTTTGTTGTCAGGTCCCCACGTCATGCCGAATTCCGACACTCCCCCGCGCGTCATCAAGAAGTATCCAAACCGGCGTCTGTACGACACCGAGACGAGCGCGTACATCACGCTTGTTGACGTCAAGGGACTGGTGATGGAAGGCTGTCGCTTCGTGGTGCAGGATGCGAAAACCGGGACCGATCTCACCCGCAGCATCCTGCTGCAGATCATCCTTGAGGAGGAGGCGGGTGGCATGCCCATGCTGAGCAGCGCCATGCTGGAGCAGTTGATCCGCTTCTATGGGCACGCGATGCAGGGCATGATGGGCAGCTACCTCGAGAAGACGGTGCAGGCCTTCATCGACATCCAGGGGCGGCTTGCCGAGCAATCCCGGGGTTTGTACGACAGCTCGAGCTTCAGCCCCGAAATGTGGTCCCAGTTCCTCAGCGGCCAGGCCCCGATGCTGCAGGGCATGATGGGAAATTACCTCGAGCAGAGCAAGAACCTCTACATGCAGATGCAGGACAAGATGCAACAGCAAACCAAGCAAATGCTGGGGGCCTTTCAGCCACCGACGAAAAAATGATGCGAGTGGGCGACAATATCGCCCATGAATGACATCGCATCCACGCCGAATCCTGCCCGGATAGGCTTCGTTTCCCTCGGCTGCCCGAAGGCACTCGTCGATTCCGAACAAATCCTCTCGCGCTTGCGTGCCGAAGGGTACGAGACCAGCAAGAACTACGAGGGTGCCGACCTCGTCATCGTCAACACCTGCGGCTTTATCGACGCCGCGGTGCAGGAGAGCCTTGACGCGATCGGCGAGGCCCTGCACGCAAACGGCAAAGTCGTGGTCACCGGGTGCCTGGGCGCGCGCGCCGGTGATGATGGCGAGAATCTCGTGCGCAAGGTTCATCCGAAAGTGCTGGCTGTCACTGGGCCGCACGCCACGGACGAAGTTCTGCAGCATGTGCATGCCCAATTTCCGCGTCCGCACGATCCGTTTGTCGATCTGCTGCCACCCGGTGGCCTGAAACTCACGCCGCGCCACTACGCCTATCTGAAGATATCGGAGGGCTGCAATCACCGCTGTACGTTCTGCATCATTCCCAGCATGCGGGGTGATCTGGTGTCGCGTCCGATCGGAGATGTGCTCGGGGAGGCCGAGGCGTTGTTCGGGGCCGGCGTGAAGGAGTTGCTCGTGGTCAGCCAGGACACCTCGGCGTACGGTGTTGACGTCAAGTACCGGACCGGGTTCTGGGATGGCAAGCCGGTGCGCACCCGGTTTACCGAACTGGTGCAGTCTCTTGGCACGCTGGCAGCACGGTACGACGCATGGGTGCGTCTGCATTATGTCTATCCCTATCCCCATGTCGACGAGGTGCTGCCCTTGATGGCCGAGGGCCGTGTCCTGCCGTACCTCGACGCGCCGTTGCAACACGCGCACCCGGACGTGTTGCGCCGCATGAAACGCCCGGCGAGCGGTGAACGCAACCTCGAGCGCATTGCGGGTTGGCGCCGGGCCTGCCCCGAGATTGCCATTCGTTCGACGTTCATTGCCGGTTTTCCCGGGGAGACCGAAGAAGAGTTCGAAATGTTGCTGGACTTCATCCGCGTGGCGGAACTCGACCGGGTTGGATGCTTCGCCTATTCGCCGGTGGACGGGGCTGCGGCCAATGCCTTGCCGGGGGCTTTGCCCGAAGCGGTGCGAAACGCGCGGCAGGCGCGGTTCATGGAGGTTGCAGAAGCGGTATCGATCAACCGTCTGCGACGGCGCGTGGGCCAGGAACTGCGCGTGCTGGTCGACGAAGCGGGACGGACATCCGCCATCGCGCGCAGCTACGCCGAAGCCCCGGAAATCGATGGGGGCATCCTGATCCGGGATCCGGTCAAGCCTTCAGGCCGTGGTCGGTTGGCGCAGAGCAAAGGACAGTTCGTGCGCGTGCGTGTCGTCGGCACGCAAGGGCATGACCTTGTTGCCGACCTGCTTTGATCGGGGCCGTCAAGGGAAATTTTTGTACAACATGTAGCAAGCGACCATGGCAACCAGACTTGCAAAAATCATGTTGAGTGTGTTTTTGCTGTGGCGGCCGAGGTGAGTGGCCACGCGTGTTCCACCCCAGCCGCCGAGAATACCGCCACCGATATACAGCCCTGCGACGGCCCAGTCCAGCATACCGGAGCGGGCGTAGTTAAGCGCCGTCGTCAGGCCAAAGGTTCCAACGGACACCAGGGATGTCCCGATCGCCGCGATCATCGGCATGCCGGTGGATAGCACCAGGCCGGGGACGATGAGGAATCCGCCGCCAATGCCGAAGAATCCCGACAACGTTCCGACGATGGCCGCCGCCGCGGTGAGCTTGGCGAATTTCCGGGGGGAGTCGTCGGGGGCTCCATCTGGTTCATGAACAGTGCCACGTGCCCGCGGGCGCAGCATCAGCACGGCAATCACCAGCATCAAGATCGCAAACAGAAACAGCAAGCGTTTGCCGTCAACAGCCTTGCCTAGCGAGGAGCCGCCAAATGCCGCCGCCGCACCCACAAGTGCAAACACCACTGCCTCCTTCCACCGGACATTGCCCGCGCGCGCATGCGGGATGAGATTGATGTACGCGTTGGCCGAGACGGCAAGTGCGGTCGTGCCGATCACAATGTGGGGGTTTGGGTAGCCTACCAGGTAGAGCAGCAGCGGGACCGCCAGAATTGATCCGCCTCCGCCGATCAATCCCAAGGTGAATCCGACGGCCAGGCCGGAAAGAACGGCGAGTATGTGCTGCGCGGTCGACAGCACGACGGCGGGGGCGGATGGAATGAGATTCGGAGCGAGCATGGCCTCGACAGCATAAGTGAGAAAGATGCTGATCGCGGCGCGGATGTGCGTGCCTGCACAAGGGCATGCTTCTTGTTGTGACGCGGGTCAACATTTGCCGCTGATTATGTGTAACGTAACGTAATAAACGAAACGTTAATGCGACCGTAGGCGTGCCGTAAGCCGTGACGGCGACATTCCCTCCGTGGGCGGCTACGTGCCGCACCGCATCCGAGGCCCGGTCGCGTCCGCAGAGACGCACCGGGACCCGTCATCAAACTTGGAGACATGATGGAAAAGAAAGTGAACCCCGCTCCGCTGGGCCTGTCCGGATTTGCCCTGACGACCTGGCTCCTCAGCATGCACAACGCCGGCCTGTTCGGCGGCAACAACGTTCCCCTGGTGCTTGCCTGTGCGTTCGCCTTCGGTGGCACGGCGCAGTTCGTCGCTGGAATCGTCGAGGCTTTCGTTGGCAACAGCTTCGGCTTCGTCGCGTTCTGCGGTTACGGCGCGTTCTGGTGGAGTTTTGGGCTGCTGGTTGAATTTTTTATCAAAGGGGTCGATGGAGCGTTCATTGGCTGGTACCTGTTGCTGTGGGGTGTGTTCACCACCTTCATGTGGATTGGCACCTGGAAGAAAGCCAAGGCATTGATGTTGGTCTTCACCGCGCTGGTGCCAACCTTCTATCTGCTGGCCTTCGGGGCGCTGCTGGGCTCGTCGAGCCTGACCAGCCTGGGCGGTTACCTCGGTCTGCTGACCGCTGCGCTGGCCTTCTATCTGGCCGCCGCCGAGGTGATCAACGAAGCGTGGGGACGGACGGTACTGCCGGTCTGATCCTGCGCACGTCATTGAGCAGAAAGCTTCAGGGGTCGCGAAAGCGGCCCCTTTTTTTGGTGGGCCCTGCAGCGCGCACCACGAAAAACCGCGGCCGAAGCCGCGGTGTCCTGACAGGGAGATTCTTAGAACCTGTAGCCGACAGACACGCCCAGCGAATCTTCAGACATGCTCAAAACTTCACCAAAACCTCCCGATCTTGTCATGGTGCCAGTCACGCTTTTCTTGAAAGCGTGCACGTAGTCTGCTGAGACTTCGATGGAGGACGACAGCGCATACGTTGCGCCCAGGGTCAGATGGTCCGTCACGACCCCCGGAGAAATGGTGTTGAAGAACACATCTGCATTGTTCACCGGCTCGTCACAGTGGTTGTAGCCGGCGCGCAGGGTCAGCGCTGCGTTGAGTTGGTACGCCACGCCCAGTTTCTCAACCGTGATGTCCTTCCAGCCGAAGCCCGGCCCGTTGGAGGAGCCCAGCGGAATCATGCCAAAGGTGGTCGAGGTGTCGCCGACCGACGCCACGCCGCTGTACTGGATGCGCTCGATGTCGGCTGCGAGGGTCAGCTTCTGGTTCGGGGTCCACGCCATGCCGATGCCGTAGTTGCCCGGGATATCCATGTTGCCACCATTGGCGAACAAGCCGGCATACTGGCTCAAACGACTGATGTGGGTCTTGGGCTGGTAGGTGGCGCCGATGGACAGTCCAGGAGCGACCCTCCCGATCCAGCCGATGCGCACACCGACGCCATCGCCGGAGTCATGGCCGTTGCCGGTCATGGCGTTGCCATTCGCTGAGTACGCTTTGAAGTTATCCAGGCCGTTCGCCCGGAACGATTCGTGCACCAGGTTCAACGCCACGCCAATGGTTTGCGTCGGGGTGACTTTCCACGCGAAGCTCGGAGAAATGAACAACTGCTGCAAGTCGACGCCCGCACCGTTCGCAAGGCCTGTTCCGGAGGCCATGATCGTGTTGTAACCCGAGTTCATCCCGCCGTTACCGTAGATCGTCAGGCCGACCGACATCCGCGGGTTCAGCATCCGGTTGTAGCCGGCTTCGGGAATCAGGAAGTCGCTCTGGCCGTTGCCGCTGAAGTCGGTGCCACCGATATTTGCGTCGCGGTTGGGCTTGAACAACGTCAGACCCAGATCAACCCGATTGCCGATGAGTGCCATGCCAGCCGGATTCGCGGCGGCAGCGAGCGCGTCCTGTGGCAGCGCGATCCCGACGCCGCCCATGCCCACCGATTTCACGCTGTAGCCGGGCTGAAAATATCCGTCGGTCGCGAAGGCGGCTCCCGGTGCGATCACGCCGGCGGCAAATAGGACGGCGGCAAGTTTCTTCAATTGCATGTCAGTCTCTCCCTCGAGGAGGATGGTTGTTGTGAGAAGCTGCGAGCATCGAGCGATGCACACGACGAACACTGCATGCTGGTGACAGTATTTCGACCAACGCATGCTAGGTAGGTGTCGCAGCTTGTCACATCCTGTTTTGTCTGACTGGATGCAAAACCTGGTTTATGGTACGGCGCAGTAGCAAACGCAGCGCATACTGAACATAGTACGGTATTTAACGTTCAGTCCGAGGGTGGGACATAGCCTTGGGGCTGGTCGACACCTTCGCCGAAAAAATAGCGTTCCATCTGTCGTGCCAGGTACTGACGAGCACGGGCGTCCGCGAGGTTCAGCCGGTTTTCGTTGACCAGCATGGTCTGGTGACGCAACCATGCGGCCCAGGCTTCCTTGGAGACCTGATCGAAAATGCGCTTGCCAAGTTCTCCTGGGTAGGGTGCAAAGTCGAGCCCTTCAGCTTCGTGGCCGAGTTTGATGCATTGAATCATGCGTGGCATGGAAATGTCCGGTTTAGAAAAGTCGCGCGAGGCTGGGCCTCGTCAAGTCAGGCGTTTGACCAGCACACGCGAACGGCGCTGGTCGTCGTAGCGTTGGCGCCGCGCCAGCGGCAACCAATCGGGTTCCACCGGCACGAAGCCGCGTTTGAGAAACCAGTGCATGGTGCGGGTTGTCAATACGAAGATACTTTGCAGTCGCATCGCGCGGGCGCGCTGCTCAATGCGCTTGAGAATGCGCTCGCCGTCGCCATGGCCCTGCGCATCGAGGGACACGGTCAGTGCAGCCATCTCCCCCGTCCCGTCCTCGGGATAGGGATATAGTGCGGCGCAGCCGAAGATCACGCCGTCATGCTCGAGAACGGTGTAATTGGTGATGTCACGCTCGAGCTCGGTACGGTTGCGCCGCACCAGCACGCCTTCCGCCTCGAGCGGCTCGATCAGCTGCAGTATTCCACCTACGTCGTCGACGGAGGCTTCCCGAAGATGTTCGAGATGCTCGTCGACGATCATCGTGCCGATGCCGTCGTGCGAAAACAGTTCGAGCAACAACCCGCCGTCGATTGCGAAAGGGATGATGTGGGCGCGGCCGACGCCGGCGCGGCAGGCACGCACCGCATGGCGCAGGTAGAAAGCGGTGTCAGTGGGCTGCAGGGGATCAGGCAGACTGGCAAGCATGGCCTCCGCTGCCGTGATCGTCAATTCAGGTAGCAACTGCCCCTCGTCATTGACCACCCCCGGAACTTCCGTGATCAACACCAGCTTGTGCGCCTTCAGCGCGATCGCCACGCTGCTGGCAACGTCTTCCATGCTGAGGTTGAATGCTTCACCGGTCGGCGAGTAGCCGAACGGCGACACCAGCACCACCGCGCCGTACTCGAGGGCGCGCTGGATGGTGGATGCGTCGACCTTGCGAACCAGGCCAGTGTTCTGGAAGTCCACACCGTCGATCAACCCGACGGGCCTCGCGGTAATGAAATTTCCCGATACCACCCGCAGGGTCGCACCAGCCATCGGCGTGTTGGGCAGCCCTTGCGAGAACGTGGCCTCGATTTCAAAGCGCAGCTGGCCTGCGGCTTCCTGCGCCGCGTCGAGCGCCACTTCGTCGGTAATCCGCATCCCGTGGGAATATCTGGAGGTGACGCCTTTCTCCTTGAGCTGTGCCTCGACTTGGGGGCGAAAGCCGTGCACGAGCACGATCCGCACACCCATTGCCGCGATCAGCGCGACGTCCTGCACCAAGCCATTGAGCGCGCCAGCGGCAATCAACTCACCGGCGATGGCCACCACGAAGGTCTTGCCGCGGTGGGCGTGAATGTAGGGTGCGACGGAGCGCAGCCACTCGACGAACTGGGCTTCTTGTTCAGACATGGGGGGAATTATCAGGGAATGTCGGAGAATGAGCACTTTGCTTTGCGTCCATGTCGCGTTCATCCCAAATACCGCCGAATCCGATCCCGCCCTTGCGGTTCCCGGCGGAGCTTCCGGTTACCGCGCGGCGCGACGACATCGCGCAGGCCATCGACGCCCATCAAGTTGTCATCATCTGCGGCGAAACGGGCTCGGGCAAGACCACGCAATTGCCAAAAATCGCGCTGGCACTCGGACGTGGACGCGGTGCGGGGGGGCAGGGACTGATCGGGCATACGCAGCCGCGGCGGCTTGCAGCCGTGACGGTGGCGCGGCGCATCGCGCAGGAGCTTGACGCACCCTTGGGCGAGCACGTTGGCTACAAGGTTCGGTTTTCCGACCGCTTTCAGCCAGGTGCCTCGGTAAAGTTGATGACGGACGGCATCCTGCTGGCTGAAACCCAGGGTGACCCCCTGCTGCGTGCTTACGACACACTGATCATCGACGAGGCGCACGAACGCAGCCTCAATATCGACTTCCTGTTGGGCTATTTGCGCAACATCCTGCCGCGCCGCCCCGATTTGAAGCTGATCATCACGTCAGCCACGATTGACGCCGAGCGTTTTGCGCAACACTTCGCCAGTGCGCGGGGGCCGGCGCCCGTCATCGAGGTGTCGGGACGGATGTATCCGGTGGACATCCGTTGGCGCCCGATTGGCCCGGACGCGAGGGTGGCAGACGCCGCTCCTGCACGCCCGGGGCGCGGCGATCACGATCTGCATGCGGCATTGTGCGACGCCGTCGATGAGCTATGGCGAGCGGGGAGTGGCGACATCCTGGCTTTTCTGCCAGGCGAGCGTGAAATCCGCGAAGCCACGGAGGCGCTGCGCAAACACCACCTTGAGACGGCGCGACGCGGTGTCGACATACTCCCCTTGTATGCCCGCCTGTCGCAAGCCGAACAGGACCGGGTGTTCGCCAGCGGCGGCGCGCGCCGGATCGTGCTGGCGACCAACGTTGCCGAGACGTCACTCACCGTGCCCGGCATTCGTTACGTCATCGACGCCGGCGTGGCGCGCGTGAAGCGCTACAGCTACCGCCAGAAGGTCGAGCAGTTGCAGGTCGAGCCGATCAGCCAGGCGTCGGCGAACCAGCGCGCAGGCCGGTGTGGACGCGTTGCCGACGGTATCTGCATCCGGCTGTACGACGAGGCTGACTTCAACGGGCGGCCACGCTTCACGGATCCCGAGGTGCTGCGCTCGTCCCTGGCAGCCGTGATCTTGCGCATGCAGTCCCTCGGGTTGGAGTCGGTCGAGACTTTCCCTTTCATCGACCCGCCACCCCGGCGCGCCATTGCTGACGGCTACCAGCTCCTGGGCGAACTCGGTGCGGTGGATGAACACCGCAACCTGACGGAAACCGGCCGTGAACTTGCGCGCTTGCCGCTGGACCCGCGCCTGGGACGCATGATCCTGGAGGCGCGGCGCGAAGGCGCCCTATCGGAAGTTCTGGTGATCGCGGCAGCGTTGGCGGTGCAGGATCCGCGCGAGCGCCCGCCCGACCGGCAAGATGCCGCGGACACAGCCCATCGCCGCTTCGTCGAAGGCGGCTCCGAGCTCGCCGGGTGGCTCAAGTTGTGGAACCACTATCACGCCCTGGTCGCCCACAAGAAGTCCAATCGCAAACTCCAGGATCAACTGCGCGAGCAGTTTCTGTCGCCGTTGCGCATGCGCGAGTGGCACGACGTGCACAGCCAATTGCACACGGTCGTGGCAGAGCATGGGTGGACACTCAATTCCACGCCTGCCACCGATGAAAGCCTGCATTGCAGCTTGCTCGCGGGGCTTCTGGGCAATGTCGGCTACAAGTCGGAGGAGGGTCCCCACTACCTTGGTGCGCGCGGCATCCGCTTCCTGATTCACCCGTCCTCGCCGATCGGTCGAAAGGCCGGTCGCTGGATCATGGCGGCTGAACTCGTCGAGACCACGCGGCTTTATGCGCGCGGGGTGGCGCGCATCGAGCCGCAATGGATCGAGCGTGTCGGCGCACACCTGCTCGCGAAGACATTGCTGGAACCGCATTGGGAGAAAAAGCCGGCGCAGGTGACGGCCTTCGAGCGAGCGACCCTGTACGGCCTCGTGATCTACAACCAGCGCCGCGTCGATTACGGGCGTATCGATCCCGCGGCCGCGCGTGAAATGTTCATCCGACATGCCCTGGTCGAGGGTGAGTGGGAGTGCCGCTGGCCCTTTCTCGTCCATAATCAGAAAATGATTGCGCAGATCGAAGCGCTTGAAGACAAAGCACGACGTCGGGATCTACTGGTTGATGATGCGTTGATTGAGGCGTTCTACCAGCGCTTCATCCCTGCCGATGTTTGGGGCGGCGCCAGCTTTGATGCCTGGTACCGCGATGCCGTGCGCAACCAGCCGCGCCTGTTGTTTCTGGAGCGTGACGCGCTCATGCGCCACGAGGCTGCCGGAATCACCACCGAAGCCTTCCCCACGCGGTTGCGAACGGCCACACTCGAACTGGCGCTCGCTTACAGCTTCGACCCGGGGGGCATGCGTGACGGGGTGACGGCGACGGTTCCGCTGGCGGCGCTCAACCAGATTCCCGAGCAGCGTCTGGCTTGGCTTGTGCCCGGGATGCTGGGCGACAAGATCGGCGCCTTGCTCAAGAGCCTGCCGCAAAAGCTGCGTACGCGTCTTGCGCCGCTGGCCGATACTGCACGTGCCATGGCGGCCCAGCTGAGCGCGCCGGAGCGTTACGGTGAAGGCGACCTCCTTGACGCCTTGCGTGCGCTGGTGCGCGAGCACACGGGCCTCGCGCCCAGACCAGAGGACTTCAAGCCCGACGCGCTTGGTGCGCATCTGCTGTTCAACCTGCGCGTGGTCGATGCAGATGGTCGACAGTTGGCGATGGGACGGAACCTTGCGCGTCTGCGCGCGGAGCTCTCGGATGCCGCGCGCATGGCATTTCAGCATGCTGTGCGTGCCCAGATGCCAGTCGACGGTACGCCCGAACACACCGCGCCCGCGCAGACCTCGCAACAGCCCGGCAAAGGTGGTGCGAGGGCGATCGCCGCATCGGGTGCCCGCAATGACGCGGATGGGCGAGCTCGCCATACCGCGTGGACTTTCGGCGCCTTGCCCGAACTGCTCGAGATCCGCCGTGCAGGTCAGACGCTGGTTGGCTTTCCCGCCGTGCTCGACCGAGGCGAACACGTCGAGCTCGACGTGTTCGATACCCCGGAGGCTGCGGTGCTTGCGCATCGCCAGGGGTTGCGTCGATTGTTCGCGCTGCAACTTCGGGAACCATTGAAGGCCGCCGAAAAGAACCTCCCCGGACTCCAGCAGGCGACGATGCTCTATTTGCCCCTGGGCGGCGCCGACGCGCTCCGGCAGCAAGTCATCGATGCGGCTTTGGATCTTGCCATGCTCGCCGACCCGCTGCCCACCGACGCCGACGCCTTCGCGGAGCGACTGTCACAGGGGCGCCCGCGATTGCAATTGCTGGTGCAAGAGATGGCGCGGCTTGCCGGTGCCGTGCTGACCGAGTGGTCAGCGGCCACGCGCAAGCTCGCCGGCTTCAAGGCGAACCCTGCGTTGCATGCGGATGTGACCGCGCAATTGCAGGCCCTGATTCCGGCGCGTTTCATGCTCGATACTCCGTCCGATAAACGGGCCCACCTGCCGCGTTACCTCAAGGCCGTGCAGCTGCGGTTGGACAAGTTTCGTGCTGATCCGGCGCGCGACGCCCAGCGTCAGGCCGAGATGACGCCGCTGCTCGCACGCCTGAAGCGTGAACTGGCACAAGCCCACGCGGGCGGTGCCACCCCCGACGCACGCTTGTGCGAGTTGCGCTGGATGATCGAGGAGCTGCGGGTGGCCCTGTTTGCACAAGAGTTGCGCACGCCGGCGCCGGTATCGGTCAAACGCATCGAAAAAGCCTGGAGTCAATGGCAGGCCTGAAACGTGAGTTCGACCGACGCGAGACGCACCGCGCGGCGCACCTGATCAGGGAAAAAACACCAGCTGCAGCACGACAAAGCAGGGCAGCAGAACGGCGCATGACCATGCCATGTAGCCGAAAAATGACGGCATGCGAACCTTGCTGTGTTCGGCGATCGCCTTGACCATGAAGTTGGGCGCATTGCCGATGTAGCTGAGTGCTCCCATGAACACCGCACCCGAGGAAATGGCGACGAGCACGGGCGCGTGCAGCATCAGTTGCGCCGGATTTCCGCCTGCAAGATTGAAAAAAACCAGGTAGGTCGGGGCATTGTCGAGCAGACCCGAGAGAACGCCCGTGGCCCAGAAGTACAGCGCGGGCACGGGTTGACCCGCCGCATCCGAGGTCAGGCGCACGAGTGGCGCCAGTGGCCCGGCGGAGCCGGCACGCAGCATGGCCACGACGGGGATAATCGTGATGAAGATCCCCAGAAACAGCTTGGCGACCTCGCGCATCGGCGCCCATTGGAAGTGATTGTGGTCGCGCGCGGCGCGCGGCGTCGTCGCCAGCGAGACCAATGTCACGCAGATCAGCAGCGTATCCCGCACGACATCCTGCAAGGTGATGCTGACGCCGAGAAGGCTGCCGTGGATTCCTGGTTTCCACATGCCGCAGGCCAGAACCGTACCGGCGATCACCGCGAGCAGCGCCACATTCCGCCAGCCCTCGACCCGCAGCGGTTGAGCGGGGCGGGCACGATCCCCCGGTGCCTGGCTTTCGTGGGACCAGAACCATCGATCGGTGAGGTGAAATATGCCGAGCAGAAGGGCGCAGAGCAGCAGCACGGGCGCCGCCATGTGGCGCACGGTCCAGAAGAAGTCGACGCCGCCCAGCAGGCCGAGCAGCAAGGGTGGATCACCAAGCGGCGTGAGGCCTCCGCCGGCGTTGGCGACGAGGAAAATGAAAAAGACCAGCACATGTGCATTGCGACGACGCGCGAGATTGGCACGGATGACTGGACGGACCATCAGCATCGCCGCCCCCGTCGTTCCCATGACGCTGGCCAGTAGTGCACCGACCGCCAGCAACAAGGTGTTCTGGCCAGGGCTGCCATGCAAGTGTCCACGCACTGCGATGCCGCCGCCCGTCGCGTAGAGCGCCACGAGCAGGATGAGCAGGGGCGTGTACTCCTTCAATAGTGCATGCAGCATCGCTCCCGCCGCCGCGGGGACGCCATGCACCATGGCGGTCGGAATCAGGAAGGCCGATGCCCAGAACACGGCAATGCGACCCTGGGCGCGATGCCAGAAGTCGGGTGTCGCCAATGGAAGGATCGCGATCGACAGCAGCATTGCGCCGAAAGGAAGAGCCCACCATGGCCCATAGAGGGGTTCGAGGGACGTGGCAATCTGCATGATGTCGCTGCGGGCGTCAACGCGCCGGGAGAGCGCGTCGGAGCGCGAATTTTAGGAGCCGCGGATGCCCATTTGACGCGCGCGGACGCATGCAGCAAGGGACGAACATTCGGCGGATGGCCGGGGACAGCGATGTGACAGTGTGTTCAGAACGGTGACGCTAACACCTGGCGAGGGTTATCCCGATGCGTGACACATTTGTGAAGCCTTCGCGTACACTCGATTGGCCGTTTCAATTCATAAATCAAAGAGGAGACACTCACGATGAACGATCGCCATACCGTGCGCAAGCTCGGGCCGCTGCAGGTGGGATTGTTGGCGATCCCCTGCATCGCTGTCCTGGTTGTGCCTTGGTTCAACGTCGCCGAACCCAGTTTGTTCGGCATTCCCTTCTTTTACTGGTGGCAACTGCTGTGGGTTCCGTTGTCCGGCATTTTCATCGCCATCGTGTACAAGTCGGTCGTGCCCCCCGGAAGCGGAGATTGAGCCATCATGAACATCGTCGCAACAGTTGTATTCGTCGGCTTGTTCGTCTTGATCACCGGCATCGGCTTCATGTCGGCGCGCTGGCGCAAGGGCGACATGGACCACCTGCATGAGTGGGGTCTGGGCGGCCGCAGGTTCGGGAACTGGATCACCTGGTTCCTGATTGGCGGAGATTTGTATACCGCGTACACGTTCGTCGCGGTGCCGGCCACCGTCTTCCTGGTGGGCGCGCCGGGCTTCTTCGCCGTGCCGTACACGATCATCGCCTATCCGATCGTCTTCGTCGTCTTCCCCCGCCTGTGGACGGTGGCCAACAG
>DAICZP010000121.1 GCA_027311065.1 Thiomonas sp. | reverse complement strand
TCCAATGACCGAGCCGTTCGCCACCGCCAATCTGTCCGACTATCTGTGTTCCGCCGAGGATGTGATCGCCGAGGCGCAGGCCGGGCGGATGTTCATCCTGGTCGATGACGAGGACCGCGAGAACGAAGGCGACCTCGTCATCCCCGCGCAATTCGCGACGCCGGATGCGATCAACTTCATGGCGCGGCATGCCCGCGGGCTGATCTGTCTGGCGCTCACGCGCCACCGTGTGGAGCAACTGAACCTGCCGCTGATGAGCGCTTCCAATGGCACACGCCACCAGACGGCGTTCACCGTCTCGATCGAGGCGCGCGAGGGCGGTGCGCTGGTGCGCGCGGGGCACACCGAGGCAGCGGTGGATATCGCTCGGCTGGCGGGGCTCAACCCGGCCGGGGTGATCTGCGAAATCATGAACGATGACGGGACCATGGCGCGGTTGCCTGATCTCGAGGACTTCGCCGTGCGGCATGGTTTGAAGATTGGAGCCATCGCCGATTTGATCGAGTACCGCAGCCGCACCGAGAGTCTCATCGTGCGGGACGGCGCACGCGTCTTTGTCACCGCGGCGGGACCGATGCAGTCGGTGCTGTACCGTGATCGCGCGGGTGGCGGTGTGCACCTGGCTCTGGTGCACGGCGACCCCGCGGCGGCAGCGGGGCCGGTTCTGGTGCGGGTGCATGAACCTTTGTCGGTGCTCGACATGCTCGATGGCGATGCCAGTCAGCACTCCTGGAATTTGCCGCAGGCGCTGGCGAGGGTCCGAAAATCCGAGGCCGGGGTCGTGGTCCTGCTCAACGCCGGCGAGGACGGGACGTCCCTGGCGCAGCGGTTTCACGCCAACGCCCCTGCGCCCCGGCAGCGCGGTGCGGCCGCTGCGCTGCGCACGTATGGCATCGGCGCGCAAATCCTCCGTGACCTCGGGGTGCGGCGCATGCGACTGCTTGCGGTCCCGCGCAAGATGCCGTCGATGACCGGATTCGGCCTTGAGGTGGAGGGTTTCGAGCCGCCGCCTGTCCCGGCGTCCGAGCCTGAAATCATGAAATCCTCAACCTGAGTCACCCGATGCACGACGCCCAAAGACGAGACAATCCAGCGATGCTTCAAGGTGCCGGCCTGCGGGTCGGCATCGTGCAGGCGCGTTTCAATCACCATGTAACCGACGCCATGGCGCAGGCCTGTGTCGAAGCCCTCCGCGGCTTGGGCGTCCGTGATGATGACGTGCGACTGCTGGACGTGCCTGGTGCCCTGGAAATTCCGCAGGCGCTGGCCATGCTCGCCGAGGTGGGTACCGAGGACGCACTCATCGCGATCGGTTGCGTCATTCGTGGCGACACCTACCATTTCGAACTCGTCTGCGACACCTCCGCGGCGGGCGTGCAGCAGGTCGCGCTGGAATATGGCGTGGTGATCGCCAACGGCATCATCACGGTGGAAAATGAAGCGCAGGCGGCCGCGCGGGTGGACAAGGGTATCGACTGCGCCCGCGTCGCCGTAGAAATGGCCAATCTGCGCCGCTCCCTCGCGACGATGGACGGAGACAGCGAATGACCGCGCCGACACCGAAGAGCGCGCGCCGCAAGTCGCGCGAGCTCGCGTTGCAAGGGTTGTTCGAATGGCTGGTGTCGGGTACCGACGCCGGCGCCATCGAAGCTTTTCTGCACGAGCGCTACCCGACCATCAAGCTCGATACCGAGCACTTCCAGTCGGTGCTGCACGGCTGTATTGGTGACGCCGCGGGGCTTGATGCGACGCTGCAGCCCTACCTCGACCGGCCAACACATGAGCTCTCACCGGTGGAGCACGCGCTGCTGCTGCTGGGTGCGTACGAGCTGCGTTCGATGGTTGACGTGCCGTACAAGGTCATCATCAATGAGGCAGTGGATCTGGCCAAGGTCTACGGGGGGACGGACGGCTTCAAGTATGTCAACGGTGTCCTCGATCGGATGGCGGCCGCCCTGCGCCCGCATGAGGCCGTCGCCCGTGATACAGCGTCGCCTCCGGAGCCCGCCGCGGCCCGTGCCGGGCGTGCCCGCGTCAACCCCGCGGCGCGCGTGCCCGTGAGTTTCAAGGCGCCCACCCATGTTGCGGAGCCCGAGCGCAAGCCCATGCGCAGGACGGCAACGAAACGCGAGTCGTCATGAAGGTGGCGTCGCGCATGGCGCGCGTGGAACCCTTCCATGTGATGGAAGTTGTTCGTGCGGCGCAGGAACAGGAAGGCGTGTGGCGTCAGCAGGGGCGGTCGATGATCCACCTCGGCGTCGGAGAACCCGATTTTGGCGCGCCGCCCGAGGTGACGGCGGCGGGCATGCGCGCGCTGCGCGACGAGCGAACCGCCTACACGCTGGCCCAGGGGTTGCCCGCGCTGCGCAGCGCCATCGCGAGCCACTACGCGCAGCGCCACGGGGTCGACCTCGATCCGGGGCGTATTTTCATCACCGCAGGGGCGTCGGGAGCGCTGACCCTGGCGTGTTTGCTGTTGGTCGACGAGGGGGCCGAAGTGCTCATGCCCGACCCGACCTATCCGTGCAACAAGAACTTCGTGGCTGCTGCGGGTGGGCATGCGCGCTTGCTGCCGACGACCGCTGCCACGCGCTTCCAGCCCACTGCGGCGCAAATCGACGCCGCGTGGGGTCCGAGCACCCGCGGTGTGCTGCTGGCCACGCCATCGAACCCCACCGGAACGTCGATTGATGCCACTGAGTTGTCGCGCATCGCCGCGGTCGTGCGGCGCCGCGGCGGCTTTCTTCTGGTTGACGAGATCTACCTGGAACTCAGTTATGGCGACCGGCGCGGCCGCAGCGCGCTGACGCTTGACGACGCCGTGATCAGCATCAACAGTTTTTCCAAGTTCTTCCAGATGACTGGTTGGCGCCTCGGGTGGATGGTGGTGCCGCCGGATTTGGTGGATCCGTTGTCGCGGCTGGCGGGAAATCTTTTCATCTGTCCGAGCAGTCCGGCCCAGCATGCCGCATTGTCCTGCTTCGAGCCATCGACGCTTCAGGAGGCGGAGCATCGGCGTGCTGAGTTTGAACGTCGCCGGGATGTCATCGTGCCAGCCCTGCTGGATCTCGGTTTCGGCGTTCCGGTGGTACCGGACGGTGCGTTTTACGTTTGGGTTGAGTGCGCCCGGCAGTGCGCCGACAGTTGGGACTTCTGTTTTGATGTCATGCGCGAAACCGGTGTCGTGCTGGTCCCCGGGCGGGATTTTTCCACCGCGGCGCCAGAGCGATGGTTTCGCTTGAGTTACGCGAATAGCGTCGACAACCTGCGGGAAGCGGCGCGGCGCCTGGGAGACTATCTGGCAGGAACACGCATCACGGCATGACCCGCGCCCGCCAACGTACGTCGGCGCCGATGCGCTCGATCTCGACATGCTCGAGGTGTACCGCCTGGTCCACCGACATCAGCGGCCCGAACGGGGCAATGCCGGCTCCCTGCCCCAGCAGTTTTGGAGCCAGATAGAGCAGCAACTCGTCGACCAGACCTTCACCAAGCAGCGACGCGTTGAGGCGCGCACCAGCCTCCACATGCAATTCCCCGATCTCGCGCGCGGCGAGCGCGCGCAGGAGCGCGTGCAGGTCGGTCTTGCCGGGCCTGGACCGATCGGGCGGCACGGGGATCAGGGTCGCGCCCCGCGCCAGCAGCGGCGCCGCGCGTCGCTGGGCATCGGACGGCTCGAGTGCATGCGCGATCCAGACGCTGCCGCCGTCCCGAAGCATGTGTGCGTCCGGCGGCATGTCGAGCCGGCTGTCGACGACCACGCGCACAGGCTGCCGGGATGTGGCCACGTGACGAACGTCCAGTCTTGGGTTGTCGTCACGCACGGTGCCAATGCCTGTCAGCACTGCGCACGCGCACGCGCGCCAATGGTGGCCGTCGGCTCGCGCTGCGGGCCCGGTGATCCACTGACTCGCGCCGTTGGGCAAGGCCGTGAACCCGTCGAGCGAGGCCGCCGCCTTGAGCCTGACCCAGGGCCGACCACGCTCGAACCGCGAGAAAAACCCGAGATTGCGTTCGCGCGCCGCATTTTCGAACAGGCCACATTCGACCTTGACTCCCGCTTCGCGAAGGCGTTGGATTCCGCCTCCATCGACGCGTGGATTGGGGTCGCCCACGGCCACGACGACCCGCGCCACGTTCGCGCGGACCAGGGCGTCGGCGCAAGGCGGGGTGCGCCCGAAATGCGCGCAGGGCTCGAGCGTCACGTAGACGGTGGCGCCCGCTACATCGGTGCCGCGGACGCGCGCGTCATCGAGCGCCACGATTTCCGCGTGCCGCCCTCCAGCCGCTTCGGTGGCGCCTTCGGCGACGACCTTGCCGTGACGGGCGATGACGCAGCCCACGCGCGGATTCGGGCTCGTCCGGTACAGGACTCCCGCGGCCAGCGCAAGTGCGCGTCGCATGCATGCCTGATCGAACGCGTCAAACGGACCGGCAGGCGCCGTCATCGGACTTTCGCCGGTCGTCGCAGCGTCCGGGCCGGCTTGCGTGCCATTTCTTCCAGGATCTGCACGAATTGCGCCGGATCGCGAAAACTCCGGTAGACGGAGGCGAAGCGGACGTACGCAACGTCGTCGAGAGACTTTAATTCGTCCATCACCCATTCGCCCAACTGGGAGGATTCCAGCTCGCGCGCGCCACTTTGCAGCAGACGCTCTTCGATGCGACTGATCGCGGCGTCGATGGTTTCCGAGCTCACCGGGCGCTTGCGCAGCGCCAGCGTGAACGACGCCCCCAGCTTGGCACGCGAGTAATCCACACGTCGACCATCTTTTTTGACCACGGCGGGAAAGCTCACTTCAGCGCGTTCATAGGTTGTGAAGCGCTTGTCGCAGCCCGCGCAGCGGCGGCGACGGCGCAACGCAGCCCCATCCTCGACTTCGCGGGTCTCGGCAACCTGGGTTTCCGGGTGTTGGCAAAAAGGACATTTCATCGGGGTTCGCGCGTGCGCCGTGCATGGACCGGGGCCATGGGTTGACGGCATTATCCCCCGAACCGAACGCCTATTCGCACGGCACGGCGTGGAACTGCTATCGTCATTGCATGGATCGTGGAAGAGCAGGATCGCCGGGCGCGCGCCGCGCGACGCAGCACGCATCTGCGCTCGTGGGCATGCTGGCAGCCGCAGCTCTCGTCGCGGTCAGCCTGCCAATGCTGGTGGGCACGGGGCTCGCAGCGCTGCGCGCAGGGGCCGACGCCGAGCTTGTCGAGCGTGCCTCCATGCATGCGTCCAGCATGGCGGCGGCAATGCGTGCCAGTCCGTTCGCATGGGCCATGCGCGAAATGGCATTCAAGGTGCCACACGCCGGGATCGCGGGTGATGCCGCCGCTGTCGACTGCGCACGCACATCGTGTTCTCCGGAGCAGATCGTGGCGTACGACCTGGCGCAGTGGGGCGAGGCATTGCATGAAAGCCTTCCCGGCGCGCTTGGCACCGTGCGCTGCGTGCCGCGCGGGCAATGCCGAGTCGCCGTGCGCTGGGACGCAGCAGGCCGCGCTTCCGTGATCGCGCTCGATGTGGTCGTGCGGGGGCCGACCCGCCCCGAAACCACGGCATGAAACATGGGCGGGTCCGAGGCCTGGCGCTGCTCGACTTCCTCGTGGCGTCCGCCTGTGCGCTGGTGGTCGCCAGCATCGTCCTCGGGGCCTGTTGCGCGCTGGGGCGGGTGCTGGTGTCGCAGGAAGCCGCAGCTGCGCACCGCGCCGAGGCCATGGCGGGGTTGGAGGCGCTGCGCGACGCCATTGAATGGGCGGGATCGCTCGGGGTGGCGGATGCAGCGCTCGCAGTCACCGGGCTTCCGGGTCAAGCGTCGCGTTGGCCCGTTGACCTGCAGTTTTCCCCTGGGCAGGCTATTGCCGGGGGCACGCTGCAGGCGGATGTCTCGCCCCGGGACATCATCGCGGTGCGCGGCGTCGTGCCCGCGGGAGGGGTGCTTCGCGATTGCCCAGCCATCGTCTCCGGGCGCGATGGCGCGCAAGCGCGCGTGAGTCTGTTTGCGGTGCGCAATGGCCACCTGCTGTGCCAGTCCAGCGTTGGGGGACGCGAGGGTACGGTAGCCTTGGCCGCCGCCGTGGCGCTTCGCCTGCGCTATGGGTTGGATCTCAACCACGATGGCGCGGTCGATCGCTACCTCGACGCCGCGCAGGTCGATGCCGCGCATGCGTGGGGTGCGGTGCGCAGTGTGGAGATCACTCTCGACTTCACCGCGGGGCCGCGCGCGCGCGCCAGCAGGTTGCGTCAGATCGTGGCCCTGCGCGCGCGGTTGCCGCCCATGCGCGTGGTGTCATGAAGCACGTGCACGAAGTTCGAAGCAAGTCTGGACAACGCGGGTTCGCCAGCGTACTCGGCGCGGTTCTGTTGCTGGCGTTGGCCGGTTGGCTTGTCACCGCCGCTTGGGAATCCGCGCATTTGCAGCAGCGCATGGCGCGTGCAGCGGCAGTGCGTCAACGCTTGGTGGAGGACGTCGAAAATGCGCTGGTCGTGCAAGAGGCCGTGCTGATCCGTGAGGCAGGTCGCACCGGGCAGTGCCGGGGGACGGTCGTGCTCGAAGAAGCAGCAAGCGAATCCGCAGGCGTGACGGTGCGGGTGCGCGTGACGCTGGGCTTGCGCGAGGTTGTGGCTGCAACGGCTGCCAGCGCGCCGGCACCGGGGCGCTGCCTGGGACGGCGACTGGCCTGGACGCGGCTGGAGTGAGGGGACGGCTACACTGACAGGGATGGACGCAACGCACAAGACTCAGCCGGGACGCATCGTCATCCTGATTTCCGGGCGCGGCACAAACATGGAAGCCATCGTGCGTGCCTGCGCCACCGAAGGGTGGCCGGGGCAGGTGGCAGCGGTGATCAGCAACCGGGGTGGTGCGCCAGGCCTGGCGTTCGCGCGCGCGCAGGGCATCCACACCGACGTGCTCGACCACCGCGAGTTCCGAAACCGCGAGACGTTCGACGCAGCGTTGGCAGCATGCATTGACGCGCATGCCCCCGACGTCGTGGTGTTGGCTGGGTTCATGCGCGTGCTCGGCGCCGCATTTGTTCGACATTACGCCGGGCGACTGCTCAATATTCATCCATCTCTGCTGCCGGCGTTTCCCGGCCTGGCGACGCACCGGCGCGCCATCGATGCCGGGGTGAAGTGGCATGGCGCCACCGTGCACCTGGTGACCCCCGATCTCGACCATGGTCCCATCGTTGCGCAGGCTGTCGTACCGGTTGCCGACGATGACGATGAAAGTTCTCTTGCGGCACGCGTGCTGGAACAGGAACATCGCATCTTCCCCGTCGCGGTGCGTGCCCTGCTCGAGGGGCGCTTGCAGGTTGATGGTTTGCGCGTGCGCACCCTCGCCGTGCAGGGAGCGGCGGTATGAAGCCGCGCGACCTGCTGGCGTCGTTGCGCGAGCTGCTTCGCACGGTGCTTCGTTTCGAGGCGCCCGCCGACGCAACAGTGTCGCGTCATTTCCGCGCGCATCACGAACTTGGCCCGCGAGACCGGCACGTGCTGGCGGAAACCGTCTATGAGGTGCTGCGCAACCTTCGCCTTTACCGCCATCTGGCCGAGGATGGGAGCGGTGCTGAAGACCTGCGTCTCGCCTTGCTTGGCTGGCAGGGTGGCGAGGCGCTGCGGGATGCCGCCTTCGCGCCCGCGCTGCTTGCGTGGGGAGCGCAGGTGCGGGCCGTGGACACAGGGGTGCTTTCGCTGGCAGTGCGCTACAGCTTGCCCGATTGGTTGGCGCAGTCGCTTCAGGCTCGCGGCGACCTCGCTGGCGATGGATTCGAGCGCCTGGCGCAGAGCTTGCTGGAATCGGCGCCGCTGGACCTTCGGGTAAACCTGCCCAAGATCACGCGCGATGCGGCGCGTAGCGCATTGGCGGCGCAAGGCGTCGTCGCGGTGCCGACGCGCCTGTCGCCTTGGGGTCTGCGGGTGGAGGGAAAACCGGCGCTGCACCGCCTGGCGTTGTTCACCGACGGGCAGATCGAGGTGCAGGATGAGGGCAGCCAGTTGCTTGCGCTGCTCCTGGCACCCCGCCGCGGCGAAATGGTGGCTGACTTCTGTGCTGGTGCCGGCGGCAAGACACTCGCATTGGGAGCCATGATGCGCAACACCGGGCGCTTGTACGCATTCGACGTGGCGCAGCACCGGCTCGACAAGCTCCGTCCCCGACTCGCTCGCAGCGGACTCTCAAACGTGTTTCCCGTCGTCATCGACCATGAGCGTGACGATCGGGTCCAGCGACTGTCGGGGAAGCTCGATCGTGTGCTGGTCGATGCGCCGTGCAGTGGCACGGGAACGTTGCGTCGCAACCCGGATCTGAAATGGCGCACGCATGCCGACGCCATCCCGCGTCTGGCGCTGCAGCAGGGTGCGATCCTGACAGCGGCATCGCGTCTGCTCAAGCCGGGCGGGCGCCTGGTATACGCCACCTGCAGCATGCTGGTGCAAGAAAATCAGGAGGTGGTGCAGACGTTTCTGGACCGGCACCCTGATTTCGAGTGCCTCGACGTCGGGCAGGTCCTGGCGCAGCATCAGCTTGCGCTCGGGACGCGAGGACCTATGCTGGAGCTGTTGCCTCACCGCGATGGCACGGATGGTTTTTTCGCGGCCGTGATGCAACGCCGGGACGGCAAGGCTTGAAGGCCATGCGCGCCCATCGCAATCGCATGCAGTCTGATTGGACATGATGATGTTGAATACCCTGTTTGCATGGGCCTCGCATGGCGTGCTGGCCGTCGGTGTCGTCCCGTTGGTGGTGTATACCTTGCTGACCACCCACTTGACCATTATTTCGGTCACGATCTTTCTGCATCGGGCGCAAGCGCACCGGGCACTCGAATTGCATCCGGCCGTGGCCCATGTTTTCCGGTTCTGGCTGTGGCTGACGACCGGCATGGTCACGCGTGAGTGGGTGGCCATTCATCGCAAGCATCATGCGCGCTGCGAAACGGCGGACGATCCGCATAGCCCGGTCGCCCGCGGAATTGGCACCGTCATGTTGCGCGGCTCCGAGCTGTACCGTGAGGAAGCGCGCAACGCCGAGACACTGGCGAAGTTCGGTCAGGGCACACCCGACGATTGGATCGAGCGGCATCTTTATGCGCGTTACGTCTGGCAAGGCGTGGGGCTGCTGCTGATCATCGATGTGCTGCTGTTCGGGGCGATCGGCGCCACCGTCTGGGCCGTACAGATGGCGTGGATTCCGGTCTGGGCTGCTGGCGTGGTGAACGGTCTCGGGCATTGGTGGGGCTACCGCAACTACGCGAGCCGGGACCGCAGTCACAACATCTTCCCCTGGGGAGTTCTGATCGGTGGTGAGGAACTTCACAACAACCACCACACATTTCCGACGTCGCCGCGACTGTCGTCAAAATGGTGGGAGTTCGACCTTGGTTGGGCATATATCCGCATCCTGGCGGCGCTCGGCCTCGCGCGCCCCCGCCACCTGCCGGCGCAGGGTCGCCTCGGGCAACCCAGGGCGCACGTCGATCTGGCACTGCTGCACACGGTGATCGCCAACCGCTACGACGTGATGGCGCGCTACGCACGTGCACTCGAGCGCGTGCTGCGCTCGGAACTGCGCGCCCTCGACGCCGGCGATGCTGGCAAGTCGTCGGCGCTGCGCGCGGTCCGCACCATTATCGGACGTGAGTGGGGAAGTCTGGATGCATCGGCACGTGCTGCGGTCGACGCCGCGGCACAGAGCTGCCCGCGGTTGGCGCGTGTGTTGCACATGCGCGCGGAGCTGGAATCCGTCTGGAGCCATTCGTCGGCGTCTGCCGAGCAATTGCTGCAGCAACTTCAATCTTGGGTGCAAAACGCTGAGCAAAGCGGAATCAAAGCCCTCGAGGAGCTTGCATTGCGCATGCGTCGCTACGCTTGAGGCCCGGAGGCGGGGCAGGGTTGCGCCCCGCCCCTACTGGCTGGCGTTACTGCAGTTGTTGCAGAAGCACCTTCAGGATGTCCTGGGTCGATTCGGCGCTGTCAGCGGTCTGGTGCAAGGGTTGCACGCTGACGCGCGTTGACTTGTCATCGCCCTTGACGAGGATGCGGAATTCCTCGGGCTTGATTTGCGCATCGCCGCCAAAAATCCGGCTGAGGAAGCCGCTGTTGGCCTGAGACGCCTTCAACGCGGATGCGGGATCGACGTAGCGTACGTCGTAGGTTCCCGTGCTGCGGTTCCGGTCGGTGACGGTGAAGCCGGCAGTGCTGACCGCCAGCCCGACACGACGCCAACCTTCGGCGAATCCGTCGGAGAGATCGAGCGCAGAACCGCCGTCGACCAACGTGGCGTGCACTGCACCTGCCGGAGCCGAGGCCGCGGCCATCGCGACCTTGGCCTGCTCGTTCTTCATGCCCAGCTTGACCATCAGCCGACGCAGGAACAGCGCGTCGAGCGTGGGGTCGGATGGCCCAGGCTGCCATGTGGTCTGGGTCTTGCTGGTGTTGGTGTAAACCTCGACCATGGCCTGGTGGGTGATGATGATCTGCGTTCCTCGCCCATCCGGTGTGCGCTCGAACACGGTCCGATAGCGATCGCGCTCCCCAGTGTCATAGACGCTGTCAAACACTTTGCCGAGGTACTTGCGGATGAAATCCTGGGGTAGCTTGGCACGATTTTCAGCCCAGTCGGTTTCCATCTCTCCGGTGGTCGGATCGGCCTTGGCGAGGTAGAGACCATTTTGCTGCCAAAACTCCTTGACCTTGTCCCAGAGCTGGTCGGGTGGCGCATCAACCACCAGCCAGCGCTGGCTGCCCGCCTGTTCAATGTGCATCCCCGGGTATTGCGGCAGCACGGCGTTCGATGAGGCCTGCGCGGCATTTTGCGTGGCCGCAGCCTGGTAACTGCTGGCGCTGACGCTCTGGTGGCCGGTGCCGGAGGGCATCGCGTATTGCTGGTCGCGCGCGAACTGGCTGAGGTCGGGTGGAACGGCAAGGTCGGGGCCGACCTTGGCACTTTCATAGTCGACGCTCTTGCCTTGAACAACAGTGTTGAAGGA
>DAICZP010000120.1 GCA_027311065.1 Thiomonas sp. | reverse complement strand
GCGCTGATGTCGCAGCGCCGCGAGCTGGGGGTGCGCAACGCGGGCCACACCTTGGTCAAGCTGCTGGCGCCCGTCAGTGGGCCGTCACTGCTGCTCAGCGGATTCACCCACGGCGAATACGGCCCCATGATGCAGCAGGTGCTCGATGCGCGGGGACGGACCGCACTTGTTCTGCACGGCTGCGAGGGCGAGGCCGTTCCGCATCCCTCGCGCCAGACGCCCTTGTTCTGGGTCTGCCCGCCTGCGGGGTTCCTGCCTGTTGCCGAGTTGGCGCATGACCCGGCCGCCACCGCGGTTCTTCCACCGCTGGGCACCGACCTGCAAGCCAGCTGCGCCTGGACCCGCAGCGCCGTCGATGGCGACCTTGCCCTGCCCACTGCGCTCAACCGTTTTGTCGCGCTGATCTGCGATGCGGTGCATGCCATCAATCTCCAGGTTGCCGAAGTTGACGACAAATCGCTGCCATGACGCCTCAAACCACGACTTCCGACGCATCGGTCCAATCCTCGCCGGTCTACCTTGTCGGCGCCGGCCCGGGTGATCCGGACCTGCTCACGCGCAAGGCTCTGCGCTGCATCCGCCACGCCACCGTGCTGCTGGTGGACGATCTGATTTCCGATGCCTGCCTGCGCTACGCCCGCCGCAGCTGCCGCATTGTGCCCGTGGGCAAGCGGGGCGGATGCCGCAGCACGCCGCAGGCCTTCATCGAACGACTGATGATCCACGAAGCCAAGCGTGGCGAGCGCGTGGTGCGTCTCAAGGGCGGTGATCCCATGGTGTTCGGCCGCGCTGGCGAGGAAATCGAGGCGCTGCAGGCCGCGGGGCTGCGCGTGGAGGTGGTTCCAGGCATCACCGCGGCATCGGCCTGCGCCGCCGCCACCGGCGTCTCGCTCACCGATCGGCGCCATGCTCCCGGGGTGGCGTTCGTGACCGGACACCGCCAGTCCGTCGAACAGGCCCAGGCCTGGGCCGCGCTGGTCCAGAGCGGCTTGACCCTGGCGATCTACATGGGTGTTTCCGAGGCGGCGCAGATCCGGCGCGCCCTGCTTGATGGTGGCATGGCGTCCCAGACGCCGGTGGTGATGGTGCAGTCGATCTCGACTGCGCGCGAGCGCCGCGTCGCAACCCGCCTGGAAACTCTGTGCGATCCATTGAACACAGGCCAGATCAGGGCGCCGTGCCTGATGTTGATTGGCGCGGTTGCGGCAAAGGCACAGGGCACGGATGCGGCTGTCAAGCATCGCGTCGCAACCGAAAGGGTCGCCTGAACAATGCACGGACGGGCCAGGTCGTTCGACCGGATCCGGATGACTTGGCTTACTGGTGCGGGACAAGCAGTGCCAGGTGACTGTTCAAGAATTCGCGGAAGGTCGCCGCCACGACGGATCGTTGCTTGGCTTTGGGGCGCACCACGTACCAGGCACACATGATGGGAAAGCCTTCCACGTCGAGGACTGCCAGCTCGCCGCCACTCGGATCCAGATTGAGCGTGCTTCGCGACAGTACGGCCACCCCCAGCCCGCCAGCCACGGCTTGCTTGATGGCCTCGTTGCTGCCCAGTTCCATCCTGATCCTCATCGGCGCGTTGAACTGCTGGAATACACGCTCCGTCGTCATGCGCGTGCCCGAACCGCGCTCCCGCACGAGAAAGGTCTCCTGCGCGAATTCCGCGAAGGGGATGCTCTTGCGCCCCACCATGGGATGGCTCGCAGGTGCCAGCGCCACGAGCGGATTGTCCATGAAGGGCTCGCTTTCAGTGTCCATCGCATCCGGAGGCACGCCCATGATGTAGAGATCATCCTCGTTGCGAGCCAGGCGGTCCAGCACCCGGTCGCGGTTGAGGACCTCGAGTGCGATGTCGATCCCTGGGTACCGGGCGCAGAATGGACCGAGGATGCGAGGCATGAAGTACTTGGTCGTGGTCACCGCGGCGAGCTTGAGCTTGCCCTGCTTGAGGCCCTTGAGGTTGGCGATGCTCTGCTCGAATCGACCCCAGGTTTCCAGCCAGTCGGCGCAGGTGGCGTAAAGCTCCCGACCTGCCTCGGTCAGAAACACCTTCTTGCCAAGTTGTTCCAGTAGCGGCAGCTCCACCTGTTCGTGGAGCTGCCGGATTTGCTTGGATACGCTGGGCTGTGTCACGTGCAGCTCCTCCGCGGCGCGGGAAAAGCTCCGGTGTCGGGCAACCGCTTCGAAGACCTGCAATTGTCTCAGGGTGACGTGCATCACGATGGTTTCCTCCTGGCAAAAATCATAACCGTTTGGCTATTGTTTGCATGATAATTATTCATTTTCATTTCTGATGAAGCCTCTGTAGACTCCTTTCGCGAGGTCAGTCATGGCGCCGCAAACCACCAAACCATCGATCCACCAAGGAGTCTGGACATGCTTCAAGAGCATCCCGCGTCATCCCCAGCGTCACGACGAACATGGGATGGAATGCCATTCTTGACCGTTGGCGTCGGAGGTCGCCATGTTGATTGACGCTCTAGCTTGTGGCCCCGTGCTGGCCGCTCCCCTGATCCTGTTTGCAGTCGGACTAATGCCTGCGGAATGGGCCAACGCACGGCCTCGCCGCATGACACGCTTGTCCGGTGCTGCGGCTTGGCTGGCTCTGGCTGGTGCCGTGCTGGCGGCAACGCTGCATGCGTGGACCGGCAAACTGGCCTGGACCATCTGCAGCATTGCGCTGCCGGGCAGACTTGGTGCGGTTGCCATCAGCGTCTTCGTCGACACCGTCACGGTGATCATGCTGCTGCTTGTGTCCTTCGTCGGTGCCGTGGTGACGCGCTACGCGAGGAACTACCTGGATGGTGACCCCAACCAAGGCCGTTTCAACAAATGGCTGGCGTTGACGCTCGCGGCCATCCTGACCCTGATCGCCTCCGGCAACCTGCTCATGTTCGCGCTCGCATGGACCGCCACCAGCCTGTGTCTGCATCAGCTGCTGATGTTCTACAGCGAGCGTCCGGCAGCGGCGCTGTCAGCCCACAAGAAGTTCGTCGCCAGCCGCATCAGCGATCTGAGTCTGCTCATTGCCATCGTCCTCGTCGGCTCCACGCTGCACACCCTGCAATTCCAGACCATGTTCCAGCGCATGAGCTCCTGGTCAGGGCGGATTCCCGTGGAGCTCGACGTCGCAGCCATGTTCGTCGTGTTGAGTGCGGCGCTGAAATCCGCGCAATTCCCTTTTCATGGCTGGCTGATCCAGGTGATGGAGGCTCCCACGCCGGTATCGGCCTTGTTGCACGCGGGCATTGTCAATGCCGGCGCTTTCCTGGTGATCCGCATGAGTCCCGTGATGTCCCATTCGCCATGGGCCCTGGCCGTGCTGGCGGTCATCGGTGTGCTGACTTTGTCGCTGGCGTCGCTGGTCATGCTCACGCAAACCAGCATCAAGGTGTCGCTGGCGTGGTCGACAACGGCGCAGATGGGATTCATGCTCCTCGAGTGCGGCCTGGGCTTGTACAGCCTGGCCATGTTGCATCTCGTGGCCCATTCGCTCTACAAGGCTCACGCTTTTCTCGCATCCGGCAGTGGTGTCGACACGTTCCGTGCGCCCGACCTGGTCGACGCGCCGGGGGGCTTCCACGCCGTGCGCATGCTGGTTGCCCTGATCGCCAGCGGTTTGGTGGCGGTCGGTGTCGGCGCAGCCTTCGGCGTCACGCTGGCGCGCGATCCGGCGCTGATGGCGGCCGCAGCCATTGTCGTCATCGCGACGAGTCAGCTTCTGCTGCAGACCGCCTCGATGGGCGGTGGTAAAGCCGGACTTCTGCGCGGCCTGGGTTTGTGCGTTGTCGTGTCCGTTGCCTACTTCGTGCTGCACGCCTGGTTTGACATGGCATTGCACGGCAGCGTGGTGCCGGTGCAGGGTGGCTCGGGTGCATTCGAGCTCGTCCTGTCGCTGCTCATCGTCGCCGTATTCCTGGCACTGACCGCCCTGCAGCAGATGCTCAAGCACGCCCCGACAGCGCTGGGGGACGGGCTTTACATGCATCTCCGCAATGGCTTGTACATCGACGTCTACATCACACGGCTGCTGCAGCGCGTCTGGCCCGCCCCCGCGATGCGGTCGGTCACCCAGACCGTGCCCTTCGCCACCGCGATTTCCCATGAACCCTGACATGAACCGGCAAGCCGCGATTCCCTTGATGAAGGCGCGGAACGCGCCCGCGAACCTCTCCAGGACGGCGGGTTCGATCGACGGGGAACTCGATCGCCTCATCGACGTCGCGTGTGCGCGCATCCCGCCGCTGTGGCCGCTCAGGAACTTCGTCGCCGTCAATCCGTTCGTCGGACTCGTCGACCAGAGCTTCCAGCAGGCGTCGGATACCCTGACGCGCTTGACCGGCAGCGGCCTGTACATGTCACGCGCGTATTACCGCGAGCAACTGGCGAGCGGCCGTATCAGCCGGGAAGATCTCCAGCAGGCGGTCGTCCGATGCGGCAGTCGCCTCGATGTCGATGCCGTGGAGCGCATGCTGGCGAGCGAAGCGCCGCGACCGAAACCTGGCATGGCGGCGGTGAGCGAGGTGCTCGAGCGGGTCGAGGCCGGGCTGTGGTCGGGCTTCGTCACCGAACGCATCAGCCTTCACTGCGCCGACTATTTCGACATGGGGCAGGCGATGATCGCGCTGCCCTGGCGTGGCCAGTCGCTGTACGCATCCTGGCGCAAGGCCGCGACGCTCGATCTCAGCCCTGTCATGATGGGCCTGCACGGCTTCCGCGCCGCGGCCGCTGCGCTGCCCGAGAACCCGCGCGTGGCCATTGGCCAGGCCATCGCCAGGTTGGGCGTTCCGGATGCGGCGGTGGAGCACTACCTGCATGCGTCGCTGCTGGGCATCGGCGGATGGGCTGCCTGGGCGCGCTACCTGCGCTGGCAAGCCGAGCTCGCCGGCCGCCAGGACGACGCGATCGTCGACCTGCTGGCGATACGACTGATGTGGGACATGTTGCTTTTCGAGCAAAAGCGATCCCCCGCGCTGGAGGCGCACTGGCGGGACATGCTGGCGGCCAGCATGCGCCCACCGTCGGCCAAGCGCCAAGCCTCCGCCGAGATCGATCGCATCATGCTCAACGCCATGGAGATCGGCTTCCAGCGCGGCGTCATCGCCGGGCTGACCGTGCCGCGAAGTGCAGTCGCGAGTGCCAGGCCGGCGGCACAGGCGGCGTTCTGCATCGACGTGCGCTCGGAGGTTTTCCGCCGCGCGCTGGAAACCGTTGCGCCCTCGGTGCAGACGCTCGGATTCGCCGGATTTTTCGGCATCTTCATCGAGCATGTGCCGCTGGGCGCCAGCACCGGGCGCAGTCACGTGCCGGTGATCTTCAATCCGGCCTACCGGATTCACGATCGGGTCAGGAATGGAAATGCGTCCGCGATTCGCCAGCAGCGGCGCGAACGCATCGCCCTGGCCAAGGCGTGGAAAGCTTTCAAGCTCTCGGCTTCCTCATGCTTCTCATTCGTCGAGGCGACTGGTCTGAGCTACGGTGCGAAACTGCTCACCGACAGCTTCGGCTGGACCCGACCGGTTCCCGACCCCAACAAGCAGGGGCTGGACACGGCGGTGCTGGAGCGTCTCGGCCCGAGCCTCGACACCGTCCCCGATGCGCAGGACTGCCCGGACCACACCGGCAGGGGTATTCCTCAGGATGATCGCGTCGGCCACGCCGAACGCATCCTGAGAGCCATGGCCATGACGGATCACTTCGCCCGTCTGGTGCTGCTGGCCGGCCATGGCAGCACCACGGTGAACAATCCGCACGCAACCGGCCTCGACTGCGGAGCCTGCGCTGGCCAGACCGGTGAGGCCAGTGCCCGCGTCGTGGCCGCACTGATGAATGACCCCGCCGTGCGCCATGGCCTGGACGAGCGCGGCATCCGCATCCCGGCAGACACCTGGTTCATCGCCGGCCTGCACGACACCACCACGGACGAGGTGCGGCTGTTCGATACCGAAGAGGTTCCCGCGGCGCTCGCATCCGGGCTCGTGCGGTTGCGCGATTGGCTCGAGCAAGCCGGTGACCTTGCACGCATGGAGCGTGCCGCGCTGCTGGGCACGGCGGACCTGACCGACCGTGCTGTCAGGAGCGACGTTCGTGCGCGCAGCCGCGACTGGTCGCAGGTCAGACCCGAATGGGCACTGGCGAACAACGCGGCGTTCATCGCCGCTCCCCGGTCGCGCACGGCAGGCATGGATCTTGGCGGGCGTGCCTTCCTGCATGAGTACCGCTGGGAGCGAGACACCGAGTTCAAGGTTCTGGAACTGATCATGACCGCGCCCATGATCGTGGCGAACTGGATCAACATGCAGTACTACGCTTCCACCGTGGACAACCTGCGCTATGGCAGCGGCAACAAGGTATTGCACAATGTAGTGGGCGGGCATATAGGCGTATTCGAAGGCAACGGTGGCGACCTGCGCATTGGT
>DAICZP010000111.1 GCA_027311065.1 Thiomonas sp. | reverse complement strand
GGTCGGCGTAGCCGTGCTGTTCCCAGAAGGAGCTCCAGCGCAACTCGATGTCGGCGGGCTCGAAGGATTTGGCGAGTTCGGTCATGGGGCAGCGTCTCGTGGGGCGGTATGTCGGCGGCGCGGAAAAACACGTCATTGTAGGACCCGCAGAGGCCTTGCGAAGCGCCTGGAACCTACAATGCGATGATGTCGAACCTCTTGGCCAACCTCAATCCGGAGCAGCTCGCCGCGGTGACGCTTCCAGCGGAAAGTGCCCTCATCCTGGCGGGCGCCGGCAGCGGCAAGACCCGCGTACTCACGACCCGTATCGCCTGGCTGATCACCACCGGGCAGGCATCACCTGCATCGATTCTGGCGGTGACGTTCACCAACAAGGCGGCCAAGGAAATGCTGACGCGCCTGTCGGCATTGCTGCCGCTGCCAACGCGCGGCATGTGGGTGGGGACCTTTCATGGCTTGTGCAATCGGTTCCTGCGGGCGCACTGGAAGACGGCCGCGCTTCCGCAGGCATTCCAGATCCTCGATACCCAGGACCAGCTCTCCGCGGTCAAACGCCTGCTGAAGGCGCTGGGTGTCGATGAGCAGCGCGCGCCACCGAAGCAGGTGCAGTGGTTCATCAACAGTTGCAAGGAGCAGGGTTCGCGCGCACGCGACTGCGAGGTGCACGACGCCCACAGCCGCCTCATGGCGGAGATCTATGCTGCCTACGAGGCCCAGTGTCAGCGCGAGGGGGTTGCTGACTTCGCGGAGCTTTTGCTGCGTTCCTACGAGGTGCTCCGCGACCATGCCGACATCCGTGGCCACTATCGCGCGCGTTTTCGACACATTCTGGTCGATGAATTCCAGGACACCAACCGGCTGCAGTACCGTTGGTTGCGGCTATTGGCGGGTCCCGGAGACGCCGACCCTGGCGCCGTCATGGCGGTGGGTGACGACGATCAAAGCATTTACGCGTTTCGTGGCGCCAACGTCGGCAACATGGATGATTTCCAACGCGAATTCCACGTGCGCCGACTGATCAAGCTCGAGCGCAACTACCGTTCGCACGCCAACATTCTTGATACCGCCAACGCCCTCATTTCCCACAACACGCGTCGCCTGGGCAAGAATTTGCGCACCGATCAGCCCGTGGGCGAGCCAGTACGGGTGATCGAGCAAGCCACCGATCAGCAGGAAGCAGCATGGTTGGTGGAAGAAATCCGCCTGCTGCTGCGCGAAGGCCACGCCCGCGACCAGATCGCGGTGCTTTACCGTTCCAACGCCCAGTCGCGGGTGATCGAGGGCCGGTTGTTCAACGCCGCGGTTCCTTACCGGGTGTACGGTGGCATGCGCTATTTCGAACGTGCCGAGGTCAAGCATGCACTGGCCTATCTGCGGCTGTTGCACAACCCGCAGGATGACACCTCGTTCATGCGCGTCGTGAATTTTCCTCCGCGGGGCATTGGTGCTCGCACACTGGAGCAATTGCAGGACGCGGCCAGATTGCGCCTTGTGCCGCTGGTCGATGCCATTGATGCACTCGGCGGACGCGCGGCCGCCAGCCTGCAGGGCTTCGCTGACCTGCTCGCCCGTACCCGTCAGGCGTGTGAAGGCGCGAGCCTGCCCGAGTTGGTGCGGCACATGCTCGAAGAGTCCGGGCTGCTGGAGCACTTCCGCACCGAGCGCGATGGACAGGACCGTGTGGAAAACCTTGAGGAACTCGTCAACGCGGCGGCTGCCTTTGTGACCCAGGAGGGTTTCGGACTCGATGCGCGCGCTCTGCAGCAGCAGGCATTGTCAGACGCGCAGATGCAGGTCCTGCAATCCATCGACCCCGCGACGGGCGAGACCCAGTCACCCTTGGCTGCATTTCTCACCCACGCGGCCCTGGAGGCAGGCGACAACCAGGCGCAGGCGGGGCAGGACGCAGTGCAACTGATGACCGTGCACGCTGCCAAGGGTCTGGAGTTCGACGTCGTGTTCATCACTGGCCTCGAAGAGGGATTGTTTCCACACGAGAATGCGATGAACGAGGCGGATGGTGTCGAGGAAGAGCGACGACTGATGTATGTGGCGGTCACCCGCGCGCGCCGGCGCCTCTACATCAGCTGTGCGCAAAGCCGCCTTCTGCATGGTCAGACGCGCTACAACCTGCGCAGCCGTTTTCTCGATGAACTACCGCAGGATGCGCTGAAGTGGCTGAGCCCGCGCGAGGGCGCGGCCGCCGTCGGCGGCGGCTTCTGGGGCCGCCAGGCAGAATCAACACGCCCGGCGTGGGGTGGTGGC
>DAICZP010000108.1 GCA_027311065.1 Thiomonas sp. | reverse complement strand
GATCGTGATGCCGCGCGCCTTTTCTTCCGGTGCCGCGTCAATCTGGTCGTACGCCTTGGCTTCGCCGCCGAACTTCGTCGACAGCACGGTCGTGATCGCCGCCGTCAGCGTGGTCTTGCCATGATCGACGTGACCAATCGTCCCCACGTTCACGTGTGGCTTGGTCCGCTCAAATTTGCTCTTCGCCATGATGAATGCTCCTGAAGACGATGAAGGCCTGGACAGGCGGGATTGAAGATGGTGCCCATGGCGGGAATCGGACCCGCGACCTCTCCCTTACCAAGGGAGTGCTCTACCACTGAGCCACATGGGCATATGTACGACTGTCATCTTGTAAGACTGTCAGTTGCTGGCCTCGCGCCCGGTCTCGTCCGCTGAAACTGGAGCGGGAGACGGGAATCGAACCCGCACCATCAGCTTGGAAGGCTGAGGTTCTACCATTGAACTACTCCCGCCCGGACTCTCAAGCTGCCGAACCGTGGCCGCGCCTGCAACTGGCTTGAATCAAAACTGGCTTGAATCAACTTTCTGTCAACGCTCAAACAGCACGCGCGCTCTCACGGCGCGAACGCTTTCCGCCTGGTGGAGGAGGTTGGATTCGAACCAACGTAGGCGTAAGCCAACAGATTTACAGTCTGCCCCCTTTAGCCACTCGGGCACCCCTCCGAGGCGAATCTGGAATTCTCGATGGGTTTTTTGGTATTGTCAAGTGCTGTCTGCCCGGTGGCCGCTGTCGGGAGCGAACAGCGCGGCGAGCGCGAGGCCGGGATCGTGGGCCCGCATGAAGGCTTCGCCGACGAGAAATGCCTGCACGCCGGCACTGCGCATGCGCACGACGTCGGCTGGACCCATGATGCCGCTTTCAGTCACGGCGATCCGGTCGGCCGGGATCTCGCCGAGGAGGTCCAGGGTGGTTTCGAGGCGTGTTTCGAACGAACGCAGATTGCGGTTGTTGATGCCGATGAGTGGGGTGTGGAGTTGCAACGCACGGTCGAGTTCGGTGCGATCATGCACTTCCACCAGCACGTCGAGCCCGTAAGCCACGGCGGCCTGTTCGAGGTCACGCAAGTGCGAATCGTCGAGGGCGGCGACGATGAGCAGGATGCAATCGGCGCCCATCGCCGCAGCTTGTGCGACCTGCCAGTGGTCGATCATGAAATCCTTGCGCAGCACCGGCAGGTCGCAGGCAGCGCGTGCCTGCTGGAGATAGGACGGGTCGCCCTGAAAGTAGTTGCGGTCGGTGAGAACGGACAGGCACGCGGCGCCGTGCGCCGCGTAGCTGCGCGCGATATCGGCCGGATCGAAATTCGCGCGCAGGACACCGCGCGACGGGCTCGCCTTCTTGACTTCGGCGATGACTGCGGGACGGCCAGCGGCGGCGCGGCGCAGCAGTGCCGCGGCGAATCCGCGCCGCGCTCCCGCGGCCATCGCAGCGGCTTCGAGATCGGCCAACGGCGTGCTGGCTTTACCCTCAGCGACTTCGGCAGCTTTGGTGGCGAGGATGCGTTGGAGAATATCGTTCATCGTCAAGCTGGGTTGCCTTGAAGTCCGCGTTGAAATGTCGTCATGTCGCGCTGCCGTGCGTCATGACGGGTTTTGCGCCGCCAGTCGCCGGGTGCACGCGATGAAACGGTCGAGGCGCGCACGGGCGCTGCCGTCGGCCAGGACGGTGCGGGCGCGGTCGATGCCGTCGGCGAGCGAGGAGGCGGCGTCAGCTGCGTAGAGTGCGAATCCGGCATTGAGCAGGACGATATCGCGCGCGGGGCCCGGGACGTCATCGAGCGCTTCGAGCATGCGTTGCACCGATTCCTGCGGCGTGCGTACCTGCAACCCTCGCAGCTCGCAGCAATGCAGCCCGAAATCCGATGGATGCACACTGTATTCGTGCAACTCACCGTGCTTGAGTTCACCCACGAGGGTTTCGCCCCCGAGCGAGACCTCGTCGAGGCCGTCGAGACCATGGACGACGAGCACGTGGTGGCTGCCAAGTCGTTGCAACACGCGCACCAGAATGCCGACGAGGTCGCGATGGAACACGCCAAGCAATTGGTTCGGTGCACCCGCCGGGTTGGTGAGGGGCCCGAGGATGTTGAACAGCGTTCGCACGCCCAGTTCCTTGCGAACCGGGGCGGCGTACTTCATGGCGCCATGGTGGTTGGGCGCGAACATGAAGCCGATGCCTTCCTCGTCGAGGCAGCGCGCCACCTGCGCGGGGTCGAGCGTGATGCTGGCGCCCAGCGCCTCCAGCGCATCCGCTGATCCCGACGACGAGCTCACACTGCGTCCGCCGTGTTTCGCCACGCGGGCGCCAGCCGCGGCAGCGACGAACATGCTCGTGGTGGAAATGTTGAAGGTATGAGCGGCATCACCTCCAGTCCCGACAATATCGACCAGACCGGTGGTGTCAGCCACCGGCACCTTGGTGGCGAACTCGCGCATCACCATCGCGGCGGCGGTGATCTCGCCGACGGTTTCCTTCTTCACTCGCAGCCCGGCGATCAGCGCGGCCATCATGACGGGAGGCATCTCGCCCGTCATGATGCGGCGCATCAACGCCATCATTTCGTCGTGAAAGATTTCCCGGTGCTCGATGACACGGGACAAGGCTTCCTGGTTTGTGATCCTGATCGGCATCTTCGGCTCAAGCTTGTTGGATACGCAGAAAATTCTGCAGCAGCCGGTGCCCATGCTCGGTCTCGATCGACTCGGGGTGGAACTGCACCCCCTCGATGGCGTGCTCGCGGTGGCGCAGACCCATGATTTCGCCGTCCGCGGTCACGGCCGTCACCTCCAGGCACGCCGGCAGGGGCGCGCGTGACACCGCCAGCGAGTGGTAGCGCACCACCGTGTAGGGACTGGGAATCCCCTCGAACACGCCGCGGCCGTCATGGGTGATCGCGCTGGTCTTGCCGTGCATGATGGTCTGCGCCCGCACCACCTCGCCGCCAAAGGCCGCGCCGATGGCCTGGTGCCCCAGGCACACGCCCAGGATGGGAAGCCTGCCCGCGAAGTGCTGCAACACCGGCACGCTGATGCCAGCCTCTGCCGGAGAACACGGCCCCGGCGAAATGACAATGCGCTCGGGCGCCATGCGCTCGATGTCCTGCAGCGTGAGCGCGTCGTTGCGCACGGTGTGCACGTCGACGCCGAGTTCGCCGAAATACTGAACCAGGTTGAACGTGAAGCTGTCGTAGTTGTCGATCATCAGCAGCATGGCGCGCCTACTCCGTCGCATTGAAAGACAGCATTCCGGTCTTTTTGATCCTTGTCCTTGTACTTGCGCATGGATCTGCCATTTCCTTTGCTGCCAAGATCTGACGCCGCTCCACACGACTTCGGACCGACGCAACACGTCATTATCGTAGCGGTTGGGGGCGTGCGAGGCCCGGCATGGGTCGGGCACCCCCCGTCGACCCGCGGTCCCTGGGATTGCGCGCAGTGGCCCAGCTCGCGGAGGGCTGTCGCCTGTTGACTAAAGTACGCGCAAGGATGAACGCTGCCCGGCGCGCGCGCTCAACCCGAGGTGTGGGTGGCGCCTGCATGGACCTGGCCCGCTGGCACGTGGCGGGAGGCCGATTCCACATGGCCGGTCTGGTCGTCGAAGAAAAAGTCGGGTTGAAACTCGCGCAGGAACGGACCCTTGTCGAGGCCGCCGAGGAACATGGCTTCGTCGATGTCGATGTTCCAGGCCATCAGGGTACGGATGGCG
>DAICZP010000104.1 GCA_027311065.1 Thiomonas sp. | reverse complement strand
AACTCCAGCAGCACGGGGGCGTCGCCCAAGGCCTGGCGCAGATAGCCGCGTACGCCGTCGTCATAGCGCCAGGACTGTGACTCACCAGTCTTTTCCAGGGTCAGACTGACTTCCAGCCCCTTCAACAGCACCGCCTTGCTGCGCAGCAAATGAAGCAACTCGGCGTGAGGAAGTTGCAGGCTGTCGAAGAATTTCGCGTTGGGCCAGACGCGCACCCGCGTTCCGGTCTTCCACTCGCCGCGCGCGAGCATCCGGGTCTGCAGCGGCGCCGCCGGCACGCCATCGGCAAACACGAGCGTGGCTGCCTGGCCCTCACGGTGCACCTCCACCTCCAGGCGACGCGACAGCGCGTTGGTCACACTGACGCCTACGCCATGCAGGCCACCGGAGAATTGATAGGCCGCGCCCGCGTCAAGCTTGTCGAATTTGCCTCCCGCATGCAACTGGGTGAACACCAGTTCGACGACGGATACCCCTTCTTCGGGATGCACACCGATCGGAATACCGCGCCCATCATCCTGGACTTCGATGCTACCGTCGACACCCAGCATCACCGCGATGCGATGTGCGTAGCCCGCCAGGGCTTCGTCGGCGCTGTTGTCGATGACCTCCTGGACGATGTGCAGAGGATTGACGGTGGAGGTGTACATGCCTGGTCGCTGCCGTACCGGTTCCAGGCCCTTGAGCACCCGGATCGAGGCTTCACCATAAGCGGGAGGGGTGTGTGTTGCCATGCGTAATGTGGATAACCTTGGGCAGAAAACTTATCCCCACAGCATGGGGATAGAGACCCTTAAATAAGCAGGGAGACCGAGCGTTTATGCGGGTCAACTTGGGTCTGCCTAAAAATTAATCAGCAAATTTCTCCGAAAAAATGGTTGACAAACGGTTGAACGACCATGCTTGCCAAGGCGATCGATGCCGACTGCTTCATTCTAGGAGCCACCCCGGCCGGTCTGGTTGAATAGAGGGATGACGACACGATCCGATGTACTCCCCACCCCATCAGCATGGGTGCTTCGCTTCGCTCCGCTGCTGCCACCCGGCGGCGCGGTGCTCGATCTTGCCTGTGGAGGAGGACGTCATTTGCACGCACTGCGCAACCGGGGCTTGCGCTTGCACGGCGTGGATCGCGACGCCGGGGCGGTCGAACCTCTGCGCGATTTCGCGGACATCCAGGTCGCAAACCTGGAAACCGAAGAATGGCCTTATGCGGAGATGCGATTCGACGGCGTCATCGTCACCAACTACCTTTGGCGTCCACGGTTGCGCAACATCGTGGAACTCGTCGCCCCGGGCGGGATTCTGATCTACGAGACCTTCGCGTTCGGCAACGCAGCGCTGGGAAGCCCGCGCAACCCGGAGTTCCTGCTGCGCCCGGGAGAACTGCTGGACGCGGTGCGACCTCGATTGCGGGTCATTGCCTTCGAGGATGGACGCATCGATGATCCCCGGCCCGCATTGGTGCAACGCATCTGCGCCGTGTGCCCGCGAGAGGATGCCGACACTGGCGACCCTGCCGCGTACAATCTGTGATTTTTGATCCTCGCTCGGAATGAAGCCCATCACCGGCAGTATCGTGGCCCTGGTCACGCCCATGTTGGACGACGGCACCGTCGATTTTGACGGCCTGCGCACACTGATCGATTGGCACATCGCGGAGGGCACCGACTGCATTGGTGTCGTCGGGACGACAGGCGAGTCGCCGACGGTCAATGTCGAGGAGCACCTCGAGATCATTCGTATCGCTGTCGAGCAGGCTGCCGGCAGGGTGCCCGTGATGGCGGGGGCCGGTGCAAACTCGACCGCAGAGGCGATTGAGCTTTCCCACTTCTGCAAGGAGGTGGGTGCAGACTGCACACTGCAAGTCGTGCCCTACTACAACAAGCCGACCCAGGACGGCATGTACAGGCACTTCCGCGCCATCGCCGAGGCATGCGATATTCCGCTGGTGCTCTACAACGTCCCCGGGCGCACCGTGGCCGACATGCAGGCTGACACTGCGCTGCGTCTGGCCGAAATCCCGAACGTGGTCGGCATCAAGGAAGCCACCGGCAACATCGACCGCGCGTTGCAGATCCTGCGGGCCGCTCCGGACGGGTTCTCGGTGTACTCCGGAGATGATCCAACTGCGGTGGCACTCATGCTGCTGGGCGGTAAAGGCAACGTCAGTGTCACGGCCAACGTGGTGCCGCGCCGCATGCACGAGCTTTGCATGGCGGCGATTGCCGGCCATGCGCGCGACGCAGCGCGGATGCATTTCGCGCTGATGGATCTCAATCGCCTTTTGTTTATTGAACCAAACCCCATTCCCGTGAAATGGGCATTGGCCGCGATGGGTCGGATGGGAGGCGCGTTGCGCTTGCCACTGACGCCACTGTCGGCACACCATGACGCGCTGCGCGCCGCACTCGCGGAACTCGGCATCTCCGTACTCCACTGACCTCCCGATCCATGCGTGCCTCTCCCGCTTCCACGGTTTCGCGCCTGACGGCGCTCGCGCTGGCCCTCGCAGCCATCGGCGTGACGAGCGGCTGCTCGTCCTTCAACAC
>DAICZP010000103.1 GCA_027311065.1 Thiomonas sp. | reverse complement strand
TCTTCGGTGCCGATCGCGTCGCGGATCCAGTCCAGCGCGTGGATGGTGTTGACGTGGCCGGCCTGATACGCCGTGGCGCCGGACTTGGCCGACAGCTTCTCGACCGTCTCGCGGGATGCCGCGTCGTGCGAGAGGTCGTATTCGGCTTTCTTGAGGTTGTGATAGCAGCCGTTGCACGGCGCCATCACCGTGTCGAAGCCCATGTCTTCGGCGATCTTGAGGTTGCGCGCGGAAAGGAAGGTCTGCAGCTTCGGGTCGACGTTCTTGACCTCCATCGCGCCGCAACAATTCCAGTTCTGCAGTTCGACCAATTCGAGCCCGAGCGCTTTGCCGACCTCCTTGGTCGAACGGTTGTAGGCATGACCGGTTCCTTCCAGCGCGCAGCCCGGGTAATAGGCCACCTTGCGGTACTTGTCGCTCACGAATGCGCCTCCGTCTTGGTACCGGCCAGTCCCAGTGCCTGCCGCTGTCGTGCCTGCTGTTCAATCACGAATTCGTTGATTGCATCGCGGGTCTTGCCCCAACCCTGCGTGCGCGGGTGGATCAGGGACGCCAGTCCAAGGCGCGTCAGCAGGCCGATGGGCATGCGTGAAACCAGGCCGCGGATGATGGCCACCAGCCACGGCTGCGCCAGCTTCTGCTGCGTGCGCGTGAAAAACCGTCGCATCAGGCGACCCTCTTCGATCTTGCCCTTGGCAAACACCTGGACCGAGAACTCCTCGTCGAAGATCGTCGAGGGGCTTGGCCGCGTGTGGCCTTTGATCTCGAGCCAGTGCGCGGTGGCTTTCATCACGCCCTCGGGCTCGACATCGCGCGGGCAGGCATAGGTGCATTTGTTGCAGGAAACGCACTGCCAGATGATGTCCTTGTCGCGCAGCAACTCCTCCTCGAGGCCGAGCCGGATCAGGTAGATCCAGTAGCGCGGGTTGAACTCGGGATTGATCGCGTTGACCGTGCACGAGTTGGTGCAGGAGCCGCATTGCCAGCAACGGTGGATATGCTTGCCGCCCGGCAGCGCCGCAATCTCTTCCTCCAGCGCCTCGTTGTAGTCGGTGATCACGCGTGTGCCGATGAAGGTGCTCCAGTCGCCGGAAACGTCGACACCCTCGAGCGAGAGTTTCTCGTTGCGGATCAGGTTTTCCTTGCGGATCAGGGATTTTTCGTGGATCGGCATGCCGCACTCCTCATGCGCTGAGCTGCAGTGACGCAATCGACAACGCGGAGGCGGTGTCCGGAAGCTTGACTTTCATGCGGATGCCGTCGGCGTCGCAGCAGTCCAGACCCAGCAGGCGGCGCGTGTGCGCCATCGGATCCTCGCCGCCCACGAAATCACCCTTGAGGTAGGTGCTGCCGCGATCGTTGATGTAGCGCGCATAGAGATGGGCGCAGAGCAGATCCTGCATCAGCGCGTGGTCGCGGTAGATGCCGTTCTCGCGCAGGAAAGGTTCGAGTTCGTTGCGCAGGGCCAGGAAGATTTCCACGCGGTCGGACAGCGTCAGCGTGTCCTGTCCGGACTCCACGTCGAACCAGATTTCGCGCAGCACACCGCTGCGGGTGTCGGCGTCCCAGATCCAGCGCGTCATCAGCGGGATGGTGTCGGGTGCGGTGAAGTGCAGCAGCTCGGCGCCCAGGTCGCGCAGCCAGCGATGCTGCCGGTCCTTCGGGAACCCGGCGACAAAGGCATCGAACCGGCTCTGGACGTCCCCCTTGTCGCCGAGCAGGAGCGTCATGCGCTGGCGCAAGGCTGCGTAGTCATGGTCTGCGAGCCACGGACCGGCGCGCCGCCGCACGGTCGACATGAAGGTGCACAGACCCAGAAACTGCAACTCATCCAGCTCGGCGACGCGACCATCGGCGAGCAGCTCGCGGAAGATCCGGACCTTCAGCTGCAGCGCGGTCAGATACGACTCGACGCCTTCGCCGGTGCCAGCCGCTTCGATCAGCGCATTGAAGCCGCTGCGCAGCGCCGGGCCGCTGAGATCCAGCGTCGAGAGCAGAGTCGGCTCTGCGTCGCGCGCCATCATCGTCGTGCCCGCAGTCATCCGGCCAGTGCCTCGGTCAGCATGCGCTGGCCGGCGATCGCCGCCATGGCAGCGGCCTGGCCCTGCGCGATGCTGTCGTCGATGGTTTCCGGCCCGGTCGCGGCGCCGGCGACGTAGACGCCGGGACGCGTGGTGCTGCCCATGGCGCTGTAGGACGGACCCTTCTGCAGAAAGCCGTGCCGCTCCAACTCGACGCCAAACATCGGGGCAAGGGCCCGGTTGTCGACATTGGGGTCCATGCCGATGGCGTGGACGACCATGTCAAAGGGGATGGTGATCGGGCGCTTGACCAGGGTGTCCTCGCCCTTGACGATCAGGCGCTTGCCGTCCGAGGTGACCTCGGCGATGCGCGCCTTGATGTACTTGACGCGGAATTCCTCCTGACTCTGCCAGTAGTACTTGTCCTCGTAGAGCCCGAAGGTACGGATGTCCATGTAGTAGATGTAGACGCTGCATTTCGGCAGCGCCTCGCGGATTTCCATCGCCAGGTTGGACGACACCGTGCAGCAGAGCTTCGAGCACCATTCGCGGCCGATCTGGCGGTCGCGCGAGCCGACACACAGCAGGATCGCCACGCGCTCGGGCTCACGACCATCGGACGGACAGCGCACCCCCTTGCCGGAGGAGAACATCTGCTCGACCTGGGTCGTGGT
>DAICZP010000095.1 GCA_027311065.1 Thiomonas sp. | reverse complement strand
GCGCGGCGCGCCAAGGGTAGGGAACTTTGGGGGGCGGTGTCGCGCAGGCGGTGCAGCAGGGCGGCGCGCGCGGGCGCTTGCAATACGCGGGCGAAGCCGCGGGCGATTTCCCAGGCCTGGTTGTACCCGCGCTGGCGCAGTCGTTGGCCCGACAGCGGGACGGGGACCACCATGGCCGGGCGCGGAAGGCCGGCGCCACGCCAAGCCTGCGCGAGCAGACCGCCGAGCCAACGCCCCAGCGCCGGTTCGGCACCGAACTTGAGGCCCGCGACGAGGCGGTCGAGCGGCGGTGCATAGTCCGCGAGTGTGACGCAGCGCCGCACGGCGAGCGGCGCCAGCAGGCAGCCGCCGCACGGCGTCGTAGCATGACGCAGCGGACGGGCGCAGCGCGGGCAGCGTGGCGTGGTGCGATGCAGGTGCACGGCGGCGCAAGCCTCGCACACTGGCGCGCGACAGGGCAGTGCGCACAGGCGGCAAAGGCCGCGAAGGCAAAGCATCTCGATCAGCGGGCGGACCATGGAAATGCCAGGGCGAAAGCGTGGCCGTGAGACTATAGTGCGCGCTGGCCCCGCTGTGGAGCAATGCCCGTGCGTGCGGAGCGCGCATGTTTCGTGATCGGTTTCTGATCACTCCAAGATCGTTTTTCAATCGTTTTCTGGTCGTGTCGTGACGCCTTCGCCCCCAGATCCATCGGTGCCGTCTGCCGGACTGCTTCGCGCGCGTGACCGTCTGGCTCGGCGCGCCACGCCCTTCCTCTGGAACGAGGCAGCCCGGCGCATGGCCGAAAGGCTGGCACTGCTGCGACTGGTGCCGGACCTGGTGTTCGACATCGGCTGTGCGTGGGGTGATGGCCTCGCGCTACTGCGGCGGCAGTACCCGCGTGCCCGCATCGTCGGCGTCGAGCCGGCACCGCGGCTGGCGGCGCTGGCGCGCCGTGCCCACGGCAGCCGGCAATGGTTGCGTGGCCTGCGCGGGCAGGGGCCGACCGAGATCATCGAGGCCCCCCTGGAGCATCCCGGCGCCGGCGCGCAGATGGTCTGGTCCAACCTTGCGCTGCCATGGGCGTCCGATCAGGGCGCGTTGTTCGAGGGCTGGCTGCGTGCTTTGCAACCCGAAGGCGTGCTGATGTTCACCACCTTCGGGCCCGACACCTTGCGCGAACTGCGCGCTCCCGGCGTGCGGGCGCTCGGGGCGGTGCCTCCATCCCATCCGGACATGCACGATCTCGGTGACATGCTGGTGGCCGCGGGGTTCGCCGAGCCTGTCATGGACATGGAAATGATTCGCCTGCACTGGGGCGATCCCGAAAAGGCGCTGATCGAGTTGGCTGAACTGGGGCGCCCGCCGCACGGCCACGTGCCCGGCGGCCTGCGCACCCCACGCGCCTGGAGAGCACTGCAACAGGCGCTGCAAAGCGTGGCCCGGGGGGACGGCAGCGTCGAGCTCAGCGTCGAGCTCATCTATGGCCATGCGTTCAAGCCCGCCACCCGCAAGGCGTTGGCTGGCGTGGCGACCTTCGACGTTGAGACCCTGCGGGCGAGCGCGCGCAAGCGCTGAGTATCGTTGTCCTTGGGCGGTGCCGCGGCGCCCAGCGCCACCATGTTGACGGCCGCATGTCGATCCCGGCGCCGCTGCGATGTTGTATCGGTGGAACGTGCCAGGTGGCGGGTCGTGTTGATTCTGCGCAAAATCGTGCCAATTCCATCAATGCGAACACGCCTCCCCCGGGTGAATCCCTATAATTGGCTGGCTAACGGATGGGGACGCGGCGCGTTTTGCGTAGCATCAATACATTTGGCGCGAGTGCGATGACGGTGCAGTGGGTGGACGATCTCGATTTCGGCCTTCTGGGGCGGCCGTCCGTGCAGGACGGGGCGAGGGTGTGGGCGTTCCGCCGCAACTGCTCGATCAGTCCAATGCAGTTGCTGAGCTTTTTCGCATCCCTGTCGCTGGTGTCGCTGCTGGTCGCGGTGATGTGCTGGGCCAGTGGCGCCACGCTGGTGACACCGTTCACTTTGCTGGAGTTGCTGACGTTCGGTGCTGCCCTGCTGGCATATGCGCGCCATGCCGCGGATCGTGAGCGTGTGAGCCTGTCGTCAACATCGCTCGTGGTCGAGTGGGAGTGCGCAGGCACGGTTGCGCGGGTGGAATTCGATCCGCGCTGGGCGCGGATCACGGTTGGTGAGAAGGGCCTGGTCGAGGTGTCGGGGGCGGGCCGGCGTGCTTTCGTGGGACGCTACACACGTCCCGAACGGCGCGAGAAGCTGGCCCGCGATTTGCGCCGGGCATTGCTGGCAGCGTGAGACAGGCAGCTTGAATCATTTCCATGAAGGTGACATCGAAGATGAAACTGAAGCACTATCTGACTGCGGCCTCGGCCCTGTTCGTTTCCAAGGCCTTCGCGGTCGAGAGCCTCCCCGGCGGCCCGCAGGTCAACGGCATCGATTTCCAGACGCCAGTGACCAGCATTGCGCGTGACCAGCGCAATGTCAACTACATGGTGATGCTGATTTGTCTGGGCATCGGCATTGTCGTGTTCGGGGCAATGTTCTATTCGGTGTTCAAGCATCGCAAGTCCAAGGGTGCCGTGCCCGCGAACTTTCACGAGAGCACGACGGTCGAGGTGATCTGGACCGTGATTCCACTGTTGATCGTGATCGCGATGGTCGTACCGGCGACCCGCATTGTTGTCGCGCAGGAAAATACCTCCAACTCCTACCTGACCGTCAAAGCAACCGGTTATCAATGGAAGTGGGGCTACGACTACGTCGACGGTCCCGGCAAGGGCATTGGCTTTTTCTCGACGCTGACGACGCCCATGTCGCAGATCTACGGCAACGCGCCCAAGCCCGATGATTACCTCTTGCAGGTCGATCACCCATTGGTCGTTCCGGTCAATCGCAAGATCCGTGTTCTCACCACGTCCGCCGACGTCATCCATGGCTGGTACGTGCCGTCTTTCGGGGTGCAACTCGACGCGATTCCCGGTTTCGTCCGCGCCACATGGTTCAAGGCCGACAAGGTCGGAACCTACTATGGGCAGTGCGCCCAGGTGTGTGGCAAGGGCCACGCCTTCATGCCGATTGTGGTCAAGGTGCTGTCGGATGCCGACTACGCGGCATGGGTGAAAACCGAACGCGCCGCCATCAAGGCCGGCGGTGGCGCACTGCCGCCGTCGGGCGCGACCAGCTGATCCGAAGCCGTGGCAGACGGCGTGCGCAAGAGATACCTATAAAAAAATAATTGTTTCAATTTTCCAGGAGTGCAACATGAGTGCAGTGCTTGACCATGACCCGGCACATGCCGGTGATCATGCCCACGATCACCCACATGGCTGGCGACGTTGGTTGTATTCAACCAATCACAAGGACATCGGCACGATGTATCTGCTGTTTGCCTTGTTCATGTTGTTCGAGGGCGGCATCATGGCGATGCTGATCCGTGCCGAGCTGGCCAAGCCCGGAATCCAGTTTCTGAATCCACAGTTGTACCTTTCGATCAGCACCATGCACGGCATCGTGATGATCTTCGGTTCGGTGATGCCGGCGATGGTCGGCTTTGCCAACTGGATGATTCCGTTGCAGATCGGCGCGCCTGACATGGCGTTTCCGCGGATGAACAACCTCAGCTTCTGGATGTTGATTCCCGCCGCGGTGCTGCTCACCTCCTCGTTTTTCGTTCCGGGTGGCGCGCCTGATGTGGGCTGGACCCTGTATGCCCCGCTGACCATCCAGCAGGGCATGGGCATGGACCTGGTGATTTTCGCGGTGCACCTGATGGGCGCCTCGTCGATCATGGGCTCGATCAACATCATCGTCACCCTGCTCAACATGCGCGCGCCGGGCATGACGTTGATGAAAATGCCACTGTTCGCGTGGACGTGGATGATCACCGCCTACCTGCTGATCGCCATCATGCCCGTGCTTGCAGGCGCGGTCACCATGACCCTGACGGATCGTCACTTCGGCACCAGTTTCTTCAATGGTGCCGGTGGTGGTGATCCGGTCTTGTACCAGCATTTGTTCTGGTTCTTCGGTCACCCCGAGGTCTACGTGATGATTCTTCCGGCTTTCGGCATCGTCAGCTCGGTGGTTCCGACGTTTGCGCGCAAACCGCTGTTCGGCTACAGCTCGATGGTGTATGCGTCGGCGTCGATCGCCATTCTGTCGTTCATTGTCTGGGCGCATCACATGTTCACGGCCGGCATGCCGGTCACGGGGCAACTGTTCTTCATGTACGCCACCATGCTGATCGCAGTGCCCACGGGGGTGAAGGTGTTCAACTGGATCGCGACCATGTGGCGCGGAAGCCTGAGCTTCGAGACGCCGATGCTGTTCGCGATCGGTTTCATCTTCGTCTTCACGTTCGGCGGCTTCTCCGGGCTGGTGCTCGCCACCGCGCCAATCGACACCCAGGTCCACAACACCTACTACGTGATTGCCCATTTCCACTACGTGCTGGTGGCGGGTTCGCTGTTCGCCATCTTCATGGGGTTTTACTACTGGTCGCCAAAATGGTCAGGAGTCATGTACAACGAGCGCGCGGGCCAGATCCACTTCTGGGTGTCGATGATCACGTTCAATGTGACGTTTCTTCCCCAACATTTCCTTGGTCTGGCCGGGATGGTGCGTCGCTATGCCGACTACCCTTTGCAATTCGCCGACTTCAACATGATTTCGTCGATCGGAGCGTTCGGGTTCGGTCTGGCGCAGGCCTATTTCTTGTTCGCGGTCGTGCTTCCAGTGCTTCGCGGTCAGGGCGAGAAAGCCCCGCAGCGTCCCTGGGAGGGAGCGCACGGGCTTGAATGGGAAGTCGAATCGCCGGCGCCATTCCACACGTTCGAGCGCCCGCCGCGTCTCGATGAAACGGCCACCAAGGTCCTCGGGTACTGAAAGCATGGGAACGGAGCGACTCAGCAAGGAGCAGCGCCGCGCGAACGTCCGCCTGGCGCTGATCACCCTCAGCATCGCGCTGGCGCTCCTGGTCGGATTCATCCTGAAGTGGACGCTGCTCTGAGACAGAGCGCGATGACAGCGTCCGAGACCGACGACATCATGGGATCCTTCATCCACGCATTCAAGTCCATCGCCTGGGCTTTCCTGGGCGTTCGCAAGTCCAAGGATCGCGAAAAGGACTTCGAGAATCTGACGATCGTTCACATCGTCATCGCCGGTCTCATTTCTGCGGCTCTTTTTGTGGGGCTGCTCATGCTCGTCATCCACTGGATCGTTCCGACCGATCATTCATAAAGCGAGGAAGGCAACAATGTCGACATCTGCACATCACAATGGCTATTTTGTCCCGGGGCCCTCGCCGTTCCCGGTACTGGCCGCCACGGGCCTGGTCATGATGGCCTTCGGGGCCGGGTTCTGGTTCAACGCGGTGCCGCACGGGCAATGGCTGCTGCTGGCAGGATTTGTCTGGCTGGTCGTCACGATGTACAACTGGTTCGGCCGCGCGATCTCCGAAAGCGAAGGTGGCATGCACAACCACGCCGTCGACACGTCGTTCCGGTGGAGCATGAGCTGGTTCATCTTTTCAGAAGTGATGTTCTTTGCATCGTTCTTTGGCGCGCTGTACTACGCACGCGCCTACTCGGTGCCGGACCTGGCCGCGCTGCACAACCAGATCCTGTGGCCGCACTTCCAGGCCGCCTGGCCGAGTGTCGGGCCCTCGGGCTTGATTCCGACAGTGCAGGCGATGAACCCATGGCCCATTCCCACCATCAATACCGCATTGCTGCTGAGTTCGGGCCTCACCCTCACCATTTCCCACCACGCGCTGCGCGCTGATCATCGCAGGAAGGCGATTTTCTGGCTGGCTTCCACGTTGGTTCTGGGGGTGTGCTTCCTGTTCCTGCAGGCGTTCGAGTACCACCATGCCTACACCGAACTGGGTTTGAAACTGACCTCCGGCATCTACGGATCCACGTTTTTCATGCTGACCGGTTTCCACGGTTTCCATGTGTTTCTCGGCGCAACCATGTTGACGGTCGTGCTGCGCCGCATGATTCGTGGTGATTTCACCGCCGAACACCATTTCGCTTTCGAAGGAGCCGCCTGGTATTGGCACTTTGTTGACGTGGTCTGGCTGCTGCTGTACGTCCTGGTGTACTGGCTCTGACGTCCACGCCCCTCTGAAAAGGCAAAACGCCGCGGCTCGCGGCGTTTTGTCATTCGGCCCGATCTTCTCAGCGTGGCGTGAGCGGAATGCCGGTTGGGTGGATCCACCCCATCCAATAGCTGACCAGGATGAACACGAACAGCAGGATGGAAAAACCGATCCGGAACGTCAATGCGTTTACCGCCCGGTTGCTCCTGCCTTTGTCCTTCATCACGAAATAGAGCCCGGCGAACAGGCTCGCAATGATCAGGATGAACGCAACGACGACAATGATGTGCAAGTTCGGCTCCAGTCACTCAGCAAGTTGATGCAACACTCGATTCTCCCACCAAGTGCCCCTCGATTGCGGCGCGATCCGCTGAAATCGAGGGAAATCCTGACCTTGCTCGCGGCGATCGCGTTGATCATCGCGACGCTGTTGCTCGGCCGCTGGCAACTCGGGCGCGCCGAAACCAAGCGCGCGCTCGAAGCGCGCATCGACGCCCGCATGCATCAAACGGCACTGGTTCAAGGCGCGCATGCGCTGGATTTGGCGGCCAACGTCTGGAGCCCCGTCGTTGTCCACGGAGCGTACGCGGCGGACCTGACGGTGTTCCTGCAGAACCGCCAGCACGACGGGCAACCCGGTTTCTGGGTGCTGACGCCGCTGCGGATCGTGCCTGGAAATACCTGGGTGATGGTGCAGCGCGGCTGGGTTGCACGCACCGTCGATCCGACCACGCTGCTGCCGCGTGTGAAAACGCCGTCGGGTGTCATCGAGGTCCACGGGCGGCTCGCGCCGCCGCCATCCCAGTGGTTTTCCTTCGCGATGGATCCGCCCAACGCGGTCATTCGCCAGAACGTGCAGCTTGGCGCTTTTGCTGCATTGCATCACATTACCTTGCTGCCTTACGTCATCCAGGAGCTGGGTGACCCCCGCGACGGCCTCGTGCGCGACTGGCCACGTGCCGATCTCGGCATGGAGACCAACTACGGCTACGCGGCCCAATGGTGGTCGATGAGCGCGCTTGGCATCGTGCTGACCGTCTATTTCATGGCCCGCCGCTTGCGGCGTGTCGACCGACCAGACCAGGAGTCCGACGCATGACCTCCCCCGTACCCGCGGCGCCGCAAGCGCCCCGGCGCATGCGCACGCTGTGGCTCATCGCGCTCGTTACCGCGGGTCCCTTGGTGATCAGCGCATTCCTGTTTTTCGTCATCAAACCAGGTGGCAAGCCGGCCTACGGCACGCTCGTGCAGCCGCAGCGCCCCGTTCCCGATCTTCAACTGCGCGCATTGGATGGGCGCCGTGTGGACCTGCGCAAGTACGACGGATACTGGCTGATGGTGGTTGCTGCCCCTGCAGCCTGTGACAAGCTCTGCCAATCAATGCTGTACGCCATGCGGCAGTTCGCGATGGCCTCGGGCGAGGATGCGTACCGGGTCGCCCGGATCTGGCTGGTGACCGATGATGCGCCGGTGAATCCGGGCGTGCTCGCCCCCGCCGCCGGCACCATGGTGCTGCGTGCGAATCCCGATGCGTTGCGCCGCTGGCTGCCGCTTGCCGCCGGCGAGAATCTCGCGGGGCCGATGTGGCTGGTTGATCCCCTCGGACACCTGATGCTGCGTTTCCCGGCAGGCTTCGACCGCCTGCGCGCGCTCGATGTATTCAAAAAGCTGCTTTACAACACACAGTCCTGGAAGCCGCGGCACCTTGTGCCGCTGGTGCTTCCCGCTGTTGTACCCAACGGGAGTGTGCGATGAACAGTAGTCTCGCCACAGCGGTGCCCACCGTCTGGTCTTTCTCGCTGCACTGGCTGCAGGCAGGCATGTGGCTCGGTGGCCTTGCGCTGGTTTTATGGGCAGGGCTGCGCATGCGCTGGCGTCGTTTGGTCGCGTTGTTGGTGTTTCTCACCATGGACCTGATCATGTTTGGGGCCTTTGTGCGCCTGTCCGACGCAGGCCTGGGTTGCCCCGATTGGCCCGGCTGCTATGCCCATTTCACCCCGGCACAAGCCACGACGCAGATAAGCCATGCCGTGCTCGAGCAGGGCGGTACCCAGGGGAATGTGAGCCCGTTCAAAGCCTGGGTGGAAATGATCCACCGCTACGTTGCCACCATTATCGGGACCCTGATCGTCGCAATGACCGTACGCACGTTATGGGCTCGGTTTCGCGGACGTGCCGTCGAGGTCGGACTTCCGCTGCTTCTGGTTGGTTGGATCGTTGTGCAGGGCATGTTTGGCGCCTGGACCGTCACCTTGCTGCTCAAGCCGCTGATCGTGACCGGACACCTCATGGGCGGCATCATCCTGCTCGCACTTGCGGCCTGGTTCCGCATGCGCCACCGTGACGATCTTTCGCGGATCCACGTTGCGCCTTTGGTGAGGACCCTGGCATGGGTTGCGCTGCTCGCCGTGCTTGTGCAGTCGTTCCTCGGTGGATGGGTCAGCACCAATTACGCCGCGCTCGCGTGCGAGGGGTTTCCGACCTGCAACGGATCGTTTCATCCGCACGCCGCCTGGGCCCAGGGCTATACGTTTTGGCGTGATCTGGGGCTGAACCCCGACGGCTCCGCGTTGACGCTGCAGGCTCTGGTTGCCATTCAATGGGGGCATCGCTTGTTCGCGATGGTCACGTTGACACTGGTGCTCGCTGCCTGCGTGGCGCTGGCCCGGCACGCGCCGCTGCGCCGCCTCGCCAGCGGGATTGCCGCGCTGACCATCGCGCAGGTTCTGCTGGGCGCTGGTGTCGTGGTTTTTGCCCATCCACTTTTTCTTGCTGTCGCCCATAATGGATTGGCGGCCCTGCTGACGCTCTTGCTGACCACGGCGGTCTACCGTGTGAGCGCGCGTGGGGCGCAACGATCAGCGTTCCACTCACCGAGTCTTGCACCATGAAGACCACCACCCTTCCTCCCACGCCGGGGTTGGCCCGCTCCCTCGTGCAGTTCTACGCGCTGACCAAGCCGCGCGTCGTCCAGTTGATCGTGTTCTGCGCTGTCATCGGCATGTTTCTCGCCACGCCGGGACTGCCGTCCTGGCGTCCGCTGGTGTTCGGTACCCTCGGTATCTGGCTGGTCGCGGGGGCTGCTGCCGCGTTCAACTGCCTCGTCGAACAAAAAATCGACGCCGTCATGCGCCGCACGGCCTGGCGCCCATCGGCAACGGGCGAGTTGCGCCCGGCCTTGATCATCGGGCTGTCGGGTGCACTGTGCGGCGTTGGCATGCTGCTGCTGGCCACGCAGGTCAATACGTTGACCATGTGGCTGACGTTCGGGACGTTCATTGGCTATGCGGTGGTCTACACGGTGCTGCTCAAGCCGGCGACGCCGCAGAACATTGTCATTGGTGGCGCGTCGGGCGCGATGCCACCGGTTCTTGGCTGGGCGGCGGTCACGGGTCACGTGCCGGCGCAGGCGCTGATCCTGTTCCTGATTATTTTTCTCTGGACCCCACCGCACTTCTGGGCGCTGGCGTTGTACCGGACCGAGGACTATCGGAAGTCAGGTCTGCCGATGCTACCCGTGACCCATGGACCGGAGTACACACGGCTCCAGGCATTGCTGTATACGGTGCTCCTGTCGGTCGTCAGCATCATGCCGTTCGCTGTCCACATGAGCGGCCGCATCTACCTTGTGTGTGCGGTGGTGCTGGACGGTATCTTCCTGGCCTACGCCTGGGAGCTCAAGGTCCGCTACAGCGATGCGCTGGCGCGACGGATGTTCCGTTATTCCATCATCTACCTCTCGCTGCTGTTCGGCGCGATGCTGGTCGACCATTACCTCCGGTTCTGAAATCGCGGCGCGGGCCATCGCCTTGCCATACGTGGGGCGCTTCGCGCCGTCGCCGACGGGTCCGCTGCATGACGGCTCTCTGCTGGCCGCCCTGGGCTCGTGGCTTGACGCGCGCGCGCATGGCGGACGCTGGCTGGTTCGCATTGAAGACGTCGATACGCCCCGATGCAGCCCCGGCGCCGACGCCGAGATCCTGCGGCAACTCGCTGGCTGCGGTCTGGTTCCCGACGCGCCAGTGTGGTGGCAGTCGCGCCGGCAGGCGGCCTATCAGGGCGCGCTCGACGCAATGCTGGAGCAATCCCTTGCCTACGGTTGTGCCTGCTCGCGTAGTGACATCGCGCGTGCGCGGGCCACCGCGCCGTTGCGATCGCCCGGGGCGGTGCCCGCATATCCGGGAACATGCCGCGCCGGCCTGCGTGGTGCCGTTGCACGCGCGTGGAGATTGCGCCTTCCCGATCCACCGGGCTCGGTTGTTCTCTGGCAGGACCGTCGGCTGGGTATGCAATCGGAGGATGTCGCAGCGCGTTGCGGGGATTTCGTGCTCAAGCGCGCGGATGGCATGTGGGCCTATCAGCTCGCCGTTGTCGTCGATGACGCGGCGCAGGGTGTGACGGACGTGGTGCGGGGTGAGGACCTCTCGACGTCGTCGGCGCGCCAGATCCTGCTTCAGCGCGCCCTGGGTGCGCCGACGCCGCGCTATCTTCACCTGCCGCTGGTGTGCGACGCCGCCGGTCGCAAGCTCTCCAAGCAGGCGGGGGCGCAGCCCTTCGCGCCGGGCGCGCAAGCGCTGCTGCGGGTGCTGCCGAAGCTGGGTGTGCAATGCAATGCCGCAAGCGTGGCTGACGTGCTGGCGTCAGCAGTGGCGCAGTGGCGCGCCCACCGCGCCAGGCGCCTGCCTTGGTCAGGCCCCGGAAGCTCAGGCGTCGTTGCCTGACGACTTGCCGCCGAGCAGCGCGGCGATCCTGCGTTTCATGCGGATGTTGCCGGCGGTGCCCAGAGCGGCACTGCCGGCTCCAGTGGGTGCCCCAGCATCCCAGAGCGGGTTTGCTTGGGGATCCGCTTCGTAGGGTTTGTCGAACCACGGATCCTGCGCTGTGGAACGCACGGAAGCCGTGACACGGTCATGGGTCGAGCGGGCGTCGCGCGGACGCTCTTCGCGCACGGGCTCGCTGCGCCGGCGGGCCCGGGGTTCCACGGCCAGCGTGCGTATTTCAATGGTGCGCTTGATGAGCTTTTCAATATCCGTGATGCCGCGGGCTTCGCGCTCGGTTGCGAGCGTGATGGCCAGCCCCGAGGCGCCGGCACGCCCGGTACGTCCGATGCGATGGACGTAGTCCTCGGCGTTGAACGGAACGTCATAATTGACGACGCCCGGAAGCTCGACGATGTCCAGTCCGCGCGCGGCGACATCGGTAGCGACCAACACTTCAACCTCGTTGCGCTTGAAGGCCTCGAGCGTGGCCAGACGCTCAGCCTGGGATTTGTCACCGTGCATCGCCTCCGCCTTCAGGCCATCGCGCTGCAGCAGGCGGGCGAGGCGGCTCGCGCCCAGACGGCTGTTGACGAACACGAGGGTCTGACGCAGGGCGTGGTCACGCAGCAACTGAAGCAGAGCCGCGTGCTTGGCATCGTCCGGCACCTTGTAGAGCAGTTGCTCGACGTTGGTGGCGGTGGCGTTCGGGCGCGCGACCTCGACGAGCACTGGATCCTGTAGGTAACTCTGCGCCAGCCGCTTGATGTCTGGCGAGAACGTGGCCGAGAAGAGCAGTGTGGTGCGCTGTTGTGGCAGGTAGGCCAGGATGCGTTGCAGATCGGGCAGGAAGCCGATGTCGAGCATGCGGTCCGCCTCATCGAGGACCACGTGATGCGTTTGCGAGAGTGAGACGTTTTTTGCCTCGATGTGATCCAGCAGCCGCCCCGGGGTGGCCACGAGGATTTCCACGCCCTGCCGTAGCACCGCGGTTTGTGGCGTCATGTCCATGCCGCCGAACACGCAGGCGCAGCGCAGCGGGGTATGGCGTGCGTAGGCCTGGATGTTGCTGAACACCTGATCGGCCAGTTCCCGGGTGGGCGCGAGCACCAGTGCGCGCACCGGGTGGCGCGCCGGAGAGACACTGGTACTGGCCAGCGGCAGCAGGTTGTGGAGAATGGGCAGCGAGAACGCGGCTGTCTTGCCGGTTCCGGTCTGTGCGGCGCCCATCACGTCACGACCGGAGAGCACGATGGGAATCGCGCGCTGCTGGATCGGTGTGAGATTCTGGTACCCGAGGTCACCGACCGCGCGCAGCAGGCGCGGATCAAGCGCGAGGTCGGCGTAGCGCTGGACGGTTGGCTCGTCGGAGGTCGCTGCCGGGGTAGGGTCGTTCATCGATGGGTTTCGCCTTGGTGACGGGTGGAATTATGCGCTTGCACGCGCGTGGATGCGTGTTTCAACGGATTCCCAGAACCTTGTGGGTCTGGGTGGACAGACGCCACCGGGGGTCTGCGAGGCAATGCTCGATCGCCCAGGCGGTGTTGTCCCGCCGCAGGGGACTGTCCATGGGCTGCAGCAAGCGGTGGGTGAACGGCAGCTGCGCCAGTGCGTCGAGGTCCAGTCCGTCCTGTGGCACGACCACCTTGAGTTCGTCGCCGTGACACTGCACGAGTGCATTACCGGCTTTCGGGCTGACGCAGATCCAGTCGATGCCTGCCGGAGCCGCGATCGTGCCGTTGGTTTCCACGGCGATGGAGACGCCACGCCGGTGCAGTGCAGCCACCAGCGGCGAGTCGACCTGCAGCAGGGGCTCGCCGCCGGTGAGAACGCAAAACGGCCGCGCGGCTGTCGTCGGCCAACAGGACGCGATGGCTGTTGCCAAGGCATCAGCAGTCTCGAATTTTCCCCCATCGCGACCGTCGGTGCCGACAAAGTCGGTGTCGCAGAAGCGGCAGGCGGCCTTGGCGCGATCTTGCTCGCGTCCCGACCATAGGTTGCAACCGGCAACCCGGCAGAACACGGCCGGCCGGCCGGCTTGCACGCCTTCGCCTTGAATGGTGTAGAAGATTTCCTTGACCGCGTAGGTCATCGCCGGGAAGAATCGCGTCGGAGGCGGCGTGCATCGCCGCCAGCTGTTGCGTGCATCGCACACGAAAGGCGTCGGCCCGCGTGACCGGGCCCAGGAGCCGATGCGGCTCGATCGCGCCGAGGTTTAGACTAGAGTAGGTATGCGAGCCTGCCGCCGATCGAATCGGCCACGTTCGTATTCCAAAGGCGCATTATAGCGCCCGAGCAACATGGCGCCGCGGCGGACAAACGCGGTTCGGGCAATCGCACCCGTGGTGCATGCCCGCGAATGACGATAAGAAGATGCGAACGACGGAAAGCAAGATACGGGTGTACTCCTACGACGAAGCGCGCGCCTTTGCGGTCCGTGTGCTGGCATTGACCGAGCAGCACAGGGTGGTCGCCTCGCCATCGAACTATGCCGTGCTTTACGCCTACTGTACGGGCGAGAGTGCTGAACTTCGCGAGGCGTTTGACGCGGCGGTGCATTCGGGCAAACCCCTGGATGACTTCACCCTGCGCGATCTTCACGAAAGGTTTGTCGCGCTGGACCAGTTCAAGGGCCTGCAAGGCGTCGGCACCGATTTGCAGAAAATCGTGCAAACGCTGTTGGGCAATCTGGGCGAAGCGGGGCAGGACGCGCAGGAGTTTGGCCGCACTCTCGAGTCTTCCCTGGGACGGCTGCGCGACGACAGTGGCCCACAGGCCGTGCAAGCCGTGGCGGCCACCATGTTGACCGCGACGCGCCAGGCAAAGCAGCGCAATGACCAGCTCCACAAGCGCCTGGAATCGACCCTGGCGGAGGCCGAGGTATTGCGCAGCGAGCTCGAGGAGCAGCGCAGGGTTGCCTTGATGGACCCATTGACCGGGTTATTGAACCGGCGTGCCATGGAGGCACAGTTTGGCGAGCTCATGGCGGTCGACGCGGAAGCACCGCTGAGTGTGCTGATGGTTGACATTGATCACTTCAAGCGCATCAACGATACGTACGGCCACGCGCTCGGCGACGCAGTGATTCGCAACGTGGCTGACGTCATCCGCAAATCGCTGCGGGTGAACCAGCATGCGGTGCGCTACGGCGGCGAGGAGTTTGTCGTCCTGCTGCCTCAGACACCCCTGGACGCTGCCGCGCGCATCGCCGAACAGATCCGCGCCCGCATCGCGGCGTTGCGCCTGGTGCGCAAGCGTGACAATTTCACGCTCGACCCATTCACGGCGTCCTTGGGCGTGGCCACCCGTCGCGTGGGTGACACGAAGGAAACGCTGTTGTCCCGCGCTGACAGCGCGCTTTATCGCGCCAAGGATGGTGGACGCAACCGCGTCACCGTCGAGGTCGTGCACTGATTTTTTCCAGAATGATGCTGAACGCTGAACGTTTCAAATCCTGGTTGCTAGTGCTGGTTCTCGTTTGTGCCGGCGCCAGCTCTGCGCGCGCCGCCGTCAACGCAAGGCAGCTTGCGACAGCGGCGACGGCGGGAGATGCCGCGGCGCTGGTCAAGCTGCAGGCAAGCGCGGGTTCCGGGGATCTGGAGGCGCAGTACTGGTTGGCGATGTACGACCTCCAGGTTCGCCACGATGATATGCAGGCTGCTCACTGGCTGGAACACGCAGCCAAGCGGGGGTCGGTCCCATCGCAGTACAGCCTCGGCCTGCTGTACACCCAGGGGCGCGGTGTGACGCGGGATTACGCGATTGCCGCCGACTGGTACCGCAAGGCGGCGGCGCATGGAGATCTCAACGCCGCGAACAATCTCGGCTGGCTCTATGCGCACGGGGATGCGACCTTGCCGATCGATCGGGTGAAGGCGGCTGACTGGTACCGCAAGGCAGCGCAGGCCGGCAATCCGGAAGCGCAGAACAATCTCGGTTGGCTCTATGCGCGCGGTGCCGGTGTGCCGCAGGACATGTCCCAGGCCCGGCACTGGCTGCAGCTGGCGGCGCGCGGGGGCGACGCGCAGGCGCAAAGCCGTCTCGATACGCTCGACGCTGCGGTCGCGCCGGTTCCTTCGGTACCGGTCGGATCTTCCCCCACGCTCCAGCCCGTGACGCCAGTCACCCGAGCGGTGGCGCCAGCAGCAACCGTGGCACCAGCAGCAACCGTGGCACCGGGAGCTGCCGATGCGGCGGTCCAGGCGGTCCAGGCTTGGGCGCATGCCTGGAGCGCGAAAAACCTGCCGGCATACTTCGGCGCGTACATGCCGGACTTTCAGCCGTCACCGTCGGTTTCGCATGCTGCCTGGGTGGCAGACCGTACCGCGCGCATCGCCGGCAAGCCGACGATTTCCGTGACGCTCGCCAATGTGCAGGACAAGGTCACCGGCAGCCAGGCCACTGTTACGTTTCGTGAAGACTACCGCGCAGGTGGGGTGCACTTCGTGGGCGGCAAAGCGTTGGTGCTGCAACAGGTTGGCGGGCACTGGCTGATTGCCCAGGAGCGTTGATCACACGGCAGCTTCAACGCGGTTGCGACCGCCCTGCTTGGCGCGGTACATGGCGGCATCGGCACGCCGCAGCGCCAAGTCGATGCCTGTTTCATCGGTGTCCAATGTGGCGACGCCGGCGCTGAGTGTCACCGATAGTTCGGCGGTACCACAGCGAACCGGGGTCGCTGCCAGTTTGTGGCGCATGCGGTCCGCCAGTTGCAACGCCGTTTCGTTCGTGGCGTCTGGCAGCAGCAAGGCGAACTCCTCGCCACCAATGCGCGCGATGACGTCTCCTTCGCGGGTATGCGCTGCCATGGTTGCAGCCATATGCTGCAACACGCGGTCGCCAGCTGCGTGTCCGTGCTCATCGTTGATGCGCTTGAAGTGGTCGGCATCGCACAACACGACGCTGAGCGGTCCGCGGTTCTCGCGTGCGATGGCGGTTTCGGCCATACTGAAAAAGCCACGCCGGTTGTACAGACCGGTGAGGGCGTCAACCTGTGCCAGCCGGCGAAGTTCGTCTTCATGGCGCTTGCGTTCGGTGATCTCCACCAGACTGATCAGTAGCGCGCGGTCGCGGTCGTAGCGCAGGCGGCGTGCCTTCACCAGCACGTCGATGACGGAGCCGCCTCCGGCGCGCATTCGCAGGTCGACCGGGCCCGAACCCGAGCCGCCGCGCAGGGCGTCGAGGACTTTGCGAAGCGCCTGATCATCGGCCAGCGGATCGTTGCCAAGCATGGACAGCGCCGCGCCGTTGGCGCGCAGCAGCGAGTTCGCCTGTTCGTTGACCAGCAGCAACGGCACCGGGCAGACTTCGAACAACTGTTCGAGGTTCTGCTCCGCCAGTATCCGGCTCGTGATTTCGCGCTCCAGGCGCACCCGCGCGAGCCAGTTCAATCGCAAGCTGCGGCTGGACTGCATGGCAAGCTGCCACCCAAGCAGGTTCGTGATGCTGATCATCAGGCTCCAGCCGACGATGGCCGTGACCGGAGGGTGCATGGCCATCACCACGGCTGGCAGCGCGCTCAGCGCCCACAGCGGCATCAGCCATGCGTTTGCCGGAACCAGGATCGGAGCATAGGCATAGAAGATGAGCGTGTAGAGCACGCCCGCGATGGCCATATAGGGATTGAAGATGCCGTGAGACACGCTGACGATCCGCGCTGCGATCAGGATGCTGATCTGAAATACAAGGGCGGCAAGAATCAAGGCACGCCGGCGCGGAACTGCCTCAGGCCGCGCCACGGTCGCAAGGTGGAACCCGAGCAGCATGATCAGGAGACGTAACGCGAGCAGCCCCCAGTAGGATGCGTTTCTGCTGAGCATGAACCAGTCGACGACTGTACCGGTCCCGAACGCAAGTCCTCCCCAGAGGCCGATACGCCGCAGCCGGATGGCGATGTCGGCCCACTCGGCGCGCACGAACGCCTCTTCGTCGCGTGCAAGGACGAACAGCCCGAAACGGCCAATCAAGTGTTGATCTTCTTCATTCCGCATACTTGGGCAGGATAAGACCGGGAGCGTCAAAGCGCCGCTGGTGCTTTGTCAGTCTAACCGGCCACCGGGCGGTGGAACCTGCACCCTTGTCCGCAACGGTTGCGCCAAACCTCTCGAAGGTTCATGTCAACTACGATGCACCGATGCACAACCTGCCGCGAGGCGGACCCCCCAAAAAACGGAGAATCAACCATGGAAGCATCTCAGCAGGCACGACAGATCGGCTTCATCGGCCTCGGCATCATGGGCCGCAGCATGGCAGGGCACCTGTTGGCGGCGGGTCATACGCTCCACGTCTACAACCGTACGCGCACCAAGGCCGATGACCTGGTCGCGCGTGGAGCCCATTGGTGCGAGACGCCAGGCGACGTGGCCGCTGTCTCGGACATCGTCATCACCATGGTGGGCTATCCCGCCGACGTCGAGCAGGTGTATCTGGGTGCAGGTGGGCTCCTCGATCGTGCCCGATCAGGCACCATGTTCGTTGACATGACGACTTCCAGCCCGTCGCTCGCGGTGCGCATCGCCGAGGCGGCGCGGGTGAAGGGCTGCGCATCGCTCGACGCGCCGGTCTCGGGCGGCGATATCGGTGCCCGGGACGCCAAGCTGTCGATCATGGTCGGCGGTGACCAGGCGGCGTTCGACACCGCCGAACCCGTACTTCGGCACATGGGCACGAGCATCGTGTTGCAGGGCGGTCCGGGAACCGGTCAGCACACCAAGATGTGCAACCAGATCGTGATCGCTTCGACCATTGTCGGCGTCACCGAAGGGCTGGCCTATGCGCGGCGGGCGGGTTTGCATCCCGAAACCGTGCTCAAGTCGATCGGCGGTGGCGCCGCCTCGGGATTTCAGCTCAACGTGCTCGGACCACGCATCATCCAGGGTGATTTCGCACCTGGCTTCTTCATCGAACACTTTCTCAAGGACCTTGGCATCGCGCTGGGCGAGGCAGCACAAATGGGGCTGGAACTGCCGGGCTTGTCGCTGGCGCGTCGCCTGTACGAACAAATGGCAGCACGCGGCCTCGAGCGTGACGGCACCCAGGCGCTGTTGAAGCTCTACGAGGCCTGAGGCGCTGATCCGGATGTCGGGAGACTGTCTCGCGACTCCTGCACACCGCTGATTGGCAACGCTGGAGGAGGCAGCCCTGCGGGCCGAGGCACGGTTCGAGGCCGTCGCGCGAGTGCCGAGAATCGGGAAAAGGAACATGCCGATCGCCACGATCGCCTCGGACGGCTGGAAGCGGAACTGGAAGCGCTTCGTGCCCAGGGCGCCGACGTGCGGCAGCGATGGCAGATTCAGCGCGTGGTCGCGAGAAGTTCCTGCCGTCGCGGAAGGTCGGCGCCGCGCCTCGAACAGGTGATCGCTGCCGCGTTGACCGCGAACGTCAGCAGGTCCGTCAAGTCGTGTACCTGCAGCGCCTCGAGAGCGGGGCGCTGCAGTCGATGCTGTTCCGCCAGCCAGCAAAGCAGTGCCGCCTGGAAGGTGTCGCCGGCGCCGACCGTGTCGATCAGCGCGACGCGGGGTGCCGCCACGTGCGCGTTGGCGGTTCGCGTGAATCCAGAGGCGCCGCGCGCGCCATCCGTGACGATGGTCAGCGCCACGCCCATCTCCAACGCATGCTGGCCGAATTCCGCCGCATCCCATCCGGGGTAAAGCTGCCCCAGGTCCTCCGCGCTGATCTTGACGACGTCGCAGCGTGGCAGCATCCAGTGCAGCGTATCGCGCCAGACGTCGAGGTCGGGCTCGATACTGGTCCGTACGTTGGGGTCGAGGGATACAACCCTGCGTCCGCGCTCGCGCTCGACGAGATCGCGCAGCCGTTGGGCGATGGGTGCGACAACGGTCGCGTACGAACCCAGGTGCAGTGCCGTGACTTGTGCGTCGAGCGGCTCGATTGACCCGAGTTGGCGGTCTGCGCCCTCGCTGCCGTAGAACGTGTAGGCAGGAACACCATGGGCATCGACGCCGACCACGCTCAGAGTGGT
>DAICZP010000085.1 GCA_027311065.1 Thiomonas sp. | reverse complement strand
CAACCGACGCATCGCGACAAGGAACTCTTCATGTTCAAGCACATCCTGATTCCCACTGACGGCTCCGAGCTCGCCGAACGTGCCATTGCCATGGCCATCGAACAGGCCAGGGTCAACGGCGCCCGCATCACCGCGGTGTCGGTCATCGATCTGTACCCGTATATCGGCGCCATCGAAGTCATGCCCTCGGGCATTGAAGGCTGGCAGGAAGCGATCCGCGCCGAGGCCGATGCCGCCGTGAGCAAGGTGAAAGACGCGGCAAAGGCAGCCGGTGTCGAGTGCGACACCGCTGTCCAGGAGGACACCCTGCCCTGGCGCGGACTGCTGGCGGTGGCCGAGCGCAGCGGCTGTGACCTCATTGTGATGTCCTCGCATGGCCGTGGGGGCATCACCTCCGCGTTGCTGGGGAGCCAGACCGCACGCGTGCTCTCCCACACCAAACTGCCCGTTCTCGTGGTGAGGTGAGCCCCCCTGAGCCGAGCGGCGCGAGCCGCTCGGCTTCCCCCCCAAGGGGGGACCGCTCGCCGCCTTGGGGCGGCCCTGCGGGCGGCTTGCGCCTTGGCTGCGTTGGGTGTCGCGCTTCGGGGCGAAACGCAGGCGGTAAGGCCCTGGCCCTTTTGCAGATGGTGGTGCAGCGTGCCCGTGGCTGCGATGGGTGTCGCGCTTCGGGGCGGGTGTCGTGATCCGGGTTCGATCAGTGTGCGGCTTCCCAATTGGGGCCGATGCCGAGTTCGGCGATCAGGGGGACGGAGAGTTCGGCCACGTCCTGCATGAGGCGCGGCACCTGCGTTTTGACCCACGTCATTTCGTCCTCGGGAACTTCCAGCACGAGTTCGTCATGGACTTGCATCACGACGCGGCTGCGGCGGTGCTCGTTGCGCAGGACATCGTCGACGGCGACCATGGCCATTTTGATGAGGTCGGCGGCGGTGCCTTGCATCGGTGCGTTGATGGCGGCACGTTGCGCGGCAGCACGGCGTGGACCATTGGGAGAATGGATTTCGGGCAGCCACAGGCGCCGGCCAAACACCGTTTCCACGAAGCCCTGGTCGGTGGCCTGCTTGCGCGTGCGGTCCATGTACGACGCCACCCCCGGATAGCGGGCGAAGTAGCGGTCGATGTAAACCTGCGCAGCCGTGCGCTCGAGGCCGAGGTTGCGCGCCAGTCCGAACGCGCTCATCCCGTAAATCAGGCCGAAATTGATCACCTTGGCCATACGCCGCTGCTCGCTGGCAACCTCCGCCGGCGTGACACCAAAAATTTCCGCCGCGGTTGCGCGATGGATGTCTTCGCCGGCCGCAAATGCCGCCAGCAAGCCGGCATCCTGCGACAGGTGTGCCATGATGCGGAGCTCGATCTGCGAATAGTCACACGAGGCAATGCACCAACCCGTCGGCGCAATGAACGCTTCCCGGATGCGGCGGCCCTCCGCGGTACGCACCGGAATGTTCTGCAGATTGGGGTCGCTTGATGCAAGCCGCCCCGTGACCGCGACGGCCTGCGCGTAGTTCGTGTGCACGCGTCCTGTCCGGGAGTCGACCATCAGCGGAAGCTTTTCGGTGTAAGTGCTCTTGAGTTTCGACAGGCCCCGATGCTCCAGGATGATGCGCGGCAAAGGGTAATCCTCCGCCAGCTTTTCCAGAACTTCCTCGTCGGTGGATGGTGCACCACTCGCCGTCTTTTTGAGCACAGGAAGCTGCAATCGCTCGAACAGGATTTCGCCGATCTGCTTTGGGCTGCCAAGGTTGAACGGCCCGCCAGCGGCTTCATGCGCCTGCACTTCGAGCGCAAGGATTTTCGTGCCCAAGGTGGCGCTCTGGGTTCGCAGCGCCGCGGCATCGATCAGCACCCCCGTGCGCTCGATACGTTGCAGGATTTCACTCACGCGCAACTCCAGCGCGTAGATGCGTGCAAGCCCCGGGTCGGCCTCGACCTGCGGCCAGAGTGTCGAATGCACCTGCAGGCAGAGATCGGCGTCCTCCCCACTGTAGCGCGTGGCCAAGCCGATCTCGACCTGATCGAACGTGATGGCCTTCGCACCCTTGCCGCAGACGTCCTCATACTTGAGGGTGTCGTCGCGGCCAAGGTGGCGCGTCACGAGACTGTCGAGCGCATGAAGTTTGTGGGCTTCCAGCACGTAGCTCTGGAGCAGCGTGTCATGCGCGTAGCCTTGCACAACGATGCCGGCATTGCGCAGCACATGACGGTCGTATTTGCTGTTTTGGCCAAGCTTGGCCGCATGCGGACTCTCGAGCCACTCCCGCATGCGCGCAAGCACGACTTCGGGTGCGAGTTGGACCGGAGCGCCTGGGTAGACATGGCGGAGCGGGATGTAAGCCGCCTCCCCCGCATGGATCGCGATCGAAATCCCGACGAGGCGTGCGCGCATCGGATCGAGCGAATCGGTTTCGGTATCGATGCTCACGAGCGGCGCTGCCTCGATACGCGCCATCCAGGTCTCGAGCTGCCCCGGCTCCAGCACGGTCTCGTACAACCCGGCTGGAACCGCGCGTCGCACCGGCACAGTCAGCGGCACGGGTGCACGAGCCTTGATGTCCTGCGCAAACTTCCGCAAGCCAAAGTGCGTGAAAAATTCGAGCAGCGCATCGACATCCTCGGGTGCCGGCCGCAGGTCGGTGTCGAAATTCGCTGCATGGCCATCGAGCTGGCAATCCACATCGATGGTGACGAGGCGTCGCGCGGTGGGCAGCCAGTCGAGCGTTTCACGCAATTTCTGCCCCGCGGCACCCGGAACACGCGCGGCCTCGGCAATCAAGCCGTCGAGGGATCCATACTCGGCGATCCATTTCACAGCAGTCTTCGGACCGACCTTGTCAACGCCGGGTACGTTGTCCACCGCGTCGCCCACGAGGGTGAGGTAGTCAACGATGCGCGATGGCGTCACACCGAACTTCGCCAGCACACCCGCCTCGTCCAGGGTCTCGTTGCTCATCGTGTTGACGAGGGTGACATGGCGATTCACCAACTGCGCCATGTCCTTGTCACCGGTGGACACCAGGGTGCGAATCCCGCGTGCATGGGCGCGCTTCGACAAGGTGCCGATGACGTCGTCCGCCTCGACGCCAGGCACTTCGAGCAAGGGCCACCCCATCATGCGAACCACCGCGTGAATGGGCTCGATCTGGCGCGCCAGATCGGTGGGCATCGGTGGACGATGCGCCTTGTACTGGGCGTACAAAGTGTCGCGGAAGGTAGGCCCATGCGCATCGAAAACGCACGCCGCGTAGACATAGCCCTTCTCAGGCGGATACTGCTCGCGCAGGCGTCGCAGCATCGAGATCATGCCATGAAGCGCACCCGTCGGCTCATCCTGCGGACTGCGCAGGTCGGGCATGGCGTGAAAAGCGCGATAAAGGTAGCTGGATCCATCGACCAGCAGAAGCGTCGGGTGATTTTCCTGGTTCATCCTGCAATTATCGGTGCCGTCACGCCAGTGCAACCCACCCCTTGCCGCAGGCGGCTAAAATCACTGGCATGAATCCCATCGTCCGCTTTGCCGCCGCAGTGCCGCTGCTGGCCAGCGCGCTTGCCTGTGCTCAGCCGGCACCGGCGGCGTCCTCGCCGGCGCCACGTTTTCCGGAGCCGCTGGTCCGCGACCACGTCACCACCGATCACGCGGTCCGCATCCAGGAACGTCAGATCCGCGGTGCCACCACCTCGATCGAGGTGCAGCCTCTGCACGGAGGACGGGCCTACAAGGTGGTGCCGCCGAGCGCAGGCCCCGGGCAGGACCCCGCGAACATGCAGGGCCGAATGCAATGGACCATCGGCACCTTCAAATAGACCCAGCGAGTGGCTCTGCTGCGCTCCCCGGGTGCGCCATCGCGAGCTGACCCGTCAGACATCGAACCGTTCACCATGGCCGTCTTCACCCCTCTCGACGCAGACGAGGTCAGCGGTTTGCTGGCCGGCTTTGATCTCGGCCGGCTGACGGACCTTCAGGGCATTGCCAGTGGCATCGAAAATACCAACTATTTCGTCACCACCACTGGCGGGCGTTTCGTGTTGACGGTGTTCGAGCGGCTTGATGCGACGCAGTTGCCGTTCTACCTGCAACTCATGCACCATCTCGCCGGTCACGATATTCCAGTTCCAGATCCCATGGCCGACCGCGATGGTCGCGTCTTGCATACCCTCAAGGGCAAGCCGGCGGCGATCGTCACGCGGCTGCGCGGGCACAGCGAGCTCACGCCCTCGACCGCGCATTGCGCGCAGATTGGTGATTGCATGGCACGCATGCACCTGGCCACGCGCGACTTCCCGCTGCGCCAGCCCAATCTCCGTGGCCTGGCGTGGCAACGCGACACCATTGCGCGCCTTCTGCCGCTGCTCGATCCGGCACGGCGCTCGCTGCTGCAGGCGGAACTCGATCACCAGTGTGCGTTGGCCGACAGCCCAGGCTGGAGCGCGTTGCCGCGCGGCGCCGTGCACGCCGACCTGTTCCGCGACAACGCCTTGTTCGACGACGAGCGGCTCAGCGGCGTGTTCGACTGGTACTTCGCGGGTGTCGATACCTGGATTTTTGATCTCACCGTCGCACTCAACGATTGGTGCATCGACCTGAACAGCGGCGCGTTCGACACGGAGCGCCATGACGCGCTGCTCTCGGCCTACACCGCGGTGCGCGGCTTGCAGGATGTCGAACATCGACACCTGGGTGACGCGCTGCGTGCCGCGGCTTTGCGCTTCTGGACCTCCCGGCTGGCTGATGTCATGCTGCCCCGTAGTGCCCAGTTGCTCACGCCCCACGATCCGGCGCATTTCGAGCGCGTGCTGCGCCTGCGCCTGCAGGACGCCAATGCCACCGCGGCAGCCTGACGTCACGCCCATGCTGCTGCGCACGGTTCCTGCCCGGGAGGGTCTGCTGTGGATCCGGCTCGGATTCACCTGGCTGGCACGCCAGCCAGGTGGCGTGCTGCTGACATTGGGAAGTTATTTGCTTGGCGTTGGTCTGCTGTCGATGGTGCCCGGCATCGGCGGACTCATCCCGCTGGCAGCGATCCAGGTTGCCACGGTCGGCTTCATGCTGGCCGGGCGTCATGCGGCGTTCGGCCTGCCCGTGCGCCCGCCCCTGCTCCTCGTCGGCTTGCGTGGTACGCCTTCGCGGGTTCGCGACCTGTTGTTGCTGGCACTCATCTACATGGGCGTGGTCGTCGGCGTGCTCCTGCTGGCGTCGCTGGTGGACGGCGGAGCGCTACTGCGTCTGCTGCTGTTTGGTGCGATGCCGGACAAAGGCGCTCTCCCCGCGGGACTCGCCAGCGCCGCCGTCGTATCCACGGCTCTTTACGTCCCCGTATCCATGGCATTCTGGTTCGCTCCGGTGCTTGTGAGTTGGCGTGGCATGGGCGTCGCCCAGGCACTGTTCACGAGTGTGGTGATCGTGTGGCGCAACCTCGGAGCATTCACTCTCTACGCGACCCAATGGATGGTTCTTTTCGCGGTTGCGCCAACGCTGCTCGCCACGCTCGGTACCCTTCTCGGGCTCGATGCGGCCGCCGCCACCCTGTTGGCGCTTCCCGTCGGGCTTGCCTTGTTTCTCGCCTTCGTCATGTCGTTCTACGCGACGGCTGCAAGCCTCCTGCCGATGGCAGCGGGCGACGCGATCTGACCCACGCCGCGGGGTCGGCGATGCGACCCGTGCCCGCCAGGGTTATGCTTTGCAACCGTCACCAGAATCCCGAGGATCGCGATGCGTCGATTTCTTCCTGCCTTGCTCCTGATCGCTGCCAGCCTGTTGTCCGGTTGCGGCTACAACGCACTCCAGCGTCAGGATGAACAGGTCAAGGCCGCATGGTCCGAGGTTCTCAATCAATACCAGCGCCGTGCTGATCTCGTTCCCAACCTGGTCTCGACCGTCAAGGGCTACGCCAGCCACGAGCGCGAGGTCCTCGAAGCGGTGACCCAGGCACGCGCCTCGGTAGGCTCGGTGCAGGCCACACCGCAACTCATGGACGACCCGCAGGCCTTCGCGCGCTTCCAGGCTGCGCAGGCGCAGATGACCGGCGCTCTCAGTCACCTGCTGGCCGTATCGGAAAACTACCCGAACCTCAAGGCCGACGCCGCGTTCCGCGACCTCCAGGCCCAGCTTGAAGGGACGGAAAACCGGATCGCGGTGGCGCGCATGCGTTATATCGCTGCAGTCCAGGATTACAACAACATCGTGCGCCAGTTCCCGAGCAATTTGACCGCGAAAGCGTTCGGTTATCAGGTACGTCCGAACTTCACCGTGGACAATGAGCGTGCCATTGCGGCGCCACCCAAGGTTGATTTCGGCGCGCAGCCTTCGCACTGAACACCCCATGCGCCGGCTCCTGCACGGCCTGATCGCTGCGCTCGCATTGCTGGTGGCGTGGCCTTGCCCGGCGATCGCCGGCGACACCGGCATGCTGGTGCCGGTACCGTCGTTGTCAGCACCCGTCACCGATCTGACCGGAACGCTCACGCCTGCGCAGCGCGAGGCGCTGAACGCGCGTCTGCTCGCGTTCAGCCGTGCCAAGGGCAGCCAGATTGCCGTGCTGATCGTCCCGACCACGGCGCCAGAAGCCATCGAGCAGTATTCGATTCGCGTCACGGACGCCTGGAAACTCGGCCGCAAGGGTGTCGACGACGGCGTGTTGATCCTGGTGGCCAGGAACGATCACGCCATGCGTATCGAGGTTGGTTACGGGCTTGAAGGTGCCATTCCAGACGCCGTCGCCAAGCGCATCACGTCGGAGATCATGGCACCCCGATTTCGCGCGGGAGATTTCGCCGGCGGGCTCAACGACGCGGTGGATCGTCTCATCGGTCTGGTCAATGGCGAATCGATGCCACCCGCGGCTTCGCAACCCCGCGGCAGTCGCGACGGGCGACTCCAAGGGCGGCAGCAACTGGCGCTCGGCGTGCTGATTGCAGTGGTTCTCGTCGGCGAGGCTCTCCGCCTCGCCCTGGGACCGATGCTGGCCGCAGCCGCCGCGGGCGCTGCCTCGACCTTGCTGGGAGGGCTGGTGGCGGGATCGCTGGCGTTCGGGTTGGCGCTGGGGGTAGCCGCATTCGCCGTGGTTCTGATCGGTGTATTCAACGT
>DAICZP010000083.1 GCA_027311065.1 Thiomonas sp. | reverse complement strand
GCCAGCAGCGCGCGCAGGTGGTGCCGGGGCTCCGCGGTCGGGGCTCCGGTGCTTTGATGCAGTTTGCGGTTGGGACGAGGGTGCAAGGAATGCGATTGTTTCGGTACGGGCTGCAGGCGGTTTCGGCGCTGATTCCGCTTGCGCTGATCGCCGTGTTCGTGTTTCTCACAGCGTATTCCTGGCCTGCCATTCGTTTTAACGGTTTCGGCTTTCTTTTCTCCAACACCTGGAGTCTGGGTAATCTGTACGTGAACCCGGTCGAGGTGCGCGGCGTGCAGGTTCCGCCAGGCGCGCATTACGGCATTCTGGTGTTCATCGTCGGTACCCTGGCGAGTTCAGCACTTGCATTGTTGGTCGCGGTTCCGGTCGGCATTGGCGTCGCGCTGTACCTCGTCGAGTACGCGCCGCACCGACTGAGTGGTGCCTTCGCGCAAGTCGCCGAACTGCTCGCCATGGTGCCGAGCGTTGTCTACGGCTTGTGGGGCCTGGAGGTTCTCGCCCCGCTCACACTCAAGTACTTTGCGCCGGCGCTGAGTTCGGCGCTCCCTTTCATCAAATTCGTTTCGACGCCGGCAGCCAGTGGTTTTGGTCTGTTCACTGCCAGTCTCGTGTTGGCGTTGATGGTTCTTCCAGTGATTTCGAGTACCTTGGTCGAGGCCCTGCGCCGCGTGCCGCGAGAGTTGCGGGAGTCCTGTTTCGCGCTGGGTGCGACACGCGCCGAGGTTTTGCGCCGTGCCATGCTGCCAGCAGTGAGGACGCCGCTGATCGGCGCCGTGATTCTGGCACTGGGCCGAGCCCTGGGTGAAACCATGGCAGTGTTGATGGTCAGCGGCGGCGCGCTCAACTACCTGCCCGGCAACCTTTACAGCCCGATCACCAGCATGGCGGCTTTCATCGCTTCGCAACTCGACAGCGCCTTGCAGGACACCAGCGGCATGGCGGTACGCTCGCTGGCCGAAATCGCCCTTGTTCTTCTCATCATTGCGGTTATCGTCAATGTCATCGCTCGTCTCCTCACCCGACGCGTCGCAGTCGGTGCTTGAGCCCGAACTGCGCGTGTCAGGCCGGCGCCGCACGGCGGCGGTCGTGTTCGGGCTGCTCTGCTCCTTGTCGTTTCTGCTTGTCGTCGTGCCGCTCGCCGACATTTTGTGGACCGTGCTCTCGCGCGGCGCCCGGGCGCTGAACCTGCAGGTTTTCACGCAGGTCACCAATGGCATCAGTGGTGGTTTGCTCAACGCCATCGAAGGTACGCTGGCGATGAGCGCGGGGGCGCTGCTGTTCGCCGCGCCTGTGGGTGTGGTCACCGGCGTGTACCTGGCGGAGTTCGGCAAGGGCGTCTGGGGTAAAGTGGTGCGCTTCCTCGCCGACGTGCTCACCGGTGTGCCGTCGATCGTGCTGGGGTACTTCAGCTATGTCACTCTGGTCGAGGGTCTGGGTTGGCAGTTCTCGGCGCTTGCCGGGGCGATCACGCTGGCAATCCTGATCGTGCCGTACATCGCGCGCTTCACCGAGCTGGCGATGCGCCAGAATCCATCCAGCCTGCGCGAGGCCGGCTACGCACTTGGTGGTCGAGAGCATCAGGTCGTGTTCAAAATCCTGCTCCCGGCGTCGCGCTCGGGGGTGATCACCGGGGTGTTGCTGTCGCTGGCCATTTCGGTTGGCGAGACGGCACCTCTGATCTACACGGCGGGTTGGTCGAATTACATGTGGAATGGCCAACTCACGCACGAGCCAGTCGGCTATCTGACCTACGTGATCTGGAGTTTCATCAACCAGCCGTTCGCCTCCGCGCATGCGCTGGCATATGCTGCAGCATTCCTCGTCATCGCCGTGGTGCTGACGATCAACATCGCGACCCGCATGTTCCTGCGCAGGCACCCGTGACCCGGCCTGCAATGCGTGACGTGCGCCTCGCCCCTCACACCGAGACCCGACCATGAATCAAGCTGCAGCCGAACCGAACGCGGCGCCGGCCGTGCGCCTGTCCGTGCGCAAGCTCAGTTTCTTTTACGGAAAATTCCGCGCCGTCAAGGACGTCTCACTGGACATCTACGACCGCCAGGTCACGGCCTTCATCGGCCCGTCGGGTTGCGGCAAGTCGACGTTGCTGCGGGTGTTCAACCGCATGTATGAACTGTACCCGGACCAGCGCACCGAGGGTGAGGTATTGCTCGACGGGCGCGACATCCTTGCCAAGGACGTCGATGTATCACTGCTGCGCGCGCGCGTGGGCATGGTGTTCCAGAAGCCGACGCCATTTCCGATGTCGATCTATGAGAACATCGCCTTCGGGGTGCGTCTGTACGAGCGGCTCAGCCGCGCTGAAATGGACGAGCGCGTCGAGGCCAGCCTGACGCGTGCCGGGCTGTGGGGGGAAATCAAGGACAAGCTCGGCCAAAGTGGCATGAGTCTGTCGGGTGGCCAGCAGCAACGTTTGTGCATCGCGCGCGCGATCGCCATCAAACCCGAAGTCCTGCTGCTCGATGAGCCGACCTCGGCACTCGATCCCATTTCCACGGCCAAGGTCGAGGAACTGGTGACCGAACTCAAGAGCGACTACACGGTTGTCATCGTGACCCATAACATGCAGCAGGCTGCGCGCGTTTCTGACTACACGGCTTATATGTACCTGGGAGAAGTCGTCGAGTTCGGTTCAACCAATCAGTTGTTCCTGAAACCGATGCGCCAGGAGACAGAAGACTACATTACCGGCCGCTTTGGCTGAGCCAGGAGGCGACATGGATAAACACATCTCAACCCAGTTCGACGCTGAAATCAGCGCGATCTCGACCCGCGTTCTTGAAATGGGTGGACTGGTGGAGTCGCAGATTGCACAAGCGGTTTACGCCTTGCGCCATTTCGACATGGACGCCGCGCGAGGCGTCATCCTCAATGAAAAGCGGGTGAACCAGCTAGAGGTGGAGATCGACGCCGATGTTGCCGCCATTATTGCCAAACGTCAGCCGACCGCACGTGACCTTCGTCTGATGATGGCGATTTCCAAGACCATCACCAACCTCGAGCGCGTCGGCGATGAAGCGGACCGTGTCGCGCGCATGGCGCGTGACCTGATCGAATCAGGTACCAATCTGGCGCTGTCGTTCAACGAGATCGGACGCGAGGCGGATCTCGCGGTAGTGCAGATTCGCCGGGCCCTGGATGCCTTCGCGCGCCTCGACGAAAAGGCTGCAGTCGACATCGTCAGCGCAGATAGCGCGATCGATGCGGAATTTGATTCCTTCATGCGCAAGCTCATTACCTACGTCATGGAAGATCCACGCAACATCAGCGCGAGTCTCGACCTCGTGTTCATCGCCAAGGCCATCGAACGCATCGGTGACCACGCGAAGAACATCGCGGAATTTGTGATCTATGTCGTGCGCGGAACCGATGTGCGCCACAACAAGGAAGCCTTCAACGAGGTCGCGGGGACTCTGTGAGCATGGCCAGCAACATCTTGATCGTCGAGGACGAGCCTGCCATTGCCGAGCTGTTGGCGGTGAATCTTCGTCACGCGGGCCACTGCCCGATCGTTGCCGGGAGCGCGGAGGACGCCTTGCGGCTGATCCGCGACATACTGCCTGATGTGATGCTCATCGACTGGATGTTGCCGGGGATGTCGGGTCTGGCGCTTGCCCGCGAGCTCCGCCAGGGCGCGCGGACCAAATCCATTCCCATCATCCTCCTGACCGCCCGCAGCGAGGAGGCAGACACCATCGCCGGACTGGATGCGGGAGCCGACGACTACATCACGAAGCCCTTTTCACCCAAGGAACTGATGGCGCGCATCCGTGCGGTGTTGCGTCGGCGCGCGCCGCAGCTCACCGATGAACCCGTGCGAGCAGGCAATCTGGTGGTTGATCCGGCAACGCGCCGCGTGACCTACCACGCCAACGGGATCGAGCAGGAGCTCAAGCTGGGACCCACCGAGTTCAAGCTGCTGCACTACATGATGATCCATCCCGAGCGTGTGCACAGCCGCAGCATCTTGCTTGACAAGGTGTGGGGCGACCATGTGTTCATCGAGGAGCGGACGGTTGATGTTCACATCAAGCGTCTTCGGGAGGCGCTGACGCCAGCGGGATGTGCGGAGCAGATTGAAACAGTCCGCGGCGCTGGATATCGTTTTACGCATCGACAGGGCATTCCTGCGGCCTGAGCGCACGGCGCGATACCGCGGATTTCTGTCGTGAACATGCCATCCCGCACCATCGCGCGCGCCGTTGCGCTGCGGCTTGCCAGCCTTGTCGGACTGATGTTCGTGCCGGCTGCCCTTGTGGCAGCGTGGCTTGGGGCCCTGGCAGGGACGCTGGCAGCACTGCTTATCGCGTTGCTGGTGATCGGACTTGACACCGCGGCCCTCGTGCGAATGCTGAACTGGTTGCGATTGCCGCAGCGCGGCAATCTTCCCTCGGCCCCAGGTTTATGGTCCGAGGTGTATTACCGCAGCGCCCGGCAGCTGCGGCTCTGGGAGATGCGCCTGCATCGCGAGGAGGAAAAACTCCGGCGTTTCATCGAGGCCCTGCAGGCATCTCCCAATGGCGTCATGCTCATCGATGCGCAAGGACAGATCGACTGGTGCAACGCGACTGCCGCCGCGCATTTCGGTCTCGATGCGGCACGCGATCTGCGCCAGCACGCTGTGCATCTCATCCGCAACCCGGAGTTTTTTGCATATATGGCGGCCAAGCGTTTCGAAGAACCGCTGCTGCTGCGTCGTACCGGTGCCTACGGTACATTTTTACTCAATGTGCAGGTCATTCCGTATGGAGAAGGCGACAAACTCCTGATTTCCCGTGATGTGACCCAGGTCGAGCGTACGGAGGCGATGCGTCGCGACTTCGTCGCCAACGTGTCGCACGAAATCAAGACCCCGCTGACGGTGATCGCGGGGTTTGTGGAGTCCTTGCGCACCCTGGACTTCTCGAATGAGGAACGTGAGCGCGTGCTGGTGTTGATGCAGGAGCAGTCGGACCGCATGCGTCAATTGGTTGAAGATCTGCTGACCCTCGCGCACCTCGAGGGTGATCCCCACCAGCCTGCGGAGGAAGTGGTCGACATGGAGCAAATGGTCGCGCGTCTGGCAATGGAGGCCAGGGCGCTGTCCGGAGGACGTCACCGGATCGAGGCGATGGCCGATCCTGGAAGCCTGCGCGGGGCGCGCGGAGAGCTTGCCAGCGCCTTCACCAATCTGGTGACCAATGCGGTGCGCTACACGCCCGCGGGTGGCGAAGTGCGAATGTCGTGGCGGGTGCGGGAGTCCGAGAGTGGAGAGCCGATCTGCGAATTTTCCGTGACGGATAGCGGCATCGGCATTGCGCCCGAACATATTTCGCGGCTGACCGAGCGTTTCTACCGCGTCGACCGCGGTCGCTCACGCGATTCCGGAGGCACCGGTCTCGGCCTGGCCATCGTCAAGCATGTGCTGATGCGCCATCAGGCAGAGCTCCGGGTCGCAAGTACGCCCGGCAAGGGCAGTACGTTTACCGCCCGGCTTCCGGCGCAGCGTCTGGTGCGGCGCCGGCAGGCGGTGGAAGCGGCTTGACGCTGTTGCGCAGATCCATCAGCGCCTGATGGCTGGCGCACCCGGTGCGCCAGCCGCGTGCACGCCGCCAGGCTCCGTAGGCATCCATGTCCCAGGCGTTGCCGGGGCAGCGCCAGTGGATTTTCAACCCCTCTTCGATGATCTTGGTCTTCGCCTCCGCGTCGAGGATGGGCGTTGCGATTTCAACGCGCCGGAATAAATTCCTTTCCATCCAGTCTGCCGAGGACAGCCAGACGTCCTCGCGCCCGTCGGCGTAGAAATAGAACACCCGCGAATGTTCGAGAAAGCGTCCAATGATCGAGCGTACCCGCACGGTCTCCGACAGCCCGGGTACCCCCGGGCGCAGCATGCACGGGCCGCGGATCAGCAGGCGGATTTCAACCCCCGCTTTCGATGCCTTATAGAGCTCGTCGATCACCGTCGGCTCGACCAGTGCGTTCACCCGCGCCCAGATGCGGGCACGTTTTCCAGCACGTGCAAGGCGCGCTTCGTTGCGAATCTGCTTCACGAGATTGTCAAGCAGCGAGAACGGCGACTGCCACAGCCGCTTGAGGGGCGGGAATTTTGACTACCCGGTGATTTCGGTGAACACCTGGTTGACGTCCGCGCAGATCGCCTCGTCCGCCGTCATGAGGCCGAAATCCGTGTAAAGCCGCGCTGTGCGCGTGTGGTAGTTGCCGCTGCCCACGTGGACGTAGCGGCGAAGCGTGGAGGTACGTTTTCCCTGGCGTTCGCGGCGCACGACCATGAGCATCTTGGCGTGGCACTTGAAACCCACCACACCGTAGACGACATGGGCGCCTTCCGCTTCCAGTCGGGCCGCCCAGTTGATGTTGGTTTCTTCATCCAGTCGCGCCATCAGCTCGAGGATGACCGTCACTTCCTTGCCATTGCGCGCAGCTTCGATCAATGCTTCCATGAGTGCGGAGCTGCTGCCGGCGCGGTAAATGGTCTGCTTGATCGCGAGCACCGCAGGATCACGGGCAGCTGTCCGCACCAGATCGACCACCGGACCGAAGGCGTCGTATGGGTGGTGAAGCAGGATGTCCGCAGCGCGGATGCGATCGAACAGCTCGGGTCCCGGGCCCGGCCACTGGGGCACTGCCGCCGGTGTGTGCGCTGGGTAGGTCAGCCCATGGTCGGGGACCATATCGATGATTGCCTGCAGCCGTACGAGGTTGACAGGGCCATCCACCCGGTAGCAGTCGTCCGGACGCAAGCCGTTTTCGCGCATGAGCCGATCCAGGAGCGGCTGCGGGCAGGTGGCCGGAACTTCCAGCCGCACGGCGTCACCATAGTGCCGTGCTCGTAGCTCTCCTTGCAGCGCTGTGCGGAGATTGGTGATTTCGTCGTCGTCGACAAAGAGTTCACTGTTGCGGGTGACGCGGAACTGGTGCACGCCCAGCACGGTCAGGCCCGGGAAGAGGTCACCCGCGAACGCTTGCATCAGCGACGACAGCAACACGAAGCAGTGGCGTTCCGCACCGAGCTCCGCGGGCACCGCCAGCACGCGCGGAAGCGCGCGTGGCGCCTGGATGATGCCGAGATCGACGTTGCGGTCGAAGGCATCCGTTCCCTCCAGCAGCACGGCGAAGTTGAGACTTTTGTTGAGAACCTTCGGGAATGGATGCGCGGGATCCAGTCCGATGGGGGTGAGCACGGGAAGCACTTCCCGTTCGAAGTAGCCGCGCGCCCACATCAGGTGCTCCGGCGTCCACTGGTCGCTGGTGACAAAACGGACACCGATACCGGCGAGCATCGGGTAGATCGAATCCTGGAGCGCGCGGTACTTCTCCGCGACCAGCGCATGCGCGTCTTCTGCAATCAGCCGCAGGGCATGTTCCACCGGAAGTCCGTCGGGGGTCACGCTGCCGCGATCGTGCTCCAGCAAGTCCTGAAGCTGCGCCACGCGGGTCTCGAAAAATTCGTCGAGGTTGGAGGAGACGATGCACAGGTAGCGCAAGCGTTCGAGCGGAGGAATGGTGGGATCGAGCGCTTGCGCCAGCACGCGACGGTTGAACGAGAGAATACCGAGCTCACGGTTGAGCAGGCGCGTATCCGGCTGGACTGGCATGGGTGGGATGTTGGAAGCAGCGAAAAACGAACGTGTCGGGCGAAGAGCTTAGGATGTCAGTCTTGCATGAATTTCTCATGACACGTTTCAACATCGCGTCACGTTGTTGGGATGCAATTCTCCCATGTCCTTGAGTATCCAACATCTCGCCGCGGTCGACCTCGGGTCGAACAGTTTTCGCATGCTCGTCGGCAAGGCTGCCGAAAACGAGCATGGTGCCCAGATCTATCCCATCGACTCGCTGCGGGAGCCGGTGCGCCTGGGCGCCGGCCTCGATGCCGCGAAAAACCTCACCGAGGAATCGCAGCAGCGCGCCTTGGCGACGTTGCGGCGTTTCGGCGACCGTTTGCGGCAGTTTCAGCCGGAGCGGGTGCGGGCGGTGGCCACCAACGCGGTACGCGTGGCCAAGAACGCTCACGATTTCCTCGAGCGGGCGCAGGAGGCATTGGGATTTCCGGTTGAAGTGATCGCCGGACGCGAGGAGGCGCGCCTGGTGTATATCGGCGCCGCCCATTCGGTGTCACCAGCCGCTGGCAATCGACTGGTTGTCGATATCGGCGGCGGATCGACCGAGTTCATCATCGGTTCGGGGCTTGATCCGCGGATGATGGAGTCGTTGTACATCGGTTGCGTCTCGATGAGCCGGGATTTTTTCCCGACCGGTCTCGTCGACGAGCAGCGCATGAAGTCGGCGGAACTGGCCGCGCGGCGCGAGATCCAGATCATCGCGCGGGAATTCCGCAAGACTGGGTGGACGGCCGCTGTGGGTTCCAGCGGCACGGCACGGGCACTGGCCGATATTCTGGCAGGTAGCCAGCTCAACCCGGATGGCTTCAACCATGCGATCACCCGGGCAGGGCTGCGTGAGTTGCGCAAGATCTACGTGCGTGCCGGGCAGCTCGATTTGCTGAAAATGCCGGGGTTGAAGCCGGATCGTGTACCAGTGGCTGCAGGTGGGCTGGCGATCATGCTCGCGGTGTTCGAGGAGCTAGGCATCACCGAAATGGAAGCCACCGATGCCGGGCTGCGCCTGGGCGTGCTGTACGACCTGCTGGGGCGCGAGCAGCAGCGAGACATGCGCGCCCTGACGGTGCAGCAGTTCATGCAGCGTTACGCCGTCGATACGAGGCAGGCAACGCGGGTGGAAACGCTGGCGCTGGCACTGCTGCTGCAGCTTCATCCCGAGGCGACATCGTCGGAGCAGCAGGCGCTGCGCTGGGCGGCCGAGCTGCATGAGATCGGGCTTTCGATTTCGCACAGCGCGTACCACAAGCACTCCGCCTACATCGTGGCCAACGCCGATATGCCGGGATTCTCGCGCAGCGAGCAGGCGCGACTGGCCGAAATGGTGTTGTGCCACGCCGGAAAGCTCAAGAAGCTGGGCGATCTCGGAACATTGAATCTCGACCTTCGCGCGTTGCTGGCGCTGCGTCTGGCCGTGTTGCTGGCGCGCAACCGGCGTGATGTCGATGTCGGCAGTCTCAGCCTCACACCCGGGCGCGGCGGTGACGCGCAGGGTGCACGCATCGTTGCCGACGCCCGTTGGTTGAAGTCCTCGCCGTTGACGCAATACGGTCTTGAGCAGGAACTGGCCGAGTGGCAGCGCGCCGGGGTGAGCCTGGAGCTTGCGCCGGCGCATCAGCCCTGATCGCGATCGGGGCTGCGTGGCGAATCGCCCCGCTCAAACCCGGGGGATATGCAGGAAGTGGCGTGCGTAGCGCGGGCTGACGTCGCGCAGGCGCAGCAGCAGCGGAAAATCAGCAGTATTGAAGTCTGGGTCCCATGCTGGCTGGCCGCAAATGCGCGCTCCCACGCGCAGATAACCCTTGAGCAACGCGCAAGGTTCGGCGCGGAGATCCTGGCGCAGGCTGTCGACGGGGAGCGGCAGGCGCGCCTGCATGTGGTCTTCGATCGATGCGAGGTGGGTACGACGCAGCCGTGCCCACAGGCTTGCCGCGTAGTGTCCGCCATCGCGTATCGATACGCTGGAGCAGCCGATCATGGCGTCCAACCCGTGGCGCTGCATGTAATCCGCAAGTCCGCCCCACAATGCCATGATGACGGTTCCGTGGCGCCAGTCGGGGTGGACGCATGCGCGCCCGAGCTCGAGCAGACGCGGACGCAGTTGCACGAGGCGGGTGAGGTCGAATTCGGTTTCGGAATACAGGCCCCCAACGCGCTTGGCCTGGTGGGGGGGGAGTACGCGATAGGTGCCGACCAGTTCGCCTTCCGCGTTGCGTGCGAGCAGATGATCGCAATAAGGATCGAAAATGTCGATGTCGTACCCCGGACGCGGGCTGGATATCCGCGCCCCAAGTTCATCAGCGAAGACCTTCCAGCGCAGGCGCTGGGCATCGAGGACTTCGTCGGCGCTTCGCGCCCAGGTGATGGTCAGGCTGGCCGCGTGGACATGATCAGCGGTCGCGGCGGCACGGTAAATCGAGCCAGGGGTATCCAATCCGCGCGTGTCATCTTGATACATCGTTGGTCTCCTGTCGGTAACGAAACCATACGAATACGATGTGTCATTGCGGTGACGCTCCGATGACGCGACGATGACGCGGCAGCGTCGTGCGTTGTTGCAACAGGCAGCTAATCCAGCAGGTCGGGGCTCAGGCAGGCACGTAGCACCCGCGCGCCGGCGCCTTCACGCTGTCGCTCCACAATCCAGAGCATGGCCCCCTTGCGCACGCTGAAGTCGCTCGTGCTGCCGCTGAGCCAACGCAAAGCCGCGGCGCCCAGCGTGGGTTGGTGGCCGCAGAGCACGAGCGCACTCGGCTGGCCGCGGTGGTGTTCGATCACGCCCAGCATGTCATCCGCGCTGGCGCCGGGCGCGAGCAGGGAATCGGCGTACGGATCGTCGACCAGCGCGGTGGCGGTCTGGATGGTGCGGTGCGCGGGGCTGGCCCGCACCGTCCAGGGCTTCGGGACGTGGGCCTTGATCCATGCCGCCATGCGGCTCGCATCGCGACGCCCCTGGCGGGTGAGTTCACGACGGAAGTCACTGTCCGCCACGTCGCCGGGTACGGCGTCTTCAGCTTCGGCGTGACGCCAGAAAATGACCTGCAGGGGCGTGTGCATCGGATCTGACCTCGCGGGAACCACGCATGAATCGACTGACGCCGGGGAAGTCGCACTTTAGCGTGAATCCGTGAGGCCACAAAACGCTGTCCGCCACCATCATGCAGGCGCGCTCAACGCCGCAGCGAGGCGCTGGGCGTTGAGCGCCAGACCGATCGGGTGGGCCGCATCCAGTGCGCGTGCCCGCGCGCGCAAGGTGTCGGCGTCCGGCATGGGCGCGTCGCGGCGGGCAAAGGCAATGAGGTTTTCACCTTCCTCGGCAGGCAGGGTCACGACCCCGCTTTCAAAGCTGTGACGCAAGCGACCGAGGGCGGCCTCGCGCACGACGGGGCCGGCCCAGATATTCGCGACCAGCACACCGCCGGGCTCCAGCGCATCAGCGCAGGCGTCGTAGAAATCCTGGCTGCTCAGGGTGGGGGGAAGCCCGTCCGGCCCGAAGCCGTCGAGCATGAGGACGTCACAACTTTGCGGGTGCGACGGCACCCAGACGGCGCCATCCGCGCATGCAATGTGCAGTCGGTCGTCATCAGGCGGGATGGAGAACAGCTCTCGCATCGAGATGACCTCCGGATTGATCTCCACAGCGGTGAAGCGGGTGTCCGGAAGGTGCGCGTGGCAGTACTTCGCCAGCGAGCCTCCACCCAGGCCGAGCATCAGGACATGGCGCGGCGCCGGGTTGAAGAGAAGGAACGACATCATGGCGCGGGTGTAGTCGAGCACCAGCACGTCGGGTTTGCTCACGCGCATGCGGCTTTGCACGGCGCCCATGCCGAAGTGCATGGAAACTTCGCCGCGCTCCTGACAGACGAAAGGTGCGCCGTCCGGCATGTGCCGCGGGCGCTTCACGCCAGTTCGCGCCGCAGCGCCGGGAACAGGATGACGTCGCGGATGCTGGGGGCGTCGGTCAGGAGCATGACGAGGCGATCGATGCCGATGCCGCAGCCGCCGGCCGGGGGCATTCCGACCTCGAGTGCCCGAATGTAGTCGGCGTCGAAGTACATGGCCTCCTCGTCCCCGGCATCCTTGTTGGCGGCCTGCGCGGCAAAGCGTGCGGCCGGGTCTTCCGGATCGTTGAGTTCGGAAAAGCCGTTGGCAATTTCACGGCCGGTGGCGAAGAGCTCGAAGCGCTCGGTGACGCTTGCATCGGCGTCGCTCGAGCGGGCAAGCGGCGACACCTCGACTGGATAGTCGACGATGAAGGTCGGATGCCAGAGTTTTTCTTCGACCACGGTCTCGAACAAGCCGAACTGCAGTTCCGCCAGCGTCCAGTGTGCTGGTGCCTGACCGCCGGCGGCGAGGATGCGCGCGCGCAGCGTCGAGGCATCGACGGCCTGTGCCTCGGTGAGTTCCGCGTGCACGACCAGCGCATCCCGCACGCTCAGACGGGCAAACGGATTTTCGAGGTCGACCAGCTGGCCCTGGTAGCTTAGCCTGGACGATCCACAGGCACGGATCGCGGCTTGCCGGATGAGTTGTTCGGTGAAGTCCATGACATCGCGATGGTTCCAGTACGCGGCGTAGAACTCCATCATGGTGAACTCGGGATTATGGCGAACCGAGATCCCCTCGTTGCGGAAGTTGCGGTTGATCTCGAACACGCGCTCGAACCCGCCGACGACAAGGCGCTTGAGGTAAAGCTCGGGAGCGATGCGCAGGAACATCTCCTGATCGAGCGCGTTGTGGTGGGTGGCGAAGGGCTTGGCATTGGCGCCGCCTGGAATCGGGTGCAGCATCGGCGTCTCGACTTCGACGAAACCAGCTTCCTCCATTGCATGTCGCAGCGCCGAGACGATGCGTCCGCGCTGGACGAAGCGCTGGCGCGATTCGGGATTCACGACAAGGTCGATGTAGCGCTGGCGGTAACGCGTCTCGACGTCCTCCAGGCCATGGAACTTGTCGGGCAGCGGATGCAGATTCTTCGCCAGCATCCGCACCTGTGCTGCTTGCACCGTGAGCTCGCCGGTGCGGGTCTTGAACAGGGTGCCCTCACAGGCCACGATATCGCCGAGATCAAAATGCTTGAAGGCTGCGTGTGCGGCCTCCCCGGCATGGTCATTGGTGACATAGATCTGCATGCGACCACTGCCGTCCTGCAAGGTTCCAAAACTCGCCTTGCCCATGACGCGCTTGAGCATCAGGCGTCCGGCGATGCGAACCTGTCGGCCTGACGCCAGCACGGCATCGGCCTCGAGCGCGTCGTAGCTTGCATGGAGGCCGGCCGCGTGCGCATCGGGCCGGAAATCATTCGGGTATGCCTGCCCGGCCGCGCGCAGCGCCGCGAGTTTGGTGCGACGCTCGGCGAGCAGCGAAGTGTGGCTGACATCGGCCTGCTCGGCCGCGGCGAGGTCTTGCGTTGCGTTCATGCGAATTGTTCTCGGAGGAAATTCAGCGAGGCGGTGGTTTCCGGACTCAGCCCTTGGGTGTCCTGCGCGAGCAGCGCCTGCTCGATACGCGTGGCGAGGGTCTTGCCCAGTTCAACCCCCCACTGATCGAAAGGATTGATGCCATACAGCCAGCCCTCGACCACCGTGCGGTGTTCATACAGCGCCAGCAGGGCGCCAAGATGACGTGCATCGAGACGATCCATCCAGATGAAGGTCGACGGCCGTCCGCCTGGGCAGGCGCGGTGCCGGGCGGCGCGGGCGGCGGCTTTCGCCTCCATGCCCGATGCCATGAGCTCGATCTGCCAGCTCGATACATCCTTGCCATTCCAAAGCGCGTCGGCCTGCCCCAGTGCGTTGGACAACAGGGCGAGATGCTCGGGAAGGCGCGCGTGCCAGGGCCGGGTCACGGCGATGATTTCGTGGAACACGGGAACGGCAGCCTGGTGCAAAAGCTGGAAGTAGGTGTGCTGCACCGGCGTACCCACGCCGCTGATGACCGCCGGGCCACTGACGGCCACCGGCTGTGCGCCGTCGTCGCTGGTGGACTTGCCCAGCGACTCCATCAGCAGTTGCTGCAAGTACAGCGGCATCTGCGCGAACGCATCGCCATACAGCCCGATCGACAGCAGCGGCAGACCGAAGCGCACCCGGTAGGCGTGCGACAAACCCGCCAGCAGGCCCGGAGCGGAGGCGGTCAATGGCGTGGACAGGAAGTGGCGATCCATGGCCAGTGCGCCGGCATGGAGCGCGGCGACCGTGTCCGGGCCGAAGGCCAGCAGCAGCGCCATTCCATGACTGCTCCAGAGCGAAAAACGGCCGCCGATTTCAGGCAGCGAGCGGAACACCTGCTCGGGGGGCAGGCCGAAACGCTCGCGTGCAAGATCCGCGTTCGAGGTCAACGCAACCAGCCGGCCGCGCGCCACCTCGGTGCCGAGGTGTTCGCCGAGCCAGCGCACCACCGTGGTCGCGTTGCGCATGACTTCCTGGGTCCGGAAGGACTTGCTGTTGATCAGGACCCAGGTGCGTTCGGGGTTCGCCGCGCGCAGCGCCGCGTCGACCGTCGCGCCATCAAGGTTGGCGACCCAGTGCACCCGGCAACGCGGCGGCTGGACCACCGACAGTGCCGTATGCAAGGCGAGCATCGGCGTTTCAGATCCGCCGGCGCCAAGATGGATGACGTCCAGCCCATCGGCACCGGCCGCTTGCGAGACGCGTTCCACCCAGGCGACCATGCGGGCATGCTCGGCATGGAGAAAGGCCGCTGCGGCCCGCGATGGGGCATCGGTGCCTTCGGCGCCGAGCCGCGACAACATATGCCACGCCGGACGCCCCTCGCTGCCGTTGAGTACGGTGTCGGCAACCAGGTCGGTGGCACGGTAGGAAAGCGTCGCCAGCGTGGTGCGCGCGGTCGCCAGGGCCTGTGCGCCGTGACGGGAGAATTCCAGGCGCAGCCCGGCGGTATCGATCGTGATTGGTGCGGACATGAACGGGTCGGGGCGGGCGAATACGCTGGATTCTATCGGGCTGGCGGCTGGCGACCGCGGCCGGCGCATCCCTAGAATGCGCTTGTCGCGGCGCGTGCGCCGCGTCGTTGAACGGTGGATTGTTTCATCCATGGCTTCTGGCTTTCCCGTACGACTTTCACTTCATCGAGCGACCCATGATCTTCGTGACCGGCGCGGCGGGCTTCATCGGCGCCAATTTTGTGCATTTCTGGCTCGAAAACCACGATGAACCGTTGGTGGTGCTCGATGCCCTGACCTATGCAGGCAATCTCGAAAGCCTGGCGGACGTCGAGCGCGACCCCCGCTACGCGTTCACGCGTGTCGATGTGTGCGATCGTGCCGTGGTTGCCGCCATGCTCGCCCGGTACCAGCCGCGCGCGGTGCTGCACTTCGCGGCAGAGAGTCACGTCGACCGATCCATCCAGGGCCCGGGAGATTTCATACGGACCAATATCCAGGGTACGTTTGAGCTGCTGGAAGCGGTCCGCGCCTACTGGGACGCATGCGCGGACGGGCAACGGGCGATGTTTCGCTTCCTTCATGTATCGACTGACGAGGTCTATGGTTCACTCGATGTGGATGCGCCTGCGTTCAGCGAAACCACACCCTACGCGCCCAACAGCCCTTACGCCGCCAGCAAGGCGGCCAGCGATCACCTGGTACGCGCCTGGCATCACACTTACGGACTGCCGGTATTGACCACGAATTGCTCGAACAACTACGGCCCGTACCAGTTCCCTGAAAAGCTGATTCCACTCATGATTCATCACGCTCTGGCCGGCAAGCCGCTGCCGGTGTACGGTGATGGCCAGAATGTGCGCGACTGGTTGTACGTCGAAGATCACTGCCGCGCCATCGCGCGCGTGCTGGACGCTGGTGGACCAGGCCACACCTATAACGTCGGCGGTTGCAACGAGGTGCGCAACATCGATGTCGTGCAGACGCTTTGCGGTCTGCTCGACGAGTTGCGGCCGCGTGCCGACGCCATGCCTTACGCGCGTCTCATCACCCATGTGGCGGACCGCCCGGGCCATGATCGGCGCTACGCGATCGATGCCCGGAAAATTGCCCGGGAGTTGGGGTGGTCGCCGCGGGAAACGTTCGCCAGTGGCTTGCGGCGCACGGTGGGCTGGTATCTGGAACATCCGGCGTGGGTGAATCACGTCACCAGTGGTGCTTACCGCGATTGGGTGGCGCTGCAATACGGGCCGAAGGGGACCGTGTGATGGACGCGGCGCGCGTGCTTCTTCTGGGTGCGGACGGGCAGCTTGGCTGGGAACTGCGTCGCGCGCTGCTTCCGCTGGGGGAGGTGATCGGGTGTGCACGTGCGCAAGTGGATCTCGCCGATCTCGACAGCCTTCGTGCCCTGCTCGAACGGATCCGGCCCACCATGATTGTGAATGCAGCCGCTTACACCGCCGTGGATCGCGCCGAGCGTGAGCCGCAGGCCGCGGCCCGGATCAACGCCGAGGTTCCCGCGGTGCTTGCAGCGCATGCGCGCACGACGGGCGCGTGGCTGGTGCATTACTCGACCGACTATGTGTTCGATGGATTGTGCGAGCGGCCGTATGACGAGGCCTGTGCCACCGCGCCGCGCAGTGTCTATGGCCGCTCCAAGCGCGACGGGGAACTCGCCATCGCGGCGAGCGGCTGCGCGCACCTCGTGTTCCGCACCGCATGGGTGTACGCGGCGCGCGGCAGCAATTTCGCCAGGACCATGCTGCGCCTCGCTCAGGAGCGCGATCATCTGCGTGTCGTGTCCGACCAGATCGGCACACCCACATCAGCCGAGCTGATCGCCGATGTGACGGCGTTGGCCTTGCACCGTGTGCGTACCAGTCCGGCGTTCGCGGCGCGCGCCGCAGGCCTTTACCACCTCACGGCCAGCGGCAGCACCTCGTGGCACGGTTATGCGCGCCTCGTGCTCGAGCACGCGCACGCGCGAGGCGTCGCCTTGCGCTGCCTGCCCGCGCAGGTCGAGGCCATCGCCACATCGGACTATCCGCTGCCAGCGCCGCGTCCGGCGAATTCGCGCCTCGATTGCACGCGCCTGCGCGAAACCCTGGGTATCGCGCTACCGCCTTGGGATGTCCAGGTGCACAGAATGCTCGACGAAATCCTGCCGCCGGTGTGATGCTGTCCGCCGTCGCGCTCAGCGCAACAGCTTGCGGTAGCTCCAGCGGTAGCCCGCGACGAACAGGATGCAGCAAGCGGCCAGCACCGGGGTGCTGTTCCACCAAAGCACGGCAGGGCCGATGCTGAAGGCAGCCAGGCTCCAGAGGTAGGGGGCGGTGAAGGCGTTGACGCTGGTGCGACGGCGCTTGGGGGCGTCGAGACGCAGGGCGCGGCTGAGACGGCGATAGATCAGGTGGTGCAGGTGCAGACTGTCGGCGCGCATGCCGGGACGGCCGCGAAGCATGCGGCGGCGATACAGTGAGAACAGCAGCTCCCAGGTCGGATAGATCAGCACCAGCAGCGCGAACCAAGGCGAGACCGCAGGGTTGCGTTGGACCAGCAGTACCGACAGCAGCGCGGCCAGAAATCCCAGGAAGTACGCGCCCGTATCGCCGAGGAAAATCTCTCCGCGAGGCCAGTTCCAGAACAAAAAGCCGAACAAAGCCCCAACGCCCAGCCCCGCCAGCGCCATGATCTGGGTATCCTGGACCTTGAACGCGACGTAGCCAATGGCGGTCAGGATCATGGCGCTGACCACGCCGGCGAGACCGTGAAAGCCGTCGATCATGTTGACGGCGTGCGGCATGGCGCCAATGGCGACGACGGCAAGGAGCGTGCCGAGCAGAGGCCAGTGCGCCAGCAGCAGGTCCAGCGGAAGAATGTCCAGCCGGTTGACGGTGGTGCCGGTCAGCCCCACTGCCAGCGCGGCGGAAAGAATGCCGGCGACAGCGCGGATCCGCGGCGCGAGGTGACGCCGGATGTCCTCCCAGAGCGCGGCGGCCAGCAGCGGCGCCAGCGCGGTGCCAAGGCGCAGGCAGAACGCGCCGGTGGCGTAGCCGGCGACATGCACGATCCACAAGCCGCCAGCAAACCCCAGCACGATGGCGATGCCGCCACTGCGCGGGGTCGGGTGCCGGTGCCGCTTCTGGCTTTCACCAAGGGTCTCGTCGAGGCCGAAATGCCAGCGCTCAGCGGCGAAGATGAGGAACAGGCAACCGAGCCAGCACAGCAGGGCGGCGAGCGCAATGGATTGGCGAATCATGCGAGAGAGGGCGGGGACTGGGCCTCAACTTTGCTGGATTTCGATCTTGACTTCAAGCACTTCAAGGGAATCCTGACGCTCGAGTTTCACCTGAATATCGTTCTGGTTGATGCGGACGTATTTGGAAATGACGGCGACAAGTTCGCGCTGCAAGGCAGGTAGGTAGTCGGCCGGCTCTCCGGAGATGCGTTCGTGCGCCAGAATGATCTGCAGGCGCTCCTTGGCGATGGATGCGGTTTTCTTTTTTTCGCCCAGCAGGAAGGACAAGAGGGACATGGCGCGATGCTCCTGATCAACGGCCGAAAAGGCGCTTCATCAGCCCCGGCTTCTGGTAGTCCGTGAAGCGCATGGGACGTTCCTCACCGAGAAATCGCGCAATGACGTCCTGGTAGGCGGTGGCGACGTCACTGTTGTCCAGATGAATCGCCGGTATTCCCTGATTCGAAGCTTGGAGAACGGCTTCGCTTTCCGGAACGACGCCGATGAGCTTGAGGCGCAGGATGTCCTGCACATCCTCGATCGAGAGCATCTCTCCTTGCGCGACGCGCTTGGGGTTGTACCGCGTGATCAGCAGGTGTTCGCGGATTGGTTCGGCACCTTCGATGGCACGGCGCGTCTTCGAGCCGAGAATGCCCAGGATGCGGTCGGAGTCGCGTACCGAAGACACCTCGGGGTTGGTGACGATCAGCGCGTCGTCGGCGAAGTGCATCGCCAGCAGCGCACCACTCTCGATGCCTGCCGGGCTGTCGCAGACGATGTAAGTGAATCCCATCGCATCGAGTTCCTCCAGCACCTTCTGCACGCCTTCCTTGGTCAATGCGTCCTTGTCCCGGGTTTGCGAGGCTGGAAGAACGAACAGGTTATCGCACTGCTTGTCCTTGATCAGCGCCTTGTTCAGATTGGCTTCACCCTGAATCACGTTGATGAAGTCGTAAACGACACGTCGTTCGCAACCCATGATGAGATCCAGATTGCGGAGCCCGACGTCGAAATCGATCACCGCGGTCTTGTGCCCGCGCAAGGCCAGCCCGGACGCGAACGACGCGCTGGTGGTGGTCTTGCCGACTCCGCCCTTGCCCGAGGTGACGACGATGATTTTTGCCATGGTTGCGTAACTGTGTATGAAAGATGAGATGGGATTGCGAGATTCAACGGGCACCGAGCGCCTCGATGCAAAGCCTGTCGTCCTGGAGGTAGATCTGCGCCGGCACCCCGTGCACAGCCTGCGGCAGCGGTTGTTCCGCCGTGCGGTAGACGCCCGCGATGGCCACCAGTTCGGGGTCAAGATTGGTGCTGAAAATGCGGGCCCCGGCGTCTCCATGGGCTCCCGCCAGCGCGCGCCCGCGCAGCGGCCCGTAAACATGGATATTGCCACCGGCGATCAGTTCGGCGCCGTGACTCACGGACTCCAGCACGATCAGATCCCCTGGTGCATAGACACGCTGACCGGAACGCAGCGGCCGGTCGACCAGCACGGTGCGTGACTCCGTCTCCGGCACCGGCGGTGGTGGGGATGGGCTTTGTGCCGTCGATGGCGGCGCATGCAGGCGCGCAAGCGAGTTTCCGAGCCATGTCCACTGTGCGTCCTCAGCCACCGCGCCGATGGGGCGCAGCGC
>DAICZP010000054.1 GCA_027311065.1 Thiomonas sp. | reverse complement strand
ATCCTGCTCCCCTTGCCCTGAGCGGGCATGGGCGCGGAGGCGCAAGGCGGGATTGGCGGATCGCGGGTTCCCGTGTCGAGACCGGAGTTGCGCGATGAAACCAATCTGGGTCGTCGACGACGATCAATCCATCCGATTCGTCCTGGCCAAGGCGCTCGAGAAGGCCGGCTTGCCGGTACGAACTTTTTCCAACCCGCGCGAAGTGCAGTTGGCGCTGGCCGACGACGAGCCGCAAGTGCTGGTGTCGGACATCCGCATGCCGGGGGGAAGCGGCATCGATTTGTTGCAGGAGCTCAAAACCTCGCGCCCGCAATTGCCGGTCATCATCATGACCGCCTATTCCGATCTGGACAGCGCCGTGTCGGCGTTCCAGAGTGGAGCATTCGAGTATCTGAGCAAACCCTTCGACCTCGACCGGGCGGTCGAATTGATCCGTCGCGCCGTCGACGAGAGCCTGCGTGAGCAGGGGACTGTCGAAGCCGGGCTGGAGACGCCGGAGCTTTTGGGGCAGGCGCCGGCGATGCAGGACGTATTCCGCGCCATCGGTCGCCTGTCACCATCGCAGGTCACGGTACTGATCACCGGTGAGTCCGGCAGCGGCAAGGAACTCGTCGCCCGCGCCCTGCACCGTCACAGTCCGCGCGCCGGCGGGCCATTCGTCGCCATCAACACTGCGGCGATTCCGCGTGACCTGCTCGAGAGCGCACTCTTCGGCCATGAGCGCGGTGCGTTCACGGGTGCCCAGACCGCGCGGCGCGGGCGCTTCGAACAGGCCGAGGGCGGTACCCTGTTCCTCGACGAAATCGGCGACATGCCGTTCGAGCTGCAGACGCGGCTGTTGCGCGTGCTGTCCGACGGCCATTTTTACCGCGTCGGCGGTCACAACCCGGTGAAGGCGCACGTGCGGGTCATCGCCGCGACCCACCAGAACCTCGAACATCGCGTCCGCGACGGGCTGTTCCGTGAAGACTTGTTTCATCGCTTGAACGTCATCCGGCTACGTTTGCCGCCGTTGCGCGAGCGACGCGAGGACATTGATCTGCTGGTGCGGCATTTCCTGCAGACCAGTGCGCGCGAACTCGGTGTGGAGACGAAGCGCATCTCCGACGAGGCCTTGGCGGCGCTGCGCGCATACCCCTTCCCCGGGAATGTCCGCGAACTCGAGAACGTCTGCCATTGGCTGACCGTGATGGCGCCAGGGCAGACGGTCGACGTCAAGGACTTGCCTCCCGAGCTTGCGCAGCCGGCGGCCACCGGGGTGACAATCGTCGCGCCTGCAGATGCCGGGAATCCGGCCATGCCGACGGCGCCGACGTCACCGACCCCGGCAACCGCGGCGGCGTGGGAAGCAGCCGTCGCCGACGTGGCGCGCGACCTCATCATCGCCGGACAAGGTGATGTCATGGACATTCTCACGCAGCGCTTCGAGCGTGCGGTGATTCATGCGGCGCTCGAGCTCACGCATGGTCGGCGGATCGAAGCCGCCGTCAAGCTGGGCATCGGACGCAACACCATCACCCGGAAAATCCAGGATCTGGGCTTGAGCGATTGAATTGACCGCCGCCGCCGGCGCCCTCAGCGCGCCGGCCAGTCAAGCTCTGCGACCACGGGGGCGTGATCGCTGGGCCGTTCGTGGCGCCTGGATTCCTTGTCGATGCTGCATTGCAAAATCCGTGCACGCAGCGCGTCGCTGGCGAGGATATGGTCGATGCGCAGGCCCTGGTTGCGACGGAAGGCAAGGTTGCGGTAATCCCACCAGCTCCAGCTTTTCGGCGGCTGTTCGAACAGTCGGAAGGCGTCCACCATGCCGAGATCGACCAGGGTGCGGAAGTGCGCGCGCTCCTCATCGGTGCAGTGGATCTGCCCGCGCCATGCCTCGGGGTCGTAAACGTCGCGGTCGTCGGGGGCGATGTTGAAGTCACCCATCAGCACCAGTGCGGGATAGCGCTGAAGTTCTTTGCGCAGCCAGGTTTCGAGCCCGCCCAGCCATGCCATCTTGTAGGCGAATTTGTCGGTACCTGGGGCCTGGCCATTGGGGAAGTACGCACCGACCACGCGCAAGCCGTCGATGGTTGCGGCAATCACCCGCGCCTGGGAATCCTCGAAATCCGGGATGTTGCGCACCACGTCGAGGGCTGGAATGCGCGTGAGCACGGCGACCCCGTTGTACGTGGGCTGTCCGAAGCATTCAGCCTGCCACCCAGCGGCGGCCAGCGCCGCATGCGGAAATTTCCCATCCACGACCTTGGTTTCCTGCAGAACCACCACCTCGGGTTGGCGCGTCTGCAGCCACTCGAGAAGCTGGGGCAGACGAACGGCGATGGAGTTGACGTTCCAGGTGGCGATTCTGAGCATGATGATTCGAGGCTGGGGGCAGGACCGACATGCTAAACGGGCGTCGTCGTCGGTTCGCGCGTCACGCGATGACAGCGCGCGGGGGAGCGTCCGCGGGTAGCGCCTGAATGTCCAGCGGCCCAAGCTCGCAGGCGTGGGCAATGCGCTGGAGCAGTGCCGGCGGACCATTGCTCCAGGCGCGCAAGGTGGCGAGGCTGGCGTTGTCCGCGGCCGGCAGCCGCGACGCCAGACGCGCCGTCTGCTCGGCAACGGCTTGCGCCGGATCGAGCAGGACTGCGGCCGCGCCGGTGGCGCCGAGGGCGGCCCTGATTTCGAGCGCGGCCAGCGGGTAATGGGTGCATCCCAACACCACGGTGGTGCAGCCCGCGGCGCGCAGCGGCGCGCACAGCCTGTGCACCAGCGCCGAGGTTCGGGCGTCGTGTGGTCCGCGGGTTTCGATGGCTTCCGCCAACCCGGGACATGGCTGCAGCAGCAAGCGTCCAGTTGGATCGTGCGCATCGATCAGGGCACGGAATTTCGCGCTGGCCAGGGTTCCGGGGGTGGCGAGCACAGCCACGGGCGGCGCACCGGGCACGGCGGCGGCGAGCGCGGGCTTGATCGCCGGCTCGATCCCCACAAATGGCGTGTGGGGCCACAGGCGCCGCAGCGGCGCAATGGCGAGCGCCGTGGCGGTATTGCAGGCGACGACGATCATTTGCGCGCCTTGTGCGAGCAGAAAGCGCGTCACACGCTCGCTGCGGTCGCGCACGTACGCAGCGTCGCGCTCGCCGTAGGGGGCATAGGCCGAGTCGGCCGCGTACAGCAACTCCGCGTCGGGCTGGCGTCGCCGCAGCGCGGCCAGCACGGTCAGCCCGCCCACCCCGGAGTCGAAAACGCCGATGCGGTGGGTCGCGGCGAGCAGCGGCGCGTGGGTCATCGCGACCGGAATGCGCTCACGCAACGACCACCGGGATCTTGCCGATTTTCGCGCGCCACTCGGCGGGACCGGTCTTGTGAACCGAGGTGCCCTCGGAGTCGACGGCGACTGTCACCGGCATGTCCTTCACCTCGAACTCGTAAATGGCTTCCATGCCCAGGTCCTCGAAGGCGAGCAGCCGCGCGGACTTGATCGCCTTGGCGACGAGATAGGCGGCGCCCCCCACGGCCATCAGGTAGGCGCTCTTGTGTTTGCGGATTGCCTCGATGGCGGTCGGCCCGCGCTCCGCCTTCCCGATCATGGCGATGAGACCGGTTCGCGCCAGCATGGTTTCGGTGAACTTGTCCATGCGGGTGGCGGTGGTGGGGCCGGCGGGGCCCACAGCCTCGTCACCCACGGGGTCGACAGGACCGACGTAGTAAATCACGCGGTTGGTGAAG
>DAICZP010000047.1 GCA_027311065.1 Thiomonas sp. | reverse complement strand
GACCTCACCTCCATGTCGACGCCATTCCCATGTCCACCCCCCTGATTCCAGCCACCATCCTCACCGGTTTCCTCGGCAGCGGCAAGACCACCCTGCTCCAGCGCGTGCTCACGGAGGCGCACGGTTCGCGCATCGCCGTGATTGAAAACGAGTTCGGTGCCGAGAATATCGACTCCGCCATTCTGGTCCAGGAAAGCAACGAGCAGATCATCCAGATGTCCAACGGATGCATTTGTTGCACCATCCGCGATGACCTGCGCGCCACCCTGGCCGATCTGGCGGCGCGCCGCCGCCGCGGCGAGCTCATGTTCGACCGCGTGATCATTGAAACCACTGGCATGGCCGACCCCGGCCCGGTGGCGCAAACCTTTTTCATGGATGATGAAGTCGCCAGCCAGTACCTGCTCGACTCGATTCTGACCCTTGTCGATGCCGTGCATGCGCAGAGCCAGCTCGACGCCCGATTGGAAGCGCAACGCCAGGTCGGGTTCGCTGACCGGCTGTTCATTTCCAAGGCAGATCTGGTCGACGCCACCGCCCTGGACGCGCTGCGTCACCGCCTCACCCACATGAACCCGCGCGCCCGTCAGGACGTGGTGCATTTCGGCCAGGTGCCGCTGGCGCAAGTGCTGGACCTCCGTGGCTTCAACCTCAACGCGCGCCTGGACATCGACCCCGATTTCCTCAAGGATCAACACGAACACGAACACGAACATGTCCACGGTGAGGCCTGCGACCACCCCCACCACCATCATCACGACGACGACGTCCAATCCTTCGTCTTTCGCTCCGAGCGACCGTTTGATCCGGCGAAGCTGGAGGACTTTCTCGGCGCCATCGTCCAGGTCTACGGCCCCCGCATGCTGCGCTACAAGGGCGTGCTCAATATGAAGGGACTTGAACGCAAGGTGGTGTTCCAGGGTGTGCACCAGCTCATGGGCAGCGATCTCGCGGGTGCCTGGGGTCCGCAGGAGCCGAGGGAGAGCAAAATGGTGTTTATCGGCATCGACCTGCCCCGCGACATCATCGAGCAGGGCTTGCATAAATCCCTGGCCGCATGATCGCAACAGTTTGCAACGTACAATCGCGTGGCTTCAGTGCGCCAGACCCACGGGTTTAAATATTAACTGTTATAAAGCCGTCCAGTATTGGCGTATGGCAATCTGAATCCGCCGGAGACACATCGGACCGGCGGCATTTGCGTGAGTCCAGATCCCAAAGGGGAAACCGTGGTCAAGGCGGCAAAATCGGCGGCAACGACAGGGGCGACGGGCGGTGGGGCCGCGTCCACGCACCCGCAGTCAAAGGCGACGCCCGCCACTGCACGCGGGAAAGCGGCGCGCGCGGCGGCACCGACGCAAACCACCACACCGGCCCTGGTTCCGGCTACACTGCCGGCCGCCACGCCTTCGCGGCCGGCACCCGTCTCCACACCGAAGCACACCACCATGAGTAGCGTCGCCCACACTCCGACCAAAGTCGATCCCAAGCTGGCCACCGCCTGGAAGACCAAGCCTCCCAAGGAACTGTCCGACGCCGAAGTGCTCGCGATGCCTGAAAGCGAGTACATGAAGCCGGTTCAGCTCGAATTCTTCCGGCACCGTCTTGGCACCCTGCGCGACGAGCTGCTGCGCAGCGCCGGCGAGACCACGGAACATCTGCGCGAGGACACCCTTCTGGTGCCGGACCCGGCCGACCGCGCCACGATCGAGGAAGAGCACGCGCTCGAGTTGCGCGCCCGCGACCGCGAACGCAAACTGTTGAAAAAGGTCGAGCAGGCGATTGCGCTGATTGACAGCGGTGAATACGGCTGGTGCGAGGAAACCGGTGAGCCCATCGGAATCGGTCGCCTGCTCGCTCGCCCCACCGCCACGCTGTCGCTCGAAGCGCAGCAACGCCGCGAACTCAAGCAGAAGATGTTCGGGGATTGAGCGTGCCTCACGGGCCGAGTCCGGCGTAGCAACGAGGCGTCCCGCATGGCCGATGCAAAGCCACGCAATTTCTGGGAGCGGGTCAGCGAGTTCGTCAAGCACCCCACCCAGGACTGGGCACTGACCCGCCACGCCAATGCGGCGCGCGAGCAGCAGGAGCGCGAGCGCGTGCGTGCCCGTGACGAACAACGCCGCCTCGACGCATTTGTACGCAAGCGCGAGCTCGCCGCGTTGCGCCGTCTGCGCAAGCGCCAGGCGGACGGACTTCCTCTCGACGGCATTCCCAGCGACGTTCCCGACACCGGCTCTGGTCCCAGTCCGGTGCTGCCGGCGCGCGAAGCAACCCTGCGCAAGATCAACGAGATCGAGCAGGCCATGAGCGGTGGCGAAGTGCGTCCATCGCGGCCGCAGCACGCCACTTCGGCCCCCTCGCGCGACGAACGCGAAGCAATCCGCGTCGGGGGCGCACATGCCTCGCCGGCGTCGATGCCAGCCACACGCGACGCGGCGGGCCATCGCACCGAACCGCTGGCTTCTCCAGTGGCTGATCTGCGAAAGCGCCAGGAACATGGCAAGGCCAGCGTTGACGCCCCCTCCCGGTCTGGAGACATCGCCGCCACCGTGCAGGCGGCCAGTCGGATGGCGCCCACGCAGATCGTTTCCACCGTGCCACAGGCGACGCTGCTCGCGCCGCTGGCGATGCGCCAACCCCCGGGCGACTCCTGGATCAGATCGGCAATGCCGGCCAGCCCGATCGCTTCGCTGGCGGTCGACGTCCAGGAAGGCGTATCGTCGAGCCCGCTGTTCGATCAGGCTTGCATCGACTTTGCCAACGGTCAGGACGAGTCCGCCGAGCGCGCGCTGCTCGATGCCATTTCCGGCTCCCCCGACCGAGAACTGGAAAATGAATTCTGGCTCGCCTTGTTCGACCTGTACCGGGCCAGCAACAACGCGGTGCGTTTCGAGGCCCTCGTGGCCGACTATGTCGACCGCTTCCAGTCCTCAGCACCCTCCTGGGACACCGCCGCCGGTCGTACCGCCGCCGCGCCTCGCCGCGCCACGAACGCACAAACGGGCAGCACGGCCAGCTTCACCGCGCTGGGCGAAATCGACGCGCCCCAGGCGCGCACCCTGCTGCTGCTGGCGCGCAGTGGCGCCCCACAAGTGTTGCTTGATTTCAACGCCCTCACCACCATCGAAGCCGGTGCCGAGACGCTGATGTACGAGGCGCTCAAGGGGCTCAACGCTGCTTCCGGATGCGCGATCGAGCTGGGCGGCCTCGACAATCTCACCGATGCCTGCCTGGTCGCCGCCGCACCCATGCAACGCGACGCGGCACCATCATGGTGGCACCTGCGTCTCGAGGCGCTGCGCATGGCAGGCAACCAGGATGCGTTCGAGAACGCGGCAATGGATTATTGCGTCACCTACGAGATGTCTCCGCCCGCCTGGGATCCGCCGCGCGCACGCGTACGGGTCATCGCGCCCGACCTCGGTGCCGCCACCCAGGTGGGGGCCGAACGCACCGGCCCTGCCACCCGCGCCACCCCTGACACCCGTATTCCCACCGGATTTTCGGCGAACACGACCACCGGAATCGTGCAGGCCCGTCTCACCGGAGAAATCCAGGGGGGCCGCGAAGACTTCCTCAGGCCGCTGGACAAGGCCGTGACAGGCCGCACCGGCATCATCGTGAATCTCGCCGAACTGCGCCGCCTCGATTTCGCCAGCGCCGGCATCATTCTCAACTGGGTCATGACCCAGAACACCGCCGGCCGTCTGGTGCGCTTCGAAGGCACCCACCGCCTCATCGCCGGTCTGTTCGTGATTCTCGGGATCAATTCGGTGGCGCAGATCGAATTGCGAAGGGCTTAGGCATCATGGTCGCGAACAGCCACGGCGACGGGGGCCGATCCGCCGCCGCCGACACCACTGCAGGCTGTTGATACCCTGCGGGGCCGCGCAGAGGCGCTGCGGGATACGCTGCAAGGCACCGTCGGTATGATGATGCACCACCACAAGCCACCCACGCAAAGTTTTGATGATGGAGCAATACCACGGAACCACCATTCTCAGCGTGCGCCGCGGCAATACGGTTGCCCTGGGCGGCGACGGTCAGGTGACCCTGGGTCAAATCGTCGTCAAGGCGAGCGCGCGCAAGGTGCGCCGCCTGCATCACGACCGCGTGCTGGCCGGCTTCGCCGGCGGCACCGCCGACGCCTTCACCTTGTTCGAACGTTTTGAGGCCAAGCTCGACGAACATCGCGGGCAGCTTTTGCGCGCCGCCGTCGAGCTGGCGAAGGACTGGCGCACCGACCGCATGCTGCGACGCCTCGAAGCCATGCTCGCGGTGGCCGACACCACGGCCTCGCTGATCATCACTGGCAACGGCGACGTCCTCGAACCCGAACACGGCCTGCTGGCGATCGGCTCCGGCGGCGCCTACGCGCAGGCGGCGGCGCGCGCCCTGATTGACAACACCGAACTCGGTGCCCGCGACATCGTCGAGCGTTCGCTGCATATCGCCGCCGACCTTTGCATCTACACCAACCACGAACTTCGGATCGAAACCCTGGGTGATTGATTCACCCCCGCCGCCATGGACATGACACCGCGCGAAATCGTCTCGGAACTCGATCGCTATGTCGTCGGCCAGGCCGACGCGAAACGCGCCGTCGCAGTCGCGCTGCGCAACCGCTGGCGACGCCAGCAGGTGTCGGAGCCGCTGCGCCACGAGATCACTCCCAAGAACATCCTCATGATCGGCCCCACGGGCGTCGGCAAGACCGAAATTGCCAGACGTCTGGCCCGGTTGGCGAACGCGCCGTTCATCAAGGTCGAAGCCACCAAGTTCACCGAAGTGGGCTACGTGGGGCGCGATGTCGACACCATCGTGCGCGACCTCGTCGAGGTGGCTGTCAAGCAGGTGCGGGAGCAGGCCATGCGCGCGCACCGTGCCGCCGCGCAGGACGCCGCCGAGGAACGGCTGCTCGACGTGCTGCTTCCGCGCCCGCAGGGCGCGGACGGACAACCCCTGCCCGCCACGGACAGCACCACCCGGCAGACACTGCGCAAACGCCTGCGCGAAGGCCAGCTCGACGATCGCGAGGTCGACATCGACGTCGCCCAGCCCGGCTCGAGCGTGGACATCATGGCGCCGCCCGGCATGGAGGAGATGGCCGAGCAGCTGCGCGGTCTGTTCGCCGGTGCTGCGCAAGCACGCACCACGCGTCGCAAAGCCAAGGTGCGCGAGGCACTGCGCATGCTTGAAGATGAGGAAGCTGCGCGCCGGGTCAATGAGGAGGACATCCGCACCCAGGCCGTACAGCGCGCCGAAAGCCACGGCATCGTGTTCCTCGATGAGGTCGACAAAATCGCCTCCCGTGCCAATGCCCAGGGTGCGGACGTCTCTCGCCAGGGCGTACAACGCGACCTGCTGCCGCTGGTCGAAGGCACCACCGTCAACACCAAGCATGGCATGGTGCGCACCGACCATATTCTCTTCATCGCCAGCGGCGCCTTTCATATCGCCAAACCGTCCGACCTCATTCCGGAACTGCAGGGGCGCTTTCCCATCCGCGTCGAGCTGGAAAGTCTGTCGGTGGAAGACTTCGTCTCCATCCTCACCTCCACCGACGCGAGCCTGGTCAAACAATACGAGGCACTTCTCGCCACGGATGGCGTGACCCTGGAGTTCACACCAGACGGCATTCGACGCATGGCAGAAGTCGCGCACAGCGTCAACGAGCAAACCGAGAACATCGGCGCCCGTCGTCTGCACACGGTGATGGAGCGTCTGCTCGAAGACGTGTCCTTCCACGCTGATGGCGCCCGTCCGCAAACGCTGGTGGTGAACGCAGGCATGGTGGATCAGCGCCTCGGAGAAATCGCCCGCGACGAGGATCTGTCGCGCTTCGTGCTTTGACGCATCACGCCTGATGCGGAGGCGGCGCAGCGCGCTGCGCGCACCCGGGGATGCGTTCCAGATCGCAGTCAAATATTGATCTGGCGCGCCCGCCAGATCTTTTCGGCATATTCAGCAATGGTGCGATCGGACGAGAAAGGCCCCATGCCGGCGATATTGCGCAGTACCCGGCGGTCCCATTCCTGCGGCTGTGCATACAGGGCATCCACACGCTGCTGGGCTTCAAGGTAGCTGGAAAAGTCGGCTAGCAACATGTAACGGTCGCCCCAATCGACGAGGAGCTCATAGATGGGACGATAGCGCTCGGGGCTCTCTGGATTGAAACGCCCATCACGAATGGCCTCCAGCACGCGCCGCAGCGCGGGCTGGGATTCGGCAATGGCCCCGGGCCGATACCCGGTCAGACGCAGAGTCTCAACCTCCTCGGCGGTGTTCCCGAAAATAAAAATATTGTCGGCGCCGACCTGCTCACGGATTTCCACGTTGGCGCCGTCAAGGGTGCCAATCGTCAGCGCCCCGTTGAGAGACAGCTTCATATTCCCGGTACCTGAAGCCTCGGTCCCGGCCGTGGAAATCTGCTCCGACAAATCAGCAGCGGGAATCAACAATTCAGCCAGACTGACGCCGTAGTTGGGGATGAATGCGACCTTGAGCAAACCCCCGACCCTGGGATCGTTGTTGATCATGGCGGCGATGTCGTGGATCAGGTGAATGATCAGCTTCGCCATGTGATAGGCCGATGCTGCCTTCCCAGCGAACAGCACCACGCGCGGCACATGCACCGCGGAAGGTTGTTCCAGAATGCTGAAATAGCGTGCGACCACGTGAAGAACGTTGAGCAATTGGCGCTTGTACTCGTGGATACGCTTCACCTGCACGTCGAACAACGCAGAGGCGTCGACCTCGAGCGCCATGTGGGTCGACAGCCAAGTCGCCAGCCGACGCTTGTTCGCCTGCTTGGCGGCACGCAATTGGCGCAGGAATGGCGCGTCACCATCGCGCCCTCGAAGCGCCGCCAGCATCGAAAGGTCGAGTCGCCAGCCACGGCCGATCTCGGCATCGAGGAGGGAGGCCAGCGGCGGATTGGCGAGCGCAAGCCAGCGTCGCTGCGTGATGCCGTTGGTCTTGTTGTTGAAACGCTCGGGCCACAAATGTGCGAAGTCGCCAAAGACCTCGCGCTTCATCAATGCTGAATGCAACGCGGACACCCCGTTGACCGAGTAGCTTCCGATGACGGCAAGCCAGGCCATGCGAACCCGGCGGCCACCGCTTTCATCGATGAGCGAAACACGGCGCATCAAGTCCACGTCCCCACTGCCGAGCTGATGCAACTCGGCAAGAAAGCGGGCGTTGATATCGAAAATGATCTGCAGATGCCTGGGGAGAATCCGACCCAGCATCTGTACGGGCCACGTCTCCAGTGCCTCCTGCATCAGCGTATGGTTGGTGTAGGAAAAAACCTCGCGGCAGATTCTCCACGCGTCGCCGTGCGGAAGCAGATGCTCATCCATCAGCAAACGCATAAGCTCCGGAATCGCCAGCACCGGGTGGGTGTCGTTGAGATGGACTCCCACCTTGGCGCTGAACGCGTCGAACGTCTGATGGTCGCGCAAATAGCGGCGCATCAGATCCTGGATGCTGGCGCTGACGAAGAAATACTCCTGGCGCAGACGCAACTCGCGCCCCGATTCGGTCGAGTCGTCCGGATAGAGCACCCGCGAGACGTTTTCCGATTCATTCTTCTGATGCACCGCGGCCATGTAGTCGCCACGATTGAACGCCGAAAGGTCGATTTCCTCGCTGGCTTTGGCCGACCACAGCCGCAGCGTATTGGTCGATTCGGTTGCATAACCGGGAATGATGGTGTCGTAGGCCATGGCCTCCACATCCTGCGTCCCGACCCACGCAAAGCGATCGCCGTGCTTCTCCACGTGACCGCCGAATTGCACTCGATAGATGACTTCGGGCCGTGGAAATTCCCATGGATTTCCGCCGGCAAGCCAGTAATCCGGAACCTCCACCTGCACACCATCGACAATGGCTTGACGGAACATGCCGTAGTCATAGCGGATTCCATAGCCGTGACCGGGAATTCCCAATGTGGCCATCGAGTCCAGGAAGCACGCCGCAAGCCTTCCGAGTCCCCCGTTGCCGAGCGCCGCGTCGTGCTCGAGTTCCGCGAGGAGGTCCAGTTCCTGTCCCAGCTCCTTCAGCGCCTGGCGCATGGCCGGCATGAGCTCGAGGGCGATCAACGCATTGCTGAAAGTGCGTCCGATCAGGAACTCCATGGACAGGTAATACACACGCTTGACGTCATCCCGGCGTTTGGCACGCGTACTTTTCATCCAGCGCTCGACCAGGAGGTCGCGCACCACGTAGGCGCAGGCATGCATCCAGTCCACGGGGCTCGCAGCCTCGGTGTCCTTGCCGATGCTGAACATCAGTTTGTTGGCAATCGCCCGCTTGAGCGAGCCGACATCACTGGGCGGCGTGTCGTAGGAAAATCCGGCAGATTGATCAGTCATGGGCAAGAAGGCGTTGGTACAGATTGGCGTAATGCTCGCCCGCCTGATCCCAGTCGAAGCGTTGGCACATCGCGGTTTGACGTACCCGCGACCAATCGCGGGGTCGACGATACAGAGCGAATGCGCGGCGCACCGCCTGCTGCAATGCGGAGCCGGTGAAGGCGTGGAAGGCGCACCCGGTGGCAGTTTGGTCCTCCAGGGTGGCCAGGTCGGTATCGACCACGGTGTCGGCCAGTCCACCGACGGCATGCACCAGCGGAAGGCTGCCATAGCGCAGGCCATAGAGCTGGGTCAGGCCGCACGGCTCGAAGCGGGATGGCACCAAGGTCACATCCCCAGCGGCAAACAGACGGTGGGCCAATGCCTCGTCATATCCCAGGGTGGCAGCGACGCGCCCTGGATTGGCGCTGGCGTCGCGCTGCAAGGCTTGCTCGAGTTCGGTGTCACCGCTGCCCAGCACCGCCAGCTGCCCACCCTGGCGCAGGATTTCCGGAACCGCCTCCAGGAGCAGATTCACCCCTTTCTGTTCCGTGAGCCTGCTGACCATGACGAACAGGGGCGCACGCGACGCGCGTTCGAGGCCGAGTTCGCGCTGCAGTGCGAGCTTGCAACGCGCCTTGCCTTGCATGTTTGCAGCGTCATAGTTGGACCCGATCAGCGCATCGCTGGCTGGGTCCCACACCTTGGGATCTAGGCCGTTGAGCACCCCGGTCAAGCGATCACGGCGGGAACGCAACAGACCGTCCAGGCCGCACCCCTGCTCCGCGGTCTGTATTTCCCGCGCGTAGGTCGGACTCACGGTCGTGATGTGATCGGCGTAGTACAGCCCAGCCTTCATGTAGGAAATCCGTCCATGAAACTCGAGCCCTTCGACCCGGAAGGCCTCCTCAGGAAGTCCGAGTTCCCTGAGATGAAAGGAATCGAAAACGCCCTGGTAGGCCAGGTTATGGACGGTGTAGAGACTCGACACCCCTCGCTGCGCCGCCGGGCCCCAGAGTTTGAGCAACGCGGGGGCCAATGCTGCATGCCAGTCGTGGGCGTGCAGCACTGCGGGGGACCATTGGGGATCGATTCCGGCGGCCAGATGTGCGCCGGCCCAGGCCAGCGCGGCAAAGCGCCGATGGTTGTCCGCGTAGGGGCGACGCTGGGCATCCAGATACGGGTTGCCGGGGCGGTCGAACAGGCCAGGCACGTCGATCACGTAGGCCATGACCGTCCCACGGCCGCAGGACACTCCTGCGAGATGCCCGCACCGCACCACCGCCTGCTCACCCCACGGCAGTGAAAACGTTGCAACCTCGCGGCGATGCGAGAAGGCCTCCAAAACGGCAGGGAACCCCGGCAGCAGCACCCGTACATCGCATCCGGCGCGGGCAAGCGCATCGGGAAGCGCCCCACACACGTCCGCCAACCCCCCAGTCTTGAGGACCGGATAGATTTCCGAGCTGACCTGCAGCACCGGGATGCGCACGTCGCTGCTCATTTGACTTGCGCCCGCGCGAGGCGATCGATCATCGCCTGCGTGACCAGAACCACGCCGCGCTCGGTGCGCTCAAAACGCTGTGCGTCGAACACCGGATCCTCGCCGATCACCAACCCATCTGGAAGCACGCAACCCCGGTCCACCACCACCCGGCTCAAGCGACAGGCACGACCCACCACGGTGTCAGGCAACAGCACGGTCTGGTCGATCTGGCAGTAGGAATGCACGCGGACGCTGGAAAACAGCACCGAGTTGCTCACCGATGAACCAGAAACGATGCAACCACCCGACACCATGATGTTGATGGTCAACCCATGTTTGCCCTGTGCATCCTGCACAAACTTCGCCGGTGGCAGCTGGCGCTGGTTGGTCCAGATCGGCCATTGCGTATCGTAGATATCCAATTCCGGGGTCACCGACGCGAGGTCGAGATTGGCTTCCCAGAAGGCATCGATGGTGCCGACGTCCCGCCAATAGGGCCTGGCTTCGGCTGAACTGGAAACGCAGGACATCGAAAATGGATGCGCCAACGCACCGCCCTGGACCACCACGCGCGGAATCACATCCTTGCCAAAGTCATGGCTGGAATTCGGATCTGCCATATCCTCCTCCAGCAGGGAGTAGAGGTACTGGGCGTTGAACACATAGATCCCCATACTGGCCAGGGAAACGTCGGCGTTTCCCGGCAGGCTCGGCGGATCGGCCGGCTTTTCGATGAAATCGACGATGCGGCGCTGCGCGTCGACAGCCATGACGCCGTAGGCCGACGCCTCGGCACGCGCGACCTCGACACAGCCGACCGTGCATTCCGCGCCATGCTCGACGTGATCTTTGAGCATGAGCGAGTAGTCCATCTTGTAGACATGGTCGCCGGCCAGGATGATGACGTACTCCGGCTTGTTGCCCTGGATGATGTCCAGATTCTGGAAGATCGCGTCCGCCGTGCCACGATACCAGTGCTCTTCGTCGATTCGCTGCTGGGCCGGGAGCAGGTCAACCATCTCGTTGAGCTCCGCGCGCAAAAAGCTCCACCCGCGCTGCAAATGGCGCAACAACGAATGGGACTTGTACTGCGTAATGACGCCGATGCGCCTGATCCCCGAGTTGATGCAATTCGAGAGCGCAAAGTCGATGATCCGAAACTTGCCTCCGAAATACACGGCCGGCTTGGCACGACGGTCGGTGAGTTGCTTGAGACGGGAGCCGCGTCCCCCGGCGAGCACGAGGGCGATGGAGCGCCGTACCAGCATGTGTGGCGGCTGCTGCCGGTCCTGGCGTGTTTTCGCGTCAATGCTGAAGTCATTCATTGAGAAATCTCCCTCGGTATTGGTTTGCCGGCTTGGCCGATTGATCTTCGCAACGTCAGGTCACCACGGTTGGAGCGTCCATGCCGGTCCAGCGCCTGATTTGTGCCAATTCCTCCGCGGCGCGCACCATTGCGCCAAGCTGCTCCGATGCATCCATGCCATAGCGGGACGCATCGTTCTCGAAACGCTCCAGATAAAGCCGCAGAGTGGAGCCTTCGGTTCCGGTGCCGGAGAGCCGCAGCACCAGCCGTGATCCGTCGGCAAACACGACCCGAACACCCTGGCCACGGCTCACGCTGCCGTCAACTGGATCGATGTATGCGAAATCATCCGCCGCGGCGATGCGCATGCCCTGGACCTCCCGCCCCGGCAAGGCATCGAGCTGGTCGCGCAGGCCCGCCATCAGTGCCTGGGCGTCGGCGGTGGCAATACCCTCGTAATCATGGCGCGAATACACACAACGGCCATACTCCCGCCACATCCCTCGCACCAGCGGCTCGATCGATTCGCCCGTGACAGCGATCAGGTTGAGCCAGAACAGTACCGCCCACAGCCCATCCTTCTCGCGCACATGGCTGGATCCGGTGCCGTAGCTCTCTTCTCCGCACAGGGTGATCAGCCCGGCATCCAGGAGATTGCCGAAAAACTTCCATCCGGTGGGGGTTTCAAAACACGCCACGCCCAGTGCCGCCGCCACGCGATCGACGGCCGTCGAGGTCGGCATCGAACGCGCGACGCCGGCAATTCCATCTCGATAGCCCGGAACCTTGCGCGCATGCATGGCGAGCACTGCCAGACTGTCTGAGGGCGTCACCACGAAATTGCGCCCGACGATGAGGTTGCGATCCGCATCTCCGTCCGTCGCCGCTCCCATGTCAGGCGCTCCAGGGCCGGACATATGACGGATCAGGTCGGCGGCATGCACAGGATTGGGGTCTGGGTGCATGCCACCGAAGTCCTCGAGCGGCTGCGCGTTCACCACGGTCCCGACTGGCGCACCGAGTTCACCTTCCAGAATCGCCTTGGCGTAAGGACCGCCGACCGCGCACATCGCATCCATGCGCAGGCGAAACCCGGATGCAAACAATCTGCGCATGGCATCGAAGTCGAACAGGCCGCGCAGCACTTCGGCGTAATCGGCGACGGGATCGATCACCTCCACAGACGTCGCACCCAGGCGCACGACGGCGTCGCTGTCCAGGGGCACGTCTGGAGCTTCCACGCATTGGATTGCCTCGACCTCGAGGGTACGAGCATGCACGGCCTCGGTCAGCGATTCCGGGGCCGGGCCGCCATTGGCAATGTTGTATTTGATGCCAAAATCGCCGTCCGGTCCGCCGGGGTTGTGAGAGGCCGACAACACGATTCCGCCGCTGGCCCCCCGTCGGCGGATCACCGCGCTCGCCGCTGGCGTGGACAAGATCCCGCCGCGGCCGACGAAGACACGCGCGTACCCTTTGGCTGCCGCCATGCGCAAAATGACCTGAATGGCCTCGCGGTTGTGAAACCTGCCGTCCCCGCCAAGCACGAGAGTTTTGCCCGTTGCATCCGGCAGCACGTCGAACAGGGACTGCACGAAACTCTCGAGATACCCGGGCTGCTGAAACACTCCGACTTTCTTGCGTAATCCCGAAGTTCCTGGCCGCTGTCCCTCGAAACGGATCGCTGGCTGGGTGTGGATGCGAATCATGGCTTGCTACTCTCCTTCCTGGGCCGGGACCATGCGCTGCGCCACGCAGACGCTACAGGCGGGCACGGTGAATAAAGATTCCAATTGCATGCCAGGCGCCGTACCGCCGGCGGTTCCCAGCGTATACACCCAGGGTCCTCCTGGAAGGGTCAATTCAACATCACGCGCTTCGGCATTGACGAGAATCAACATGCAGGCTGTGCGCTTGCGGTCGGCAAGCAAGACCTGCAGGGTTCCGACGTCGTCGTCCCTCCAGGCGCGCGCCGACATTTCATTTGCGGATGCGTCGAACCACTGCGCTTCGACGTCATCGTTCGTGTCCTGGCAACAGGCCGCATGCCCGGTATCAGGGCGATGCCGGGTCGCCCCTTCCCACCAACCGCATGCCCGCAACAGCCGGTTCGATCTGCGCAGTGCGACCCACGCCGCAACCTGGTCGCACAATGCCTGATCGACCTCGGCCCAGTCCAGCCACGACACTGCATTGTCCTGACAGTACGCATTATTGTTGCCGGCTTGGGTTTGTCCGAATTCATCGCCCGCGCGCAGCATTGGCGTTCCCAGGGCAAGCATCGCCGACGCCAGCAGCGCGCGCGACTGCCTCGCTCTGCATCCCAGCACCCGCGGGTCGTCACTGGCGCCCTCGACGCCATGGTTGACGCTCCATTCCCCATCGTGTCCGTCGCGGTTGCCTTCGCCGTTGGCTTCATTGTGTCGACGGCTGTAACTCACCAAATCGCGTAAGGTGAAGCCATCGTGCGAGGTGATGTAGTTGACACTGCTACGGGAATCGCGTCCGACTTGCCGGAACACGTCGCTGGAGCCGGCGAAACGCATCGCGAACTCACCGCGGCCACCTTGGTGATGCAACCAGAATCGACGCGACGCGTCGCGGAATCGATCGTTCCACTCCAGCCATCCCGCGGGGAATCTCCCGAGCTGATAACCGCCCGGTCCGATATCCCAGGGCTCGGCGATCAACAGGCGCTCGCGCAGCACAGGGTCCTGCGCCAGAGCGCTGAGCAAGGGCGCGTAGGCGCTGTACGTTTGCTGAGGGCCGCTGCGGGCTGCGGTGACGGCCAGATCGAAGCGAAACCCATCGACACCGAACTCACCACTCCAGCGGCGCAAGCTGTCCATCACGAGTCGCAGCACCAGCGGTTCGTTCAGGTTCACCGCATTGCCGCAGCCGCTCCAGTTTTCGTAGTGCCGGCGGTCGGCGCACAAGTGGTAATACAGACGGTTGTCGATACCTCGCATCGATAACGTGGGCCCGCGCTCGTTGCCTTCGGCGCTGTGGTTGTACACAACGTCCAGCACCACTTCAATGCCGGCTTCGTGCAGCGCATCGATCGCGTCCCGCAGCTCGGACCTGGGGGACGTTCCCGCGCGGCCGCTCCAGTACCGCGTCTGGGGGGCGCTCCATGCAATGGGGTTGTAACCCCAATAGTTGCGCAGCCCCTGCGCCAGCAACCGGCTTTCGTCGGCGTGGAATGCCACCGGCAGGAGACAGAGCGTGGTCACACCCAGTCGATGCAGATGCGCGATGACCGCCGGATGTCCCAAGGCCGCGTAGCAACCGCGCAACCCCATGGGAACCTCGGGATGCGCCATCGTCAACCCCTTGGGGTGCGCCTCGTACATCACCCGCAGCGCGCGATCGATCGGATGCGCCAGCGGCCGGGGCGGCACCAGATCCTCCACCACCCGCGCCTTGAGCGCACTGGCTGCGTTGTCTCTGAGGTCAGGGCTGCCATCATCGGGACTTGCTCCAAGATGGATATCGCTGCCGTCGTAATGCCCCACCACGTCGCGTGCCGCGGGGTCCAGCAGCAGCTTGGCGGGATTGAACCGACTTCCATCCTGCGGTGCCCAGCGTCCGTGCACACGCCATCCATAGATCAGCCCGGGACCATGCATGGCGTCGCGCGGAAGCGACCCATGCCAGATGCCGTGGCTGCGGCGTGGCATGCACGCACGCGCCACCTCGCTGTGCCCCTGCGCATCGAACAGACACAGTTCCACCGCTTCCGCGTGGGGAGCTGCGAGGGCAAAGTTGATGGTGCTCGTTTCGAGCTGGGCACCCAGAACCCCAGGGTGTCCGGGACCGAGGCGCACCATCCGTACAGGCGCGTTCAAATCGAGCGCCCCCCCGGCAGGGCTGCATCCGGCCCGCTGCTTTCCCGGGACGCCTTCAGCATCACGCAAGCAAGTGGCGGCAAGTTGATGCGCATCGAATGTTCGCGCCCGTTCCAGGCTCGTGCCTCGATCTCCCCCGCATCGAGCGGGTATGCACTGCCGCCGTACACCGGATCATCGGTGTTGATCAAGACCTCCCACGCCCGCGCCGGAGGCACGCCAATGCGATAGCCATCGCGCGGAACGGGAGTCATATTGCAAAGCACGATCACCCCATCTTCGGCGTCGGCCAGACGCAGGAACGCGAATACCGAATTCCCGGCGTCATCACCGACGATCCATTCGAATCCACGGTCCTGTGCATCGAGCCGGTACAACGCAGCGTGCGCTGTGCACACCCGATTCAAGTCGCGAACCAGTCGTTGCACGCCGGCATGCAGCGGGTTCTCAAGCAGGAACCAGTCCAATTCGCCGTCGGCCCGCCATTCGTGTTCCTGGCCGAACTCTCCACCCATGAACACCAGCTTTTTGCCGGGATGGCCGTACATGAAGCCGAAATACGTGCGCAGATTGGCGAAACGTTGCCAATCGTCTCCTGGCATACGGCGCAGAAGCGAACCTTTTCCGTGCACCACCTCGTCGTGCGAGAGCGCAAGGATGAAGTGCTCGTGAAACGCATAGATCATGCCGAAGGTCATGTCATTGTGGTGATGGCGCCGATAGACAGGCGCACGCGACATGTAGGCCAGGGTGTCGTGCATCCACCCCATGTTCCATTTGTAATGAAAACCCAGTCCTCCGCCTTGAAGGTCATCCGAGGGAGGACGTGTGACACCGGGAAAGGCGGTGGACTCCTCGGCGATGGTGACGGCACCCGGACATTCCACGCCAATCACATGGTTGAGCCGACGCAGAAACGCCACGGCCTCGAGGTTTTCGCGCCCGCCATGGCGGTTCGGTATCCATTCACCGTCGCGCCGGCTGTAGTCGCGATAGAGCATGGAAGCCACGGCATCGACCCGCAATCCATCCACGCCGAAACGCTCAAGCCAAAACATGGCGTTGGCGCACAGGAAATTGCTCACTTCGGCGCGGCCAAAGTTATAAATGAGGGTGTTCCAGTCGGGATGCAGGCCCTCGCGCACGTCAGCATGCTCGTACAGGCATGTTCCATCGAACCGCGCCAGACCGTGCGCATCACTCGGAAAGTGTGCCGGGACCCAGTCCACAATCACACCCAGGCCGGCGGCGGGCGCCGCCTCGACCAGGTATTGAAAATCCTCGGGCGTTCCATGGCGCGCAGTGGGGGCGAACAAGCCGAGAGGCTGGTAACCCCAGGAACCATCGAAGGGGTGTTCGCTGACGGGGAGCAATTCCAGATGGGTAAAACCCTGGTCGCGCACATACGGCACCAGGGTGTTGGCCAACTCCCGATAACCGAGCCAACGCCAACCGTCGATGCGCCGCCACGATCCGAGGTGTACCTCGTAAATGCACATCGGCCGATCCTGCGCGTTACGGTGCGCACGACCAGAATCAACCGCAGGTACCGCAACGAGCCCGTGAACGATACTCGCCGTGGCTGGACGCAGTTCCGCACGAAATGCGTACGGGTCCGATTTCAGCAATCGCTCGTCGCCGTGGGTCAAGATCTCGAATTTGTAGAGGGCGCCCCGCCCGACACCAGGCACGAATATTTCCCAGACCCCACATTCGCGCCGCAGCCGCATGGGGTGAACACGCCCATCCCAGGCATTGAAATCACCCACGACCGAGACCCTTCGGGCATTGGGCGCCCAGACCGCGAACCGCGTCCCATCAGATCCGGACCATACCCCGGGATGTGCACCCAGACACGCGTAGGGCCGCAAATGGCGGCCCTCGGCCAGCAGCCAGACATCGGTGTGTTCCAGCACCAGGCCGAAGCGAAATGGATCCTCGCGGACTTGCGCCATGCTCGCGTCCGGACCGACCAGCCGCAACACATAATCAAACGGCTTGCGGCGGCGCCCCATGCGCGCGCTGAACACGTCACTGCTGCCGATGCGGACCAGCGCCGCGACCACCCCGCCCTTCCCGCGATCGAGCACCTCGACATGCTGCGCCCCGGGCACCAAGGCATTCACCCACAGCGCGCCATCCTGAACATGCATGCCCAGTACACCGAAAGGGTCGACGTGTCGGGCCGACATCAGCGCTTCGACGTCGTGTTCAGTAAGCATCGATGATCTCCTTGAAAGCGGGCCTCATGGGCGTAACGCTGCCGGACCGCGCCCATACAGGTTGCACATCCGCGCCAGCAGACTTGCATGCTCGGGCCGCACGTCGTCCCACTGCATGCGCCAACGCCAATTGCCCTGGACTGTGCCCGGGGTATTCATGCGATGCTCGGCACCCAGGCGCAGCAGGTCCTGCATTGGATGGATCGCCAGCGCAGCCACGCTGGCACACGCGGCGCGAACGAAACTCCAGCCGATATCACCCCCATCGCATGCCAGGTAATCACGAACATGCGTGCGCACCCGTTCCGGTGCGGCGCTCCACCAACCCCGCGCGGTGTCATTGTCGTGCGTGCCGGTGTAGACCACGCTGCCGCGCGTGTAGCGATGCGGCAGGTGATAACCATCGTTGCCCGGATCCTCACCCCAGGCAAACTGCAACACGCGCATGCCCGGCAACCCAAGCCGCAACCGCAGCGCGTTCACCTCCGGCGTGATGACCCCCAGATCCTCGGCGATCAAGGGCAAAGGCCCGAGGGCGTCGCGCACGGCACCGAACAATGCGTCGCCGGGGCTGCGCACCCAGCGCCCTGTCATTGCCGTCGGGGCTTCCGCGGGGATTTCCCAGCAGCTTTCGAAGCCACGGAAATGATCGATTCTTGCCATGTCGACCATGGCGAAGAGTCGACGCAGGCGATCAGTCCACCAACGAAAGCCTTCCGCGCTGTGTGCCTCCCAGCGGTAAAGTGGATTTCCCCAACGCTGGCCAATGTCCGAGAAGACATCGGGCGGCACACCGCCCACCACACTGGGGTGCCCGTCGCGCCTCAGCTGAAACAACGCTGATCTGGCCCAGACATCCACGCTGTTGTGGGCGACAAAAATGGGCATGTCGCCGATCAGCCGCACCCCGCACTGCGAGGCATAGGCACGCACGGTGCGCCACTGGCGGTCAAAGGTCCACTGGCAGAACTTCCAGAATGCGATCCCTTCGGCCGCCTCCCGCGCCACGCGCGCCAGAGCCTCTGGTTGCCGCAGGGCAAGGGGCGCATCCCAATCGACCCAGCACGCCCCCTGAAAACGTTCCGACAGGACCATGAACAAGGCATAGTCGTCAAGCCAATACGCTTCCGTGCCGCAAAACCGTTCGAAATCCTTGCGCAACGACGGCGGACTCGATGCGCCGAAGCGCGCCGCCGCCTTGCGCAGTCGCTGCATGCGAAAGGCGGAGACACGTTCGAAGTCGACATGGCGATCGTCGAAGCCCGCGCCGGAATCCAGATCTTGCGCATCCAGCCAGCCCTGCGCATGCAACGCAACCAGGTCGATCAGCAGCGGGTTGCCGGAGAATGCGGAATTGCCCGCGTACGGCGACCCTGCAAACCCCACATCGCCCAGCGGCAGGAACTGCCAGCAGGACTGCCCGGCGGAGACCAGCCAATCAATGAACCGAAAGGCCGCGGCGCCCATGTCGCCGCTGCCATACGGGCCGGGCAGCGAGGTCAAGTGCAGCAGCACGCCACTTGCGCGCGCTGCTGCATCTGGCATCCGGCAGTCGACGTCGGCATCAGCCAGGACGATGTCATCCGCCGTTCCCGACGCTGCGAACGCCTTGCTGCCGTCATGCATCATGTCCGAAGGCGAGGTCGGCGAGGTCGGCGGGGTCATGGGCTTGGTTTCGAGTGATGCGAGCCATCCCTGCACTCGTCAACGCGTCAGTTGATTATGCGTGACTTGTGACGCGCTGCAGCACCACAAAAGATAGGGAGTTCCCGGATACTGCCGAAAATCAAGCTCGAACTGGTCGATGACGTCGGCGCCCCCGGAAGGCGGGAAGCACGCGCACACGCGGGGGAAACAATGCCTGCACCGTTTGGTGCGACGCCGATGGGCTCGACGGCGCGCACAAGAATATCTTGCGCGGTCGGGTCAACGACGCGTCCGCCCGATCAAGCGGTCAACGGTGGCGCGACCCCGAGTTGCCGGGCGATACACAGCAAGCCCTCGAACACGAGGTGATCGGAGGTCTCGTGGGGCAGGCCCAGTGCCAGTGCCAGCTTGGGGGCGGCGCCACCGGTGAGCAGGACCCGCGGCGGGCCACCGGCCAACCGCCCCAGGCGCTCATGCATCTGGCGCGCGGCGCCAGCGATGGCCAGGGCTCCACCGGTCATCAGCGCATCGCTGGTATTGTTGGGAAACTCGCGCAACTCGCCCTCGGGCACTTTCAGGCCGGCGGTACCCATTTCCAGTGCCTTGAGCATCAATCCGAAGCCGGGAAGGATCACCCCCCCGAGAAAGCGCCCGTCAGACGCCAGGCAATCAATGGTCACCGCCGTGCCAACGCTGATCACGAGGATGGTCGCGTCCGAATGACGGGCGCGCGCTCCCACCAGCGCCGCCCAGCGGTCGGGGCCCAGCAGACCAGGGGAGGTGTAGCCATTGCGCACGCCACAGCCCTGCACCGGGCTGTGCGTCCAGTGACAGCGCACCCCCAGCATGTCGAGTTGCGCCTCGACACGCGCAGTGGTGACCGCGCCCGCGACCGCGCAACCCACGGCCTCGCGCACCGGCACGTCGACGCGGCTGGCAAGGGTTTCAATGTCCTCATGGGGCATGGCGCCGAATGCCACCAGGCCACCATCGACGGTGGATGCGCGCGCGGCGTCCCACACGCCCCATTTGAGACGGGTATTGCCGATGTCGAGCAGAAGCAGCGTCATGGATTGCGGCGAGAATCGCCGATACAGGCCGGAGTCAAGGGTTGGCAAAACATACCAGAGCGCCCGGAAGTTGCCGACACCGCGCTACATTGAAGGTGCCATGGAACACGCTTCCCTCAAGTCCGAGTCGATCGCCATTGTGCGCGAGGCCGTTGCCGAAGCCCGCAACCCGGTCATGTTGTATTCAATCGGAAAAGACTCCTCGGTGATGCTTGAACTCGCGCGCGCGGCGTTTGCACCCGGCCCGATCCCTTTTCCACTGCTGCACATCGATACGACGTGGAAATTCCGCGACATGATCGCCCATCGCGACCGCATGGCGCGTGCGTACGGCGTCGAGCTCATCGTGCACACCAATCAGCAGGGACTGGCCGCCGGAATCAACCCCTTCGACCACGGATCGGCATACACCGACATCATGAAAACCCAAGCGCTGAAGCAGGCGCTGGACATGCACGGGTTCGATGTGATTTTGGGCGGCGCGCGGCGCGACGAGGAAAAAAGTCGCGCCAAGGAGCGCATCGTCTCGGTGCGTGAGCCTGGACACGTCTGGAATCCGAAGGCGCAGCGGCCCGAATTCTGGGCCAATTTCAATACCCGCATCCAGAACGGACAGACGCTGCGGGTGTTTCCGCTCTCGAACTGGACCGAAGCGGACATCTGGCGCTTCATCGCCGCCGCCGACGTCCCCATCGTCCCCCTGTACTTTGCCGCCCATCGCCCAGTAGTCTCGCGTGACGGCCAGTACATCATGGTCGATGACGACCGCTTTCGGCTGCGTCCGGGAGAGACCCCCCACCTGCGCCGTGTCCGCTTTCGCACGCTGGGCTGCTATCCCCTTTCGGCAGCCATGGAGAGTTCAGCTGATTCGCTGGATGCGATCATTGCCGAAACGCTTGCGGCCCGCAGTTCCGAGCGCGCGGGTCGTCTGATCGACCAGGACGGTGCGAGCGCGATGGAGCGCAAGAAGCAGGAGGGATATTTCTGATGGTCACACCCGTGATCAATCTTGCACGCTTGCGATTTCTGACATGCGGAAGCGTTGACGACGGCAAGAGCACGCTGATCGGTCGCCTGCTGCTCGACACACGTCAGATTTTCGACGACCAGTGGCGCGCACTCGAAAGCGACTCGCGCCGCTTCGGTACCCAGGGGCAAGCGCCGGATCTGGCGCTTCTGGTGGACGGACTGGAAGCGGAGCGCGAACAAGGCATCACCATCGACGTCGCCTACCGCTTCTTTCAGACACCCGCGCGCGCATTCATCGTCGCGGACGCCCCTGGTCACGAGCAATACACCCGCAACATGGCCGTGGCAGCCAGTACAGCCGACTGCGCCGTGGTGCTGGTGGATGCACGAAAGGGCCTGCTGACCCAGACCCTGCGCCACAGTCGAATTCTGTCGCACTTGGGCGTGCGCGACGTATTGCTGGCCGTCAACAAGATGGATCTGGTGAACTGGGATCGCGACCGCTTCGATGCCATTGCGCACGCCTATGCCGCCGCGGCGCAGCCCCTTGGGTTGCAGATACATGCGGTGCCGCTGTCTGCACTGACGGGCGACAATCTCACGCGCGCCAGCCACGCCACCCACTGGTACCACGGCCCGACGGTGCTGGCCTGGCTGGAAGCGCAGCCGGTGCGTTGGCGCGATGCAGCCAGCGACGCCATGCGACTCCCGGTGCAACTGGTCCTGCGTCCTGACGCATCGTTTCGCGGCTATTGCGGCACTCTGGCGCACGGCACGCTCGACGTCGGCGCCGCCGTCATGGTGCAGCCTTCCGGTGAGACTGCGAATATTGCCTCGATTCGCCTGGGAGCGCAGGAGGTCGAACGTGCCCGGGCGGGCGACGCGGTCTGCGTCGCTCTCGACGCCGAGCGTGACATCAGCCGCGGTGATGTGCTCAGCGCCGCGCATGCCCCTCTGGAGACGGCAGCGCAGTGGCGTGCTCACCTGATCGCGGTCGATGCCCAGCCCTTGATCCCCAAGCGGCCTTACCTGCTCAAGCTGCACCACCGCACGGTGGGAGCACGCATCACGGCCATCCGGCATGCCGTGGACCCCGACAGTGGCGCGCATCTGGCTGCATCACAGCTGCCGATGAACACCATCGCTGCCGTCAACCTCAGTCTCGACCAGGCGCTGCCGTTCGCACCCTATGCCCAGAGCCGTGAACTCGGCGGCTTCATCCTCATTGACCGCGTCACCCAGGCCACCGTGGCGGCCGGCATGATCGATCATGCGCTGCGACGCGACCAGAACGTGCACTGGCAGCACACTGACGTCAACCGCACCGCGCGTGCCGCCTTGCTGGGTCAGACCCCGCGTTGCATCTGGTTTACGGGTTTGTCCGGCTCGGGCAAATCAACCCTTGCGAACCTCCTGGAAAAGCGCCTGCACGCCGAGGCCCGCGCAACGTACCTCCTCGACGGTGACAACGTTCGCCACGGACTCAACCGCGACCTCGGGTTCACCGAATCCGACCGCGCCGAAAACATTCGCCGCATCGCCGAAGTCGCCAAGCTGATGGTGGACGCCGGATTGATCGTGCTGGTGGCGTTCATCTCGCCCTACCGCAGCGAGCGCGAGTTCGCCCGCAGTCTGTTCGCCCCGGGGGAATTCATTGAGGTGTTTGTCGACACACCCCTTGAAGAATGCGAACGTCGCGACCCCAAAGGCCTTTACGCCAAGGCACGTGCCGGACAGATCCCGCATTTCACGGGCATCTCCAGCCCCTACGAGGCTCCACTGAATCCGGAGATCCGGATCAATGTGGGTCCGCATCAACTTGAAGCCGCCATCGACCAGTTGCACGACCGCATCAGGCAACCTTGACGGGGTGCGACGACGGCCACCGACCGCGAACTTCGGCCATCCGCGCCGAGGCATCGCGGTCCGGACCGGCGCAACGTCACGAGGATGACGCTGACAGCCGGGCACATTGATCGCCCATTGCTCCGTGTCAGCACAAGGCGTTTGAGCGATGTTCATGATGTTTTCGGTCCCGATTGCATACCTAGTATCTGACAACACGCTGAACTGTCGATACTGATCAACCGGGGACTTGCAATGTACGAATTTCATTCACGACGCACCATCAGCGCCGGCGCGCTTGCACTGAGTTTGCTTCTCGCGGGCTGCGGCGGGAGCGATCATCAGGATTGCCAATGGCACTGTTCCTACTGCCAACCTTGCCCGGCCCCTTATGGAGCGGCCAGCGGACCAACGGTCGCCGCGCGCGTGACTGGCGTGGTGGCTTTGGGGCATCCGGTCGGCGGCGCGCAGGTGCTGGGCATCGACGGGACCACCGGCGCAACATGCGGCATGGCGACAACAGCAAGTGACGGCAGCTACACCATGTCACTGCAGTGCACGCCGGGTCCGGTGATCCTGACCGTGACTTCAGGGCTGCCGGCCACGATGGTGCTCGACGCGGTGGTTTTTCCCACCACTGCAGTCGCCACCAGCACCGGGAACACGAACAGCGGAGTTGGCAGTTCCAGCACGACCAGCCCGGTCACCGTGAGCACCAGCGCATCCAGCGCATCCAGCGCGGGCGGCACCAGTCCGGGTGCCACCATGACGGGAACCACGACAACGGACCTTCCCGGCACGGTCAACATCACGCCGCTGACCACGTTGGCGGTGTATGGCTTCGTCGGGCTGCAAACCGTGTTGCCGGGCGCAGCAGCGGCCCCCGACAACGCCCACGTGCTCGCCGCGATGCCCTTGCTCACGCGGGCGGCCGAGGCGAAGCCGGGCGGCGTCGCCGCGCTCGCGGCGGCATACCAGGGGGTTGTGTCCACACTGGTTGCGGATCTGGGCCCCACCTTGACAGGCTATGGCGTCTCCATCACCGGCTTCGACCCCGTACGCACGCCCTTCGCCGCCAACGGCACAGGGATCGATACCTTCTTCGACGCCTATCCGGCGTCGCTGCCGTCGCCTTCGTCCATCATGCTGGGAACCCAGGCAGCACCGCTGATCGGCATCACCCTGCCAACATCCAGCAACGACGTGGCGACCTGGCAAGGCTCGGCGGTGACGGTGCCGCTATCAAGGTGAAAGTAAAGCGGCGTTTCCCGCGCGCGGAGAAATCGGCTACATTGCGGAGTTGACGTATACGTCAACCAAGGCGGGCACCCGATCCGCCCTGTCTGCCCATGGAGACCGCGATGACCGACATGTCCGACGCAGCCGTGCTGGCTGCTTACCAACCGCGCGAGCGCCTGCGTTTCATCACCGCCGCATCGCTGTTCGACGGACACGACGCCGCCATCAACATCATGCGCCGCATCCTCATTTCCATGGGTGCGGAGGTGATCCATCTCGGCCACAATCGCGCCGTCGACGACATCGTGCGCGCGGCGATCCAGGAAGACGCGCACGGCATCGCCGTATCGAGTTACCAGGGCGGGCACATGGAGTATTTCGGCTACATGATCGAGCGCTTGCGCGCGCTCGGTGCCGGCCACATCCAGGTTTTCGGCGGCGGCGGCGGTGTCATCCGCCCCGAGGAAATCGCGCAATTGGAGCAACTCGGCGTCGCCCGGCTGTACAGCCCGCAAGATGGCCAGCGCCTTGGCCTGCAGGGGATGATCGGTGACATGATCATGCGCGCCGATCATCCCCTGCCGCGGCTGTCTA
>DAICZP010000043.1 GCA_027311065.1 Thiomonas sp. | reverse complement strand
CGAGCAAGGATTCAACTCTCAGGGCCTGCCTGAGATTCCCCGCATCGTCTGGGAAGAGCTGATCGCCAACGCCCTCATCCACCGCGACTACTTCATCAGCGCTCCGGTGCGCGTGCTGGTCTTTGCGGATCGCGTCGAGATCATCAGCCCCGGCCACCTGCCCAACAACCTGACCATCGAGAACATCAAGGCCGGCAACTCAAACATGCGCAATCCCATCCTCGCCTCTTTCGCGGCCAAGCTCCTTCCCTATCGCGGGCTAGGCAGTGGCCTTCTGCGTGTAATTCGAGCCTGGCCGCAGATCGAACTCATTGATGATCGGGCCGGCAATCTGTTCAAGGCCATCGTGGCGCGGCCCAGTGTGCTGCAGGCGGCGGGATAATCAGTCCCTAACGCAGGGCAATTGGACTGAACATGGTGTTTTTCATGGCATTGAAGATACTTGCATTTGCAAGCTAATGATTTTAATAATAAAAAATTTCCTATCAACAATAGAGTGGGAATGATTCCACGCCGAAAGGCCCTTGCTGGCGGCGAGGAGGCTGGTGGCGTGCCGGGATACCCTGCAGGCGAAATGCGGGTTGACATTCGATGAGGGGCCGCGACTGAACCCCGGGGCATCGACGCCATTGGAAGCGCTTGCACACCGAGGAGCGGCAGATGTGGAAAACCGCAGGCGAGCACGGTCGACAAACAATCTACACTTGACCCATCTCAGCCAGCGCTCCCATGCTTTCGTTCTCCTTCCGGCGCAATCTTCCTCAATTCATCGCCATGGCGGTGTTCGGCCTCGTGCTTGCCGGGGTGCTGGCGACCTTCGTGTTTCGTGCCGAGCACGTAAAGGAGCGCGCGCGTTTCGAGCAGGCTGCACAGCAGCGGGTTTCGGACGCGCGTCAGCATCTCGACGCTGCGTTGGCTGATCTGGTGGCGTTACGGGCGCTGTTCAACAGCGTGGGAACGATCAACCGTCGGCAGTTTGACGATTTTTGCGCGCCGTTGCTCGCGAAAAACGCCGCAATTCAAGCCTTGGAGTGGATTCCTGAGGTCTCTGGCGACGCCCGGGCCGGATTCGAGGAGGCGGCACGACGCGACGGGTTCGACGACTTCACCTTCAAGTCGATCGGACCCCACGGAATGGCGGTCGAGCCCACTCGGTCACAGTATTTCCACGTGTATTACGTCGCACCTCTTGCCGGCAACGAAAAGGCGCTCGGGTTCGACCTGGCATCGAATCCGGCGCGCCGTGCAGCATTGCGGCGCGCCGCCGCAACCGGCGGCATGATCGCCACCGCGCGCATCGTTCTGGTGCAATCAGTCGATGGTGGCTACGGATTCCTGGTGTTCTACCCCGTGTTTGGCCCTTCCGTGGAGCATGCGCCCGCGTCGTTGCGCGGATTCGTGCTTGGCGTGTTCAAGGTACGCAATCTGATCGCACCGACGCTTCAAGCCGTGGCAGCACCGCCGCGAGGAGCGCTCAAGCTGGCGGCGTTCGACATCACCGAGCACGCTGCCGGCCATCCAGATGCAGTCCTCTATCCGAAAGGTTTCTCGCTCGACCCGGTTGCGCTGAGGTCTCACGACTTGGTGGATGCGCGCACGACGACGGTTGGGGGACGGCAATGGGAGTTCATCGCGTATCAGCAGCCGTCGCAGGCGCCGGTGATCGAGGCGACTCTGGTGTTTCTGGTCGTGCTGCTGGGTACCGGTCTGGTGCTCGCATTGATGCGCCAGACGATGATCCGCCGTGAAAGCGAAGCACAGCGGGCGGTTGCCGAACGCTCGGACGCCTCCAAATCGCAGTTCCTGGCCAATGTCAGTCATGAAATTCGTACCCCGTTGAACGGGGTGGTGGGTATGCTCGACCTCCTGCTGCAATCGAGCCTGCTGCCCGCGCAAGCACGCATGGCGGAGGTGAGTCGGCGCTCCGCGGTGGCGCTGCTGAGCATCATCAACGACTTGCTTGATTTCTCGAAGATGGAGGCGGGGAAGTTACAGATTGCGCAGGAGCATGTCGACGTCGAGGAGGTCGTGCGGGACGCAGTCGAGTTGTTCAAGCACGTGGCGGAAAAGTCGAATTGCCATCTGCGCTATTTCGTTGATCCGCATATTCCACTTGTCATTGTGGCCGATCCGATACGACTGCGACAGATCGTGACCAACTTGACCTCCAATGCCATCAAGTTTTCGGGTGGGCGCGCCACCCCAGGGCATGTATCGGTTCGTGCGCGCGCCGCGCATGCGGACGGAATTGGCGGGGTCCTCGAACTTGGCGTCGAAGACGACGGCATCGGTATCGAGGCCAGCAGCCTGGCGCGCTTGTTCCAGCCGTTCGAGCAGGCAGATCCTGGAACCACCAAGCGCTATGGCGGCACGGGGTTGGGTTTGACCATCACTCACCATCTCGTTGCATTGATGGGCGGAGAAATCCGCGTTGAAAGTCAGCCTGGGGCAGGCAGCAACTTCACGGTCCGTCTGCCGATGCGCGCACCCAACCCCGAGATGGACCACCGTGACAACGCTCTTGCAGGCCTTGCATGCCGGGTGCTTGGAGCCGACGCCGAGTGTCGCGAACGCGTCGAGGCATATCTGGAGGCGGCTGGGGCGCGTCTCGCTGGCAGTGTGCCAGGCACGGACGCCGTGGACATCGAGGTGGAGTGCGAAGAGCCCGTCGGTCCGCTGGGTGCGCGGCAGGCGCTTGTGGTGCGCAAAGCGCTGCCGGCCGGATTATTTGCAGGCGAGGCTCGACTCGATCGGGATTGCATCCCGCGCAAGGAGTTGCTTGCGGCGGTGCGGCGTGTTGCCGACGGCCAGCCTTGTGATGCACCCGAGGCTTCGTCCATGCCAGGCATGGATCCAGCGGGGTTCCTCACCACCGAGACGGGCGTTTCGAGCGCACCCACGGTGCTGGTGGCGGAAGACAACGAAACCAATCGCGAGGTGATCCGGCTGCAGCTTGCCCGCTGCGGCGTGCGTGCCGACATGGCCCGAGACGGACGCGAGGGCCTGGAGATGTTCAGGAGCGGCAACTATCGTTTGGTACTGACCGATCTGCATATGCCTGACATGGATGGCTTTGAACTGGTCCGCGCGATCCGTGTCTTCGAGGCAGCCCAGGGGCGGGCGCCCGCGACGGTGCTCGCGGTGACTGCAGCCGCCCAGGACGTGGAGTTGCAACGTGCGGTTGACGCCGGGATGGATGGACACCTCACCAAGCCCATCCGGCTTCAGGCACTCCAGGAGGCGTTGACAGCCTGGCTTGCTCCACAACCGGAGCCTGGGACGGTGCCGGCACCGTCCGGCGCGCCGCTGGATCCAGCACCCAGTCCCCCGCCAGACCCTGCGCGTGCACCCATCGACGTTGCAGTGCTGCAGGGGTTTGTCGGCGACGATGCCGTAACCATCGATGCATTATTGGCGCACTTCCGCGGCGAGCTCGACAGCATTGCAGGCGCCATCGAACACGCCGCGCAAGCGGGTGATTGGCATGGCGTCGGCGCATTGGCGCACAAGCTCAAGTCTTCGGCGCGCACAGTGGGAGCGCTCGATCTTGGTGACCTTTGCGCGAACATGGAGGCAACTGGACGTGTCGGCGAAGGTGCCGACGCCGGGCTCTCGTTGCTCGGCGCTTTCAGACGCGAGCGCGCACGGGTGCGTGCGGCGCTCGAGCAAATCGTGGGTGACGAGCCGCGTTAACCCCTTCGGGTCTCAGGTGTCCTGGGGGCGTAGCGCCCGCGGTGGCAGGCGTGGCGTGAGTTCCTCGGTCCAGACGCGTGACTGCCAGCCATGTTCCCAGGCCGCGAGCGCATCTCCCGCCATCGGCTCGGCGATGAATGGTCCTTCGAGGCGATCAACGCCGGTCTTGCGACAAAATTCCCAATCCGCTCGGTCGGTCACTCCGGTCACGGTTGCCTGCGCGCCGATCCGATGCGCGATGTCGATGCAGCCATGAAGAAGACTGCCCGCAATGGCGGTCGCATGCGCCCCGGCGACCAGGCTGGGGGCAATACGGATGGATTGAAAGAGCACGTCGCGCAGCACGCCCAGAGGCATGCCGTGCGCGCCGAATTCATCGAGAGTCAGATTGAATTTGCGCAGTCGAAGCCGGGCAATGGCTTCCCCGAACGCCGGTTCCAGGGCTGCAACGCTGGCTTCGTCGAGGCGCACCAGAACCGACGCGGGCGGTACGCCGTGACGCGCCGCGCAGTCTGCGGCGAAGTCCGGGAAATCACTCTCTCCGAGTGCCTGACCAGCTGCCGGCACGGAAAGAATCAGTTCCAGTCCTTGCGCACGCCAACGTGCCTGCTGGGCGAATGCCATCTCGAGAACTTCCCGCGTCAGCAGTGCGCTCATGCCCGCGTTGTCCGCGACTTGCATGAAGGCATCGGGGACCAGCACGCCTTCTTGCGCGTGTCCCCAACGCACCGTTGCCCCGGCCACGACCAGGGAACCCGACCGCGCTTCCACCACCGGCCCGTAAAGACAGTAAATTTCTCCAGCAGCAACGGCGGCGAGCAGATCGCTTGCCGCAATCGCACGGCGGACTGGCGTCATCGGCGCCACGCCGGTGCCAGCGCGCTCGAGGAGTTCGGTCATGACCTCGATCCGCGGTGGTTTGGGGAGATTTCCAACGACGCGCAAGCCCTGCGCCTGCGCGATATCCGCTGCGCTACGCAATAATGAGTCAGTTTCGCCGCTGCAAAGGATGAGCGCACAGTGACTGCGCGCCTGTGCAAGGGAACGGAAGAACTCGAACCCGTCGATGTCGGGCATATTCAGATCGAGGATCACGGTGTCGAATCCGGCCCCTTCAGCCGTAATGGCTTCAAGGGCGCTTCGGGAGTCGGCGAATCCCGTCACTTCGAACATGCCGATTCTCGTGATCATCATGGTCATGATCTTGACCATGAAGGCGTCGTCGTCCACGACGGCGATTCTGCGTAAATTGGTCTGCATGGTGGTTTCGTCCTTCACGCGATTCTAGGCAACGCGCGCAAGATCGGGTTGCGCAGTCGTTCGCCAATTGCGCGTCCTCGCATGGCATGGATCAATGGGCGCCGCCGCGGGGGCAGCTGCGTGTCAAGCGGGAACGTCATCCAGCACGGCGATGCTTTTCGCCGCTTCGCCCAGGGCGTTGTGCACGACATCGAGGCGGTGCAGGGTATCGCCGCGGTAACGCCGAATGAGGTCAAACGACAACAGCGTCCGCAATGCCTGGGTGCTGTCCTCGGTCCAGGCCTGCACCAATGGTGGCGCGGTCATGGCGATGTGGTCTGCATCGCGCAGCAAATCGAGCAGGCTGGACTGAGCGCCTGTGTCATCGCGTTGCTCGGGAGCAAGATGATGGTCACGCGCGGCGTGCACGAAATCGGCTGGCAGCCCCCAGCCTTGCAGGGCAAGGCCCCCGAGTTCCGCGTGGGTGTGACCAGCAATACCTTTTTCAGCGGCAAAAAACTCGGCTTCCGACTCCCACGGCTCCTCCTCTTCAGGACACTCCTCCTCGCCGACTTCGAGGTGCAAAATGAAGCGGCCGATGTCATGCAGCAAGCCGGCGAGATAGGCGACGTTTGGATCCACGCGTTCGTCGAGCATCATTGGCGCCAGGCGGCGCATGATCCAGGCGGTGTTCAGCGAATGGATCCAGACCACACGATCGCGCGGCTGTCGCGGAGGGAAGACCCGGGTCGCCGAGCGCGCCAGGATCAGGTCAACCGCCTTCCGCGCGCCAACGCGGAGCAGGGCGCCGTGAATCGAATCGATGGGCCGGGTGTTGCCGCTGGGCGCGGCATTTGCGAGTTTCATCAACCGGGCCGCGAAAGCTGGATCTCCGTGGACGTACTGGAGCACCGTTTCGAAATAATCGCCGCTGTCAGCATCAAGCCGGAGTAATCCGGTGATGACCGAGGGAAGCACAGGCAGATCCGCGAGACGGCGTGCGAGGCGTTCGGCGATGTCCTTCGGAAGCGTTTCCATGGCAGTGCCGTCAAAGTCGCGACCAACCCAGGTTAGTCCATTCCAGCGTCGATGAACACCAACTATTTCACAGATTGCGAGGACCCCGACGCCGCAACCGTGGAGGGAACGGGCCCGCGCCGCGATTACCATGGCCAATGACGTGGCATGGTGGTCTGAGGGTGTGATCGTGGCAAGAGGCGCATACATGGATAACCAATCTGGCAAAGCGTTTCAGGAGGCGGGGGCTGGCGATACGGTTGCTGATGATGTCGGCATGTTCCGGGCGTCCGTACGCAGGTTCATTGAACAGGTCTTCGTACCCCGCCAAGCGCTGTGGCGCACGCGCGGACAGCCTGACGCCTCGGATTGGTCAGGGGCGGGAGCCGCCGGTCTGCTGCTCGCGGATGTTCCCGAAGAATATGGTGGCGGCGGGGGAACCTTCATGCATGCGTGCGTCGTCATGGAGGAATTGGCACGCGCAGGCGTGCACTTCGGCCTCGGGGTGCAGAGCATCGTCGCGCAGTACTTGCTCGCCTACGGAACCGAGGCACAAAAACGCGCCTGGCTCGGGCGCATGGCGCGCGGCGAACTCGTGGCCGCGGTTGCGATGACAGAACCCGACGCGGGGTCTGATCTTGCGGCCTTGCGCACGTCCGCAGTACGCGATGGCGCGGACTACCGGGTGCGCGGCGCCAAAACCTTCATTACCAACGGGTGTCAGGCCGGCCTCGTCTGCCTCGCCGTGCGCACCAGCGACACGGCACCAGCGCCACGTGCGCTTTCCATGCTCATGGTCGAGACCGATGGGTTGGTGGGCTATCGCACCGGTCCACCACTCGAAAAAGTCGGGATGCACGGGCAAGATACCTGCGAACTGTTCTTTGACGACGCGCGTGTCCCAGCTGCAAACCTTCTGGGGCCGGCAGAAGGGCGCGGAATGGGGCAAATGATGCAGCAACTGGCGTACGAGAGACTGTCGCTGGCGGTCTCCGCCGTTGCGACGGCCCAGGCCGCGCTCGATGTCACCGTACGGTACGCGAAAGAACGCATGCTGGGAGGGAAGTCGCTGTTTGATCTGCAAAATACGCGATTTCGCTTGGCGGAATGCGCAGCCGACGTGCGTGTAGGGCGCGCATTCGTCGACGCCTGCGTGCTGCGGCGTATCGCCGGCACGCTTCCTGATGCGGACGTCGCCGTGGCGAAATACTGGACAACGGAGCGTCAGTGCCAGATTGTCGACACCTGTTTGCAGATCCACGGTGGTTACGGATACATGCTTGAGTATGCAATCGCCCGGATGTGGATCGACAGTCGTGTCCAGCGCATCTACGGGGGTTCCAATGAGGTGATGAAGGAGATCATTGCATGGTCGCTGTGAGAGACACCGGGCTTGCCGGCTTGCCGCCGCCGGCATGGAACGCGACCCGGGCACCATTTCCCGATGCGTGCGCGCCAGGCCGCGGCCACGCCGGATGCCGACGCCGTCCTGCACGCCGGCCAGCGTCTGTCCTATCGTGAACTCGAGACCCGCGCCAACCGGCTCGCCCGGCATCTTCGCGCGCGCGGCATCAGTGCCGGCAGTCTTGTCGGCGTGGCACTGCCGCGCACGCCGGCGCTGATCATCTCGCTACTCGCGGTCTGGAAGGCAGGAGCGGCCTACGTGCCGCTGGATCCAGAGTATCCGGCTGAGCGCCTGTCGTTCATGATCAACGACGCGTCACTGCCGCTGATTCTGGTCGACGCGTCCACGCAGGCATTGGTCGATGCCCCGGGCAAGGTTCTCGATCTCGATGCCGAAGCCGCGACCATCGATGCGGACTCGGGGGATGCCGTGGAGAGCGGAACGACGCCCGCCGATCTGGCGTATGTCATGTATACATCCGGGTCGACCGGGCAGCCCAAGGGCGCGCTGATCACCCAACGCGGTCTGGTGAATTACCTCTGGTGGGCCATCGGCGTGTATCAGCCGGCGCGTGGCGGGCCAGTGCCGGTGCATTCGTCGATTTCGTTCGACTTGACGGTCACCAGCCTGTTTCCGGCGTTGCTGTGCGGTGGCGTCATCGAGTTGTTGCCCCATGGCGTCGGTGCGCAGCCCCTTGTGGCCGGTTTGCGGCATGGCCCGCCTCGCGCGCTGGTGAAAATCACCCCGGCGCATCTGGAGCTTTTGACCCGACAACTCACGCCGTCAGAGGCCGTCGAGGCCGCGCGGGTGTTTGTCATCGGCGGCGAAAACCTGACGGCTGAAATGCTTCAGTTCTGGCGCGATGTTGCCCCGGCGACGCGCCTGATCAACGAATACGGACCGACGGAAACGGTGGTGGGGTGTTGTGTGCACGAAGTGGGTGTGGGCGAGCCGGTGACCGGATCGGTGCCGATCGGCCGTCCGATCGCGAACACGACGCTGTATGTGCTCGATGCCGCCCTGCAGGCCGTACCGGTTGGGGCGACGGGGGAACTCTATATCGGCGGAGTGGGGGTGGCGCGAGGTTATCTGAATCGGCCGGACCTGAGCGCCGAGCGGTTTCTCGCGGACCCATTCATCGGACAGGCATCGGCACGGATGTACAAAACCGGCGATCTCGCGCGTTGGCGACCGGACGGCATCCTGGAATATCTCGGACGCGTCGACCACCAGGTCAAGATCAATGGTTACCGCATCGAGTTGGGCGAAGTCGAGGCATCCATCGCTGCCCATCCTTCAGTGCGTGCGGCTGTGGTCGTGGCACGGGAACTCGAGCCTGGAAACCGGCAATTGGTTGCCTATGTTGTCACGCGTGATGGCGGCGCCGAGGGGTTGCGCGCCGCGCTGCAGGAGCGTCTGCCGGGTTACATGGTTCCGGCGCTGATCATGGAGCTCGACGCCTTGCCGCTGACACGCAACGGAAAAGTTGACCGTGACGCGCTACCGGTCCCGGCGAGGCCCCGGGCAGCGCGCGCGACGAAACTGGCCGCCATGACACCGGCCCGCCACGCCTTGACGCGTATCTGGTGCGGTTTGCTACAACTCGAGCATCTTGACCCGGAGGATGATGTGTTCGACCTCGGCGCCACGTCGCTGACCGTGGTTGCTGCGGTTGCGCGGATCCGTGATGTCTTCGGGGTGACGCTCGATGTCTCGACGCTGTTCGATGTCGCCAACATTGCCGCGATGGAGTCGCTCCTGCCGGCGCTCGAAGCCTCTGCGGAGTCGATGGGCGAGGAGGACGACACGCACGGCCTGGTGCCGCAGCGGTTGTCGCGCGAGCATGCCCTGCCGGTGTCGTTGTCGCAGCGTCGGATGTGGGTGCTTCACCAGCTCGACCGCAAGGGTTCGGCGTACAACATGTCGATGGCGATGCGCTTGAGTGGCAGCCTGGATCGCCCGGCGCTCGATACCGCGTTCCGGGCATTGGTGGCCCGCCACGAGGCATTCAGAACCCGTTTCGCGCGAAGCGACCTCGAGCCGGTGGCGGTGATCGCTCCCGACGCGGCGTTTGCCTGGACGACGCTCGTGCCGGACGGCGAAAGCGAGGCCGAACGCGAGGCAGACCTGCTGTCGCGCGCAGCCAGAAGCGCCGCCGAGCCTTTTGATCTGGCACGTGGGCCAGTTTTCCGGGTGATGCTCGGCAGCGCATCGCCGTCGCGGCATTTGCTCGTGATCACCATGCACCACGTCGTGAGCGATGCATGGAGCTGGAATATCGTGTTCCGGGATCTTGCGGTGTTGTTCAACGCAGCGAAACAAGGTGCCACCAACCCACTACCGCCGAAGATCTTCGACTTCGTGGATGTCGCGGCGCGGGAGCGGGCCCTCGAGCAGGCGCAAGGCCTTGCTGCACTGCGCGACTGGTGGCTGCCCCGATTGCGCGGTCTGCGTCCACTGGCGCTGCCGACCCGGATCGACGCCGGAGCCGGCTACAGCCGCCGCGCGCGATCCTTGGGGCGCAGGCTTGGAGCGGACTGGGTCCGGCAGATCCAGGCGCGGGCGTCGGAACTCGGAGCCACGCCTTTCATGGCGCTCATGGCTGCGTTCCAGATCGAGTTGGCACGCTGGTGCGGGCAGGAGGACATCGCGGTGCTCACACCGGTGGCCAATCGCACCGACGCCGCCGCCGAGGAGGTGGTCGGCAGCCTGATCAACACCCTCGTGATCCGCACCCGGGTCGCGCCGGCGGCCACGCTGCAGGGTATGATCGCAGACGTGCGTCAGGCATCGCTGGAGGCGTTTGCCCACCAGGGCCTCGCATACGACGACCTGGTTGCGTTGATACGGGCTGATGAACCCGGATGGAACGAGCCCCGCGTCATGTTCAACATGCTGAACGTGCCGCTGCGCTTGCCGACGCTCGACGGTCTCGAAGCCGAATTGCTGACCATGGACGTGGCGGAAACTCCAATCGATCTGCAACTGACGGTGGATCTCGCCAAAGATGGTGAGTTGATGTTGGTGTGGGCAGCGGACCTGTTCGACGATGCGACCATGGCCGCACGGCTCGACGGGCTTGTCGCTCGCGTGGCGCTGCCCGCGGTGTAACACGTTCAGCTGGAACATCGGGAATGTTGCCGTAGCCTCGCTCGCGAAGCATCCCGATCATCAAAAAGAAGACGGAGGGATCAAACATGCAAAAAATTGAACGGTTGATAGGCATCTCCTCATTGCTCGTTCTGTCCATCAATGCCGCTGTCGCCGCCGAGGGCGTGAAAATCCCCCCGGTTCCGCAAGCCGAGCCACCCGGTCAACTCGGAGAGACGGTGCGGCTGGGGCGTGAGCTCATGCAGCACACCGACACCAACCCCCTCACCAAGGCCTTCGTCGGCAACAAGCTCAACTGTTCAAGCTGCCACATCGACGCGGGTACCACGTCGACCGTCGGTACGTTCATCGGCAGCGCCACGGCGTTTCCGGCCTGGTCCAAGCGCGAGGGCGTGGTCGAGTCGCTCCAGGACCGCATCGCGAACTGTTTCATGCGCAGCATGAACGGTATGCGCCCGCCGATCGACTCGAGGGCCATCACCGCGATGACCACCTACATGACGTGGCTCTCCGAAGGGCAGCCGATCAAGCAGAACCCGATCAAACCGGTGACGCCGTTTTTCGCCAACCAATGGCCGGACCAGCAGCTTCCCCCCCTGTTCAAGCAGGCGACGCATGCCAATTACGTCGCGGGTGCTCAGGTGTACGCCGCGCGCTGTGCGGCCTGCCACGGCGCCGACGGACAGGGACAGACGGGGTTTCCACCGCTTTGGGGAGCTGGCAGTTATAACGCGGGTGCGGGGATGAGCAAGCCGGTGCAAATGGGAACCTGGGTCAAGCAGAACATGCCTCTGGGCAATCCCAACCTGACCCTGCAGGAAGTGGCCGACGTGAGCTTGTACGTGGACGCGCAGCAGCGCCCTGAATTCGACATCCGTGAGCATGTGCCCGCCAAGGCGATCGAGACCGGCTACTACAACGCCGCGAGTGTCGATGACGTCGAAACTGTCAAGGGCAACCTCAAGGCACTCGGGCTCGATCTCGACACCATTCGGGGTGACAAGGCCGCGGCGCATTGAACAGGGGTCGCGACGACGATCCCGGAATCGCTGGACATATTTTGCGCCGCGCGATGATGAACGTCCGGCATGATTCCCGCGGGTCGGAACGCTCCGGGGTCCGTTTCTTCCTGGCGTAACCTGACCAACCGGACTGGGCATCATGCACGACTTTCCCACCGCAGCGGCGGCTGCCGACCAGGCGTTCATGCGCCTGGCGCTCGACCAGGCTCGCAACGCCTGGCTGGTGGGCGAGGTGCCGGTGGGCGCCGTGATCGTACGCGAGGGTCACGTCATCGCCACCGGTTACAACCGTCCTGTCGGAGACAGCGATCCCACGGCACACGCGGAAATCGTCGCATTGCGACAAGCGGCGGCGCTGCTGGGAAACTATCGTCTTCCTGGTTGCGTGTTGTATGTCACGCTGGAACCCTGCGCCATGTGCGCCATGGCCATGCTGCACGCACGCGTGTCGCGCGTGGTGTTCGGCGCGCACGATCCGAAGACGGGAGCTGCGGGTAGCGTGCTGGACCTGTTCAGCGAGCCGCGATTGAATCATCACTGTTCCGCGCTGGGCGGGGTTGAGGCGCCCGCATGCTCCGCGCTCCTGCAGGAGTTCTTTCGGACGCGCCGACGCGGCCCGCCAGCGATCACCTCGGGTGATGCAACCGCACAGGTTCATGCCGGTGGGCTCGACGTGATGCATGTTGATGGTGCGGCGCCATCTGCGGAGGACGACTGATGCGCACAGGCACGACCCCGGCGGCAGCTGACCGGGAGCGCCTGCGCCTGTGGTCGCCAGCCGGCGCCATACAGGAGCCCGAGCGACTGGAACAGGCGGTGCTGCATTTGCGCGCGCTCGGATTCTCGGTGGAGGTCGACACGCGCGCGCTGCGGCGCGTCGAGCGTTTTGCCGGCACCGACACCCAGCGCCTGCAGGCGCTGCATGCCGCGGCCCGCAGCCGCGCCGGCGTGCTCATGGCGACACGGGGTGGTTACGGGTTGAGCCGGATCCTGCATCGCATCGACTACCCCCTGCTGCACGATGCCATCGTACGGCGCGGCCAGGCCTGGATCGGTCACAGCGACTTCACTGCCCTGCAGTTGGCCTTGCTGGCGCGTACGGGCGCGCCCACGCTCGCTGGCCCGATGGCCTGCGCGGACTTTGGTGACGCGTGTCCGGATGAGATCACGGTGGACAGTTTCGTGGACGCCGTCCATGGACGCCAGGAGGCGGTGGGTTTTGCATGCGTCGATGCGCCGCGCGGTCTTGACCGGGAGGGGGTGCTCTGGGGAGGCAACCTGTCGATGGTCGCTTCGCTGGTCGGCACGCCGTTCATGCCACAGCTCGATGGCGTCTTGTTCCTCGAAGACGTGGGGGAGCACCCGTACCGGGTCGAGCGATTGTTGACCCAACTCGTGCATGCAGGTATCGCGCAGCGGCAAAAGGCCATATTGCTGGGTGGATTTACCGGCTATCACCTGCATCGCCATGACGCGGGCTATGACCTCGCATCTGCGATCACCTGGCTTCGTGACGCATTGCGCGCCGCGCGTGTTCCGGTGTTGACAGGGCTTCCATTCGGCCACCAGCGCACCAAACTGACGTTGCCGCACGGCGTACCTTGCCGCGTCGTCCGCGATGGAGCGGAGGTGTTCATGTTGTTCGAGCACACCCACGACTGAGTGCGTCGCGGCGCGCCAACCTCAGTGCTGACCGGCGAGCGAGGCTGGAACCTCGGCCTGCCAGCGCTGGGACAGGTGATGGATCAACTCTTCACGGGCGCCGCGGTAGCCAGCGTCGCTGGCTCCCTGAATTGCGCAGTTGCGATTGCGGCGCAGGATCTCGTGAAGCGCGGTGTCTTGCCTGGCATGGGTGTCTGCATAACGGCGCACGGCGCAGGTCGAGGCGGCGAACGCGCGAATCAACCCTGGCCAATGGCATAGACCTTCGAGCTGTTCGTCCCACAGCAATTGCGCCGCGAGCGCTCCAAGGGCGGTACCGGGAACCGCATCCTGGCTCCAGCCGGGGTAGGTTCGCTGCCAGTGCGGAATGGCGTCCGCCGGCAGCGGACGCCCGATCGCGAAGCCTTGGCCCTTGTCGACGCCCAGGATTGCCGCGGCCTCGATCATGCCGGGCAGCTCCAATCCTTCCGCGGTCACGCTGAGCCCGAGGCCATGCGCGAGGCGGGTGATGTGGTAGATGAACCCGAGGGCACGCACATCGCCAAAAAGAAGCTGTCGCAGCAGGGCCTGATCGAGCTTGATACCGTCGAAGGGCATACTACTCATGCGCAACAGCGAACTATGCCCGGCACCGAGATCGTCCTGCACGATGGTGATGCCGAGCGAGCGCGCCGTGCTGAAAAACGCGTCCCGCAGCGTTTTGCTGCCATGCTCGGGTGTTTCCAGAACCTCGAGCTGGATGCGCTCGGTATCCGTTCCGCTCGATTCCAGGGTGCCGAAAAGCAGGCGGTGGTAACGTGCGTCCACAATGCCCTGGGGCGGGAGGTTGACCGCCACCGTCAGATCCAGATGCTGGCGATGCCAGGCTTTTTGCGTCTCGCAAACCTGACGCAGACCGTGCTCGAAGAGGTGGAGGAGGTCATCCTGGCCGAGCGCCGGAAGGAAAACCGCCGGGCTGACCAACGCGTGCTGTTCATCGATCAGGCGTGCGAGTGCTTCCACCGCAACCAAAGCCCGGGAGCGCAAGTCGATGACCGGCTGATAAAGCATGCGGACGCGCCCGGCACGCACATAGCCACTCATGCGCTTGCGTTCGTGTTGCGGAATGACGACGCCCTGCGCAAAGTTGTTGGCTGCCTGGGTCATGCCTTCGCGCAGTTGGCGCCAGAACGTTTGGCGCGCGGTCATGCCAAAGAATCCTTGCCACTGACTGAAAACGTACAAAATCATGAAACTGTTGCCAACCTCGTCCACCAGTGGCAATGCAAGGGCCGAACGGAGTCCAAGGCGGCTCGCACTTGAATGCCAGGGTGCGAGCACTGGATTTTTCAGGAACGCGTCGTCGACCTCGATCTCCCCTGTCTGCCACGCGATGCTCGCCGGTCCGGGGACGGTCGGTTGTGTGGCAGGTGGCGCAAGCCGGATGGGCGGAAGAATGCCGTCCTCGATGGCCGCGAGGTAGTCAGTCACACGCTCCCCCGCGGCCATCTCGACCGCCAGATTGCCATCGATGTCGATTCGGCCCACGCATGCGCCAGTCATGCCGTCGATGGATGCCAGACCGCGAATCACGGCACCGCAAAGATCCTGCAGGTTGGTCGACGTCTGCACGTCGCCAAGAATGCGCTCGAAGTGCGCAGTCAGGTCCGCCTCCAGCGCCCGATAGCCCTCGGCTTGGCCTTCGAGCTCGATCTGAAGCCGACGCGCTAACACATCCAACACCGCGCTCGCGTCCGCCTGGTCTGGAACGCGCTGGTTGATGAGCGCGCGCAGGGTGTGCTGGTAGCCAACATATGCGTCCGCCAGCCATGCGATGTCGACGCCGAGCATGGCGTGGATCCTCCCGACACGGATGGCGAGGGCACGATGATCACTTGCCGTCAGTCCCGGAGACACCATGTGCAGCAAATGCGCGCTCTGTCGTTCACGCAGATGCGCCAGCTCGACGTCGGTGAGTCTGTCGAGGACGGCGCGCGGCCCGGCCTGCGCGAATAATGTCGCATAGAAGTCACGCACGACTTCGGGAACCGCGGATCTGACAGCCATGCCGATGGACACAAGCATGGCCGTGGCACGTTCGCCGTAGGCATGATCTGCAAGCGTCGGCGATAGGCTCATCGTGGGTCGCAATCACACGGCCAGGCCGCGGTGGTTCAAAGGCGCAGAAGTGCTGACACAGACGCCATCACGTCCGTACCTCCATTGTACGAGCGGGGGGTATGGCTTGCGTGCGCCGGGGGGAACCGACAAACGCCCCGGCGCGCAGGACGGCTCCAGCCTGCGTGACGCCTGCCGAAGCCTGCGCGAGGGCCGCAAGATCCTCGGCGCGCAACACGCGAGAGACGTCCAGCAGGATGATGAAGCCAGCATCCGTGCGCGCCATGCCTTCGATGAACTCGCGTTGCAGTCCGATGCCAAAGCTTGGAGCCGGCTCGATTTGCCCGGCATCGAGGTCGAGTACGGCGTTGACCGCGTCAACCAGGATGCCAAGCGCCTGGGTGGTATCCCCGGCCCCAACCTCGAGGATCACGATACAGGTACGTGGGCGCAATTCAGTTGCGGTGCGTCCGAATCGCTGCGCCAGATCGATCACCGGCACGACGTGGCCGCGGAGGTTGATGACTCCATGGACAAAGCCGGGCATCATCGGAATGGTGGTCGGGCGCGCATACCCGATGATTTCGCGCACGCCAAGGATGTCGACGCCGAAGACCTCGCTCTGGAGCGAAAAGGTCAGGTATTGTCCGGCCGTCGGCTGCCCGACTGCTGCCAACACGTCGATCTGGGGTGCTGTGGCTTGCGCAACGGGAAAATTCATTGTCGGGTCTCCGGGTTCATGCGGCGGGCAATCGCGCTCCGCCCCTGAAATCTAACCGTCAAATCCCATGGAAGTAAACATTCAGGATGTGAAACGGAAAAATCCTTGCGCGCGCCGTCTGGTTCGACGACGCGCACGGCGTGATGATCAGGCCGCAATGGCTGGTACCGGATCGTTGTCGCGGCCGAAAGCGGCAAGCAACGCAGGAACATCGAGGATGAGCGCGACCACGCCATTGCCCAGGATGGTCGAGCCGCCGATTCCGCGCAAATGCACAAACAGCGCGCCCAGAGGCTTGATCACGGTCTGGTACTCCCCCAGCAGCGCATCAACGACCAGTCCCGCGCGCTGGCCGGCGGCGTGGACAACCACGACATTCTGCCGCGCCGGAGTTCCTGCCCGAGGGTCGGCTCCGAACGCCTGCCGCAGATGCAGGAGTGGCAGCACTTCGCCGCGCAGGCTGATGTAGCCCTGATTGCTGGCAAGGGCCTGGTATTGCATGCACTCCACCACTGAATCGAGTGGCAGCACGTAACTGCGGCCGGCACTTTCCACGAGGAATCCGTCAATGATGGCCAGGGTCAGCGGCAAACGCAACCGGATCCTGCTTCCCTGACCTGCCGTGCTCTGGATGTCGATGGTGCCGCGGATGCTTTCGATGTTGCGTCGCACGACATCCATGCCAACGCCCCGGCCGGAGAGGTCGGTGATGGCATCCGCCGTGGAAAAGCCGGGTTCGAAAATCAGCTGCCAGACCTCGGAGTCGGGCAGGTTGGCAGCGGCCTCGACGGTCAGCAAACCGCGTTCGACGGCTTTCGCACAAATGCGGTCGCGATTCAAGCCGGCGCCGTCGTCGGCGACCTCGATCACAATCGATCCTGCATCATGGTTGGCGCTCAGACGAAGGGTTCCCTGTGGTGGCTTTCCATGCTTTTCGCGGGTCTCGGGACGCTCGATGCCATGGTCCATGGCATTGCGCACGAGGTGCATCAGAGGGTCGCCGATCGCCTCGACCAGCGACTTGTCCATCTCAGTGTCAGCACCATGAATTTGCAGGGCGATGTCCTTGCCAAGCTCGCGCGCGGTGTCACGCACCACGCGCTGGAAGCGCGCGAACGTCTCGCCGATCTCGACCATGCGGAGCTTCAACGCGCGCTCCCGGATTTCTTCCACCAGGCGTGTGACTTGCGCCGCAGCTTCAGCCTGTGGCCCGCTCTGCGCTTGCAACGCGTTGCCGGCGCTCGCGATCACGAGTTCACCCACGAGATTGATCAGCACGTCAAGCTTGTCGGCCGGCACGCGCAGCATCTGACCGTCGCGCGCGCGACGCTCCTTGGTCTGACGCTGTTTGTCGAGCGCCGCCTGCACAATGGGCTGCTGCACAGCACCATCACGGGTGAGAATCTCACCCAGCGGTGAATGGACCCCGTCGTCCTCCTTGCCAGCCTCTTGTTCCTTGAGCGCCTCGCGCAGTTCGTGCTGGGTCAGGGTGCCGATCTGTACCAGAATGTCACCAAGCCGCAGATCGTCTTCCGGGAGGCTGTGGATCAGATCGACGTAATCGTCGACCCGGCTGTGCGCAGGCAGGATGCGGATGGTTGCCTCGTCGCGTACGAACTCGAACACCGCCTCGATATCTTCCTTCGATGCATCGCTGCGGAAATTGATTTCATAGCCCAGATAGCTGGCCTCCGGATCGAGTTCGTCAAGCTCCGGCAGGGCATCGCTCACGGTGGTCAGACCGACGATGTCACCCATTCCGCGCAGATACCGTACGAAGGACAGCGGATCCATGCCGTGACGCAGGCAGTGTTCGCCGAAGCGAAGTGACAAATGCCAGGTTCCGGTTTCCGCGGCGGCCTGGGGCAGGACGGTGACGCGATCCGGTTCAGCCGCGCTGGATGCGGGTGCAGCGGACACTGGAGCGAGCACGGCACTGGAGGTGCCCTGCAGGGCCTGCAGCCGCGCGACGAGGGCTTGTTCACCATCCCGTTGCGCCCCCGCGTCCTCGCCGCGCGCCGCGAGATCGACCAGCAGCGCAAGGTGGTCCCGTCCATCGAGCAAAGCGCCAATGACCTGCTCGCTGGCGGCCACCGTGCCGGCGCGCATGGCGTCAAGCAGGGTTTCCATGTGATGTGTGAACCGGACGATGGCATCAAGACCAAACAGCCCCGCAGAGCCCTTGATCGTGTGTGCTGCCCGAAACAGCGCGTTGACGTTTTCCGGATCGGCGTTTTGCTCGAGATCCAGGAGCCCCTGTTCCATTCCGGCGAGCAATTCCTGCGCCTCGACGATGAAGGACTGCAACGCCTGCAGCATTTGTTGTTCAAAGTTCATTGCGCGACTCCTCAGACGGAAGGCTGCGCTGTGCGCGCGCCAAGCTCGATCACGGGATCGCCAAAGAACCTCTCGAGTTTGCAAAGATCGAGCAGATCAAGGACGACGGGACTGTGGGCGCGCATCGACAGGCGGTGCCCGAGCGCAGCGGCAGTGGACTTCGCCGACATGAGCACCTGCAGGCCCGCGCTGTCGATGTCATCGACGGACGCGAGGTCGATCTCAACCGTGGAATGGTGCGCGAGGAGGTCGTGCAGGGCATCGCGCAGTTGCGCCGCTGCATAGATGTCGAGTCCACCGCCGAGTGCAACATGACACGTCGCGCCATCCGCATGCACGGAAATTTCCATTGCCTGTTTCCCCTTGCAGATCGTTTGAAACATTAGAAAAACGTGATATCGCCTCCACCGTCGTCCACTTCGGTGACGACGCCGCCGTGGTTGCGACGCTGCTCTTCGGTCGTGTAGCCCTGGGCGACACGCTGCATGAATCCATCCCGGTCTGGCGAGCGCGCGGGATCCGCGCGCAGCGCATCCAATTCTGCGTTCAACTTCTGCAAACTGTCTGTTGCATGCACCAGGATTTGACTGACCCGATCCCCGAACTGTAACGCGACCATGACCTGGCCGATCTCCTGACGGACGGAAGCGCCTTCGCGACGCAGAACTTCGGTCATGGTTTCCTGGGTCTGCGCCTGTTCCTGCAGGCTTCGCAACACGCCGAGCAGGGACGATTCGGTGCGGTCGAAGGTCTGCCGTTCCTCGGCTCCCGCGCGTGCCGTGGATTCCGCCATCGCACGAATTTCGACATTGATCGCATCAACGCGCTCGGACATGTCCTTGCTGGTCTGGCGCGACTGATGCGAGAGCTTGCGTACTTCCTCCGCCACCACCGAGAAGCCGCGCCCGTGCACGCCTGCGCGTGAAGCTTCGATGGTGGCGTTCAAAGCGAGCAGGTCCGTTTTCGCGGCCAGTTGCGCAACACGGTCCACCATGCCCTGCAAGGCGCTTGCGTGCGCGGTCACCGCTTGCACCTGGCGCACGGCGTCATCGCGGCGGCGAAATGCCGTCCCCAGGAATTCAACGACCCGGTGCAGTTCGCCCCTGCTGGCCTCGAAGGAGGCCGTGATGGAGTGCTCGCTCCCGTCGCCTGCACTCGCAGCGCGCACGGTGCTTTCAAGGCTGGCATACATGCCGGAGAATCTCTGGCTGAGGTCGAGGACCGCGGCATCCATCTGCTTGCGCGCAGCTTCGATCTGTTGCGCCAGTACATGCAACGCGGCAGTGCACATCTCCGCCGTCTCGCGTTGGTTGGATGCCAGAGGCGCGGCCGACGCGTGTTCCTGGTCGTTCATGATGGCTCCGTTCAGCTCAACCTGCGGGTGTTGCCGTGGCCACCGCAGCCATAGCTTTGCGTAATGCCGCCGCCAGTTCCTGGGCGACGAACTTGGCGACATAGCCCTCGGCGCCGACGCTGCGCGCGTGATCTTCATTGGCCTGTCCGGTCAGTGAGGAATGAATCACGACGGGGATGCGCGCGAACCGGGCGTCAGATTTGATGGTCTTGGTCAGGGTGAAGCCGTCCATTTCCGGCATTTCCAGATCGGTGAGCACGGCGGCGACCTTGTCCTTGGCCTCCAGTCCCTCGGCACGGGCGTCGTTGGCCATGGACTGCAGCTTTTCCCACGCCTCCTTGCCTGTCTTGGTCATCACGTAGGGGACGTGCAAGGCCTGCAGCACCTTTTCGATCTGGCTGCGCGCCACGAAGGAGTCGTCCGCCGCCAGGACGACGCTGCCGTGCGGAATCGCGATCGGTAGACCGATCTGGGCGGCATTGACCTCGGGTACGCGTGAGGGAAGCACGTCGCGCAGGACCTTTTCGACGTCGAGCACCAGTGCCAGACGCGATTGCTCGAGATCGTCGCTGTCGAGTCGGGCAATACTGGTGACCATGCCACCGACGGCGTTGGCTTCGGCCGACAGCACCCGGCTCCAGTCCAGGCGGGTGATTTCGTCGACTTCCTCCACCGCGAAGCCCTGGACCGAGCGCTCGTATTCGGTGACGATCAGAATGCTCAGTGCCTTTGGCGCGCACCCCACCACGGTGGGAAGATCAATCACCGGAACGATCTGGCCGCGGATGTTGGCCACCCCCAGCACATGTTGTGGCGCGCCCGGCATGGCCGTGATGGGAGGCATCACCAGCGCTTCGCGAACCTTGAAGACGTTGATGCCGAAGATTTCGCGTCGGCCGCCCGGATCGACCCCCAGCCGGAACAGGAGCAGTTCAAATTTGTTGGTACCCGCGAGACGCGAGCGCTCGTCGACATCTTTCAGCACGTTGGACATGGTCATGATCCGTAGCTTTCGAGTTAAGGAGTATCAGGCAAGAAGATTCATCAACGCTTCCAGGCGCTCGGTCATTTCGTCGCTGAGGCCTTCGAGGCGCACGGCGAGTTCGTGGACGAGCGCCGAATCCCCCTTGCGCAAGGCGTCGATCAGATCCTGCCCGGTGAAATGCACACTCTTGTGGACGCTTTCGGTGTTGCTGAAGCCGGCATCGGAGCCGAAGTAGGTTTGGGCGGGGCCGTAGTACCACTTGCCGAAGTAGCAGGAGCGGTAATTGGAGAGGTCCATGTCGACCTGGCGCCCGGTCTG